>CAYOJF010000109.1:0-16958 GCA_964404215.1 uncultured Aureispira sp. | reverse complement strand
AAACACCTCTAAATAAAAAAAGAGACTATCGGATTTTTACTTTTCCGACAGCCTCCTTCGATTTTTTGATAATAGAGGTCTTATGCTTTGCTAAATAGATATAAGATATCACCTATTTTTTCTTTCAAATTTTTTCTTTCCACAATAAAATCAAGAAAGCCTGTTTCTAGCAATGATTCCGCACGTTGAAAACCTTCTGGTAATGTTTTGACTTTAATGGTCTCTTTTACAATACGAGGACCTGCAAACGCAATTAGTGCATTAGGTTCAGAGAAGTTCATATCTCCTAGCATCGCAAAAGAAGCAGAGACTCCACCTGTGGTAGGATCTGTCAAAAAGGATAGGTAAGGAACTTTTGCATCCGCTAGTTGTGTCAACTTAGCAGACACCTTAGCCATTTGCATGAGTGAGAAAGCTGATTCCATCATTCTAGCTCCTCCAGATTTAGAAATAATCATGAGAGGAATTTTGTGTTCAATGCTGTAGTCAATAGCACGAGCTATTTTTTCGCCCATAGCAGAACCCATCGAACCGCCAATAAACCCAAAGTCCATAGCAGCAATCACTAAAGGAAGGCGATTGACTTTACCATGTGCAACACGAATTGCACTATCAATACCTGTTTTTTTACGGGCACTTTCTAGTCGTTCATTATATGGTTTTAGATCTGTAAAGCCTAAAAAGTCATGAGCGAGTACATCATCAAACAGCTCTTTGAATTTACCATCAAACAGAATTTCAAAGTACTCTTGAGAGCCTATTCGTTCGTGCTGTTGACAATTAGGACAACAGTACAAATTATCAACCAAATCCTTGACAGTAGAACGGTGCATACAACTATGGCATTTGTGCCAGATTCCGTCTGGTGTTTCTTTTTTCTGTGTAGTAGCGGTAGTAATACCTTCCTTATCTCTTTTATACCAACCCATTATATAATTTTATAGTTTTGAAGTTGTTTTTTAGTCATTGATTGGTAGGAGCTGAGCCTACCTTGAAATCAAGCAGTATTTTGATTTAGCTGCTTACAAATGTACAAAAATGTAAGAAGAGGACTAATTTTATATTGCTTTTTTATTAGACGTTCTCTGTTCAGCTTGCATAAGCTAAAGTTATGTCGATTCTAGATTTTAGAATTTCTTGAAATAAAGCTAGGGTATTTTTGAGTCATTAAGCCGTATTTTGATTATATATGTATTCACTTATTGAAAACATACTTAAGATAAAATGGCAATACCAATAACAAACAATGAAACATTGGACGATTATTCAATGGAAAAAGGGGGAGCAGGAAATCAACCTCAATATCGAGGAGCATTTAGTTTATTAACCTCTTTGTTTTTTATGTGGGGGTTTATTACGGTGGTTAATGACCCTTTGATTTCTGCTTTCAAGAAAATATTCAATTTACAAGCCTTTCATGCTTCGTTAGTACAGTTTTCCTTCTTTGGAGCTTTTTTCGTGGTTTCGCTAATTTATTTTTTAGTCTCTACGAGTTCGGGCAAAGATCCTATTAATCGAATAGGGTACAAGAACGGAATGGCATTAAGTTTAGCCGTTTGTAGTTTAGGGTGTTTTACTTTTTGGCCAGCAGCACAAGCCAATTCTTACCCTTTGTTTTTAGGGGCTTTGTTTGTATTGGCATCAGGGATTACACTACTACAGATTTGTGCCAATCCCTATGCTGCTATTATGGGACCATCAGAGACCGCTTCTAGCCGGCTCAATATGGCACAGGGGTTTAACTCATTAGGGACTACGATAGGACCATTAGTAGCGACACTATTAATATTCAAAGTTTTTACAGATGCAACAGAGCCAACTCCTAGTGCCATTGCTTCTACTTATGCTCTGGCAGGGGTTGCTTTTTTATTGATGGCAATAGTGATTAAATTGTCTAAAATGCCTGCTTATACAAACGAAGAAACAGTTGATTCCAGTAGTATTTCTGTAACAGAATTTCCGCAATTGAAGTGGGGGATTGGAGCTATTTTTTTCTATGTAGGAGGTGAAGTAGCTGTGGGAAGCTGGCTAATGCCATTTATGGAAGACGTTTTTGGATTCAGTTCAACCAAAGCAGGAGCCTACTTAGCGTATTATTGGGGAGGAATCATGATAGGAAGGCTATGTGGGGCGATTTCTTTGCAAAAAGAGTTGTCTGATACTCAAAAATATGGAGGAATGTTATTTACAGCGATCGCTGTTTTTGCATTGATCTATATCGTAACAGGAATTGATTTTGTCAATGGTGTATTTGAATTCAAAGTATTGGCATTATCAGAAGTAAGCTGGTATATTGGATTTATTGGATTGAATTTTATTGCGTTCTATTTTGGTCAGTCAGATGCTGCTCGGACATTGAGTATTTTTAGCTTATTAGTGATTGTATTGCTTTTGATAGGAGTATTTGGAGGGGAAACTCATCTGGCATTATGGGCTTTGTTGAGTGCAGGTTTATTCAACTCTATTATGTGGTCCAATATCTTTACTTTAGCGATCAAAGATTTAGGAAAGTACACTAGCCAAGGTTCTTCTTTATTAGTAATGGCGATTGTAGGAGGAGCTTTTATCCCCTTATTGCAAGGAAGTGTGATTGATTCTCTAGGGATTCAGGTTTCTTTCTTGGTGCCAATTGGGTGTTACTTATACATTCTTTTTTATGGACTGCAAGGGCATAAAACAAAGTAGATGATTTGAATTGTCTGAATCTATAACAGAAAATAAAGAAGGGTGGAACAGCTATAAGCCATTCCACCCTTCTAGTTTGGTAAAGGTATCGTGGAGTCTTATTGCTTGACTACTTTTTGTTGCCAAATTTCGTCTCCTTGTTGCAGACGAACAATATACATTCCAGCAGGATATTTTGCCATAGGCAACATAAATAAACGATTGCCATTTCCTGTCAAATTTTCTAGGATTTGTCCTTGTAGGTTGATGACTTGTAGGGTATAGTCAGCAGTTACTGGCTGAGTCTGGATATAGAGCATATCCTGTACAGGATTAGGAGATACTTGTAGGGGCTGTGCTTTTATTGGTGTTGTACTAGTTCCTATCTGGAGGGTAACTGGACGACTATGCAGAATTAGGGTTTGCCAACTATTATTAGTACTAGGATTAGTGACTATGGTATTTTTGATTTGAGCGGTATAGGTTCCTGCATCTGCCATTTGAAAGTTACTGATGGTGTATTCATTAATTCCAAAGGTAGTGTCTATCAAAGCTCCATCTTTGTACCAATAGTAAACATTAGTACTGACCATGTCATCTATTACTAGGTCTATGGTGTAACTAGAGCCTACGGTAGGGGTTGCTATAGTAGCTGTGCCTATGCTATCTTGGGGAGTATATAGATAGGAAGATAATTGATTATTCAAATGGCTATAATTGGGGATTATATTTTCAAAGGTCAATTGATTTTGACTTAAATTTAACCAAGATAAATTAGGGAGATTAGAGAAGTTAGGGATATTGCCAGATAATTGATTGTAACTTAAAGTTAACTCTCCTAGATTAGAAAGATTAGAAAAGTTAGGGATATTGCTAGATAATTGATTGCTAGGTAAGAATAATGTCTGTAAAGCAGGGAGATTAGAGAAATCAGGGATATTGCCAGATAATTGATTGCTAGGTAAGAATAATGTCTGTAAAGCAGGGAGATTAGAGAAATCAGGGATATTGCCAGATAATTGATTGTAACCTAGGCTTAAATTGTTTAAAGCAGGGAGATTAGAGAAATTAGGGATATTGCCAGATAATTGATTGCTAGATAAGTCTAAAAATTCTAGATTAGAAAGATTAGAAAAGTTAGGAATATTGCCAGTTAATTGATTCACGTGTAAGCTTAAAAATTCTAGATTAGGGAGATTAGAGAAGTCAGGAATACTACCTGTCAATTGATTGTTATTTAGTCTTAAACTGTTTAAAGCAGAGAGATTCCAGTCTGCTAAAGATCCTGTTAGGTTCTTATGGGTAGCAGATAGTCTAGTTACACGCCCATTAGTAAGCGTCACTCCAGTCCAATTATCCATAGATTGGTTAAAGTCCCAATTGAGTGTACAGACTATACCACAACAAGAATTATGAAATATGACGAGAGCCAAAGAGTCGGCTTGACGGGTCTGAGCTTGAGTAGTAGTAATCGTAGTTATTCCCAATAGGAATAGGATGCTGAGTAGCATTAGGTTTTTCATGGTATTATATTAATTGTTATGAAATTGTGAGTAAAACATTTTTATGCAAGGATATTGTTTTTATTTGGAATAAAAAAATGGTTTTGTTTTTCAGGGCGTTTATTTACCGAATTTACCACTGCATTTTTAAAACTAAATGATGATTAATAGCTTAATAGTAGAGTATTAGAATTTGATCTTATACGTAATTTTCATAGTAACATGAACAAAGAGAAAACAGCACTTTTAGAATTATTAGGTTTACCAGCTGACTACAGTAGTGAAAGTCTAGCTATATTGGAAGAAGGCAACTCTCCCTATTTAAGAGACTTGAGGCTAAATATTCAATCTAGATTAGATTGCGAAACATTGACTGCTAAAGAAGTAGCTTTATTAGGAGTAGCAACAGCTGCTAATGAAAATAATACTGTTTTATTGGAGAGTTTCCGATTGAAAAGTCAAGATGCAGGAGCAACAGCAGCAGAAATAGCAGAGGCGATTGCTTGTGCTTCTTGGTTGAGTACCAATAATGTACTGTATCGCTTTAAGCATTTTGCTGCCAATGAAAAGTATGACAAAATGCCTGCTCGTTTACGAATGAATATCATGCGAAATCCAGTAGCCGGCAAGGAGTTGTTTGAGCTGATGAGTGTAGCGACCAGTGCTATTAATGGGTGTGAACTCTGTGTGGACAGTCACGAAAAAGCGTTGGTCAAGTTAGGCGTTTCAGAAGAACGCATTTTTGATGCGATTCGCTTGGTTTCTGCTTTGGCAGGATTGTGTAAGATTATTTATTAGGAGACCTTAAGCACTTTTGTAGAGGGGGCTTTATTCTCTACTCCGTTCATATTTCACTTGAATCAAGCCACTTTCATATTTTTTAGTGGATAAGGTTTTTAGTGGAAAAGAAGGCGTATTTCCTCTGAAGAGTCGAATTCCATCACCTAGCAAGATTGGAATAATCGAAATACAATATTCATCAATCAAATCTTCTTGCATCAAAAGCTGTACAATCTGACCTCCTCCATCACAATAAATATGTTTTCCTTCTTTCTTTTTTAGGGACTGGATCAGTGTGGTGAGCTCTCCATTATAGAAGGTAATCCCATCCACAGAAGGTCTATCTTGTGTCGTAATTACATAACAATCATATTGTTGGGCTTGCGGAAAAATACCACCAGTAAGTCCTAGTACTACTTCATATGTTTTTCGACCTACAATATAGGTGTCTACAGATTGAGATAAAGCTCCATAACCATAATCTTCACCCTCTTGTTCGACCACAGAAAGCCAAGAAAGGTCGTCCTCTTTGGTAGCTATAAAACCATCTAGACTCATACTGATATATAAAATGACCTTTCGCTGTTTGTTATTGTAATTTGTAGGCATATATTTTATTGTTGTTAGTGACGACTACAGTATTTCGATTTTCATTAAATAAGTCTACGATAGAGAAGGTGGAAGTCCCTGCTAGTGGAAAACCGTTTTGTAGAGTTCCTGCTGTATCATATAAGTAGATAGCCCCTTGATCTTTATTGAATAGACCAATATAGTCCTTATCTTGAGTGACCATATTGACACCAAATACGACTTGAGCTTTGTGGGAGAGTTGGAAGATACCTTTTGGGACAAAAGTTTCTTTCATACGTCCTTTTTTATCTTCTTGAGGGGTGTAATAATGGATAGCTAAAGTACTGTCTTGTAGCCTAATGTAATCTTTGCGTTCATCCCCAGTCACATCTGCATAAGCAAAGGAGACGTTTTTGTTCATATCAGGAAGGGCATTTATTTTAAAACCTTTTCCTTTATGATTTAGGATTCGAATGCTACCGTCTGTATTTCCTCCAGCAATACGACCAATACTAGGGTCGTTGTCCCAGTGATTTAATTTCAACCCTAAAGCTGCTTTTCGGAAAAGGGACTTTCCATTGCTATCAAATGCCTTGCTGGTGCCAGCTCTACTGGTAGCAATCAAGTAGCGTTTGTCTTTATATTCCATATACTGCATAGGGAAATGAATGGGACCAACATTTTTGTTGGGTTGCCAACCATTGAGCGGTTGTCCATTTTTATCAAATCCATAAACATAACCATTCTTGCATGGTACAAAAAAAGAAGGGGTTTGTCCATAGTTAGTGACTAACATGCCTGTTTTGGCAGGAGCAACTAGATCTATTTTCTTGATAATACGCCCAGATTTATTGAGGACATAAATGCTGGTTGGGGTATTGAAGACAAACTGTAGCTCTCCACTACTATAGTAATCAACTCCAAAAACTTCTGACTGGATAAATTTTGGTAAATATATAGGTTCTTTCCATTGGTTTTCTCCTTTGTTATCAATCAAATAGACCCTTCTACTCGAATCTTGCACTAGGATGAAATGCTGATTGACAGAGGCATCAAATAAGGTATAGGCTTTTGTAGCTGCTTTTTCATCCAATCCAAAAGACCAGGCTATAGAAGACTGATTTTTAACTTGTTTATTGACTTTAAGATGACTAATGGATATATTGACAGAAAAATGATCTCCCATGCCATAGCATTGGATTCCAATGGGTTGTAAGTTTTGGAGGTTACTGAATTGATCGGTTAGATATTGGTGCCATTCTGAGCGAGCCAAGTATTTTAAAAACTTCAAGGAACGTGGAGTACTAATAAAAGTATAGATATTAGATTCTTTTTGAATCTGACGAACAAATGCTGCATACTCTGCTGTTTTATCTAGCGTTTCTCCGCTAGTGTATTGTTCTACCCAACTTCGGAGGGTAGTGGTGGAGTTGGCAAATATGACATAATCGTCCACAATGGTATAACAAGCATCTTGGATCGGATCTATTCCGTTGCCAAAAAGTGGAGCAAGAATATGATTGAGTCCTAACTCTGTCAAATCAAAATTTTGATAATGCCCTTTTTTAAATCGACCATATTTTTGACCATAGGTAGTCAGTGCCTGTCGGGCGAGTAGGGTATCGGTTGCTTTAACAAAAACGAGTCGATCATTTTTGAAATGATTTTTGTCATCAATAGGATCTTGTATAACAAGAGCTACTTCGCTACTGATCCAAGAAAGCATATAACGCTCGAAATTGGGATTACCACTAACATGAGATTTCTCATAGAGTTTTTCAAAATTGTTCCACCCTAAATAGACTAATGCAGCTGTTTTTTTTGGTAGGTACTGTACTATATTACTATTGGTAGGAGCTGTTTGTTGAGCTAGTTCCTTTAAGAAAGGAGTAGCTGTAGGAGGGTATAGTTTGCCAGAGAGCAAAAAACCTTCTTTCAGAAAACGACTATCTAGACCTATCCAAGAACCTAGTTGAGCTAATTTTTCTACCATTTTGGATTGACCTTTAGTCAATACACCTGCAAGTAGAGAAAAGGTTTCTAAGTTGATATAAACACTCAATTGATTTTCTGCTTCTAGGGGTTGGTAAGTCAATACTCGTTCAAAACTAGCGGTATTGGCTATAGAGGTATTGATTTCATCTAACTGCTCTATTCCTGTTTCTACCAATAGAGTAGAGGCACTAATCAGTAATAATTGATTGGAATAAGCAAAAGAGAAACGTTTTCCTTTTTCATAAGAAAGACTATAGATGGTATAGCCTCTATAATTATTATCAGTGAGTTGAGTCGGTTGCATAGCTGCTAATAATGTCTCCAATTCAAGTTTGTTATCAGGCATTTCGACGGCAAATAACCAATCGGCAGCACTACTATTGATAACCTGAGCACCACTTGTAATCGTTGCTTTTTGCAACAGATTAGCATAGTCTTTAGTGCCTTTGAAAAGCGAATCCAAACGGTTGAGATTGCTTTTCCATTTTTGTAGTAACGAGACCGCCATCAAGTCGTTGGCATAACTGGTCTGTTCAATTTCTTTCAGGACTGATTGATAATTTTTGGTATGTAGGACTAAGGCTGTATTAGTCGCCATTGCTTCTATACCTTCGGATTTACTGAAGGGTAGGCGAATTACTCCATATTGGTTGGCTATGCCTAGCAGCAGCATGGCAACCATAAATACAAGTATGTATTTGCGATAATACCAAATAAAGGGTTTGATAAAATAAGCCCAAAAGACTTGTAATAAATCACGCATGGAGTTGATTGAAATTGACAGAAGGTAAGTAAGAGGACAAAGATAAGTCTTGTTCAGTAGTCAGACAAACTATGTGTCTTAAAATTATTTTATGAATTTGTGTAGTCCTAATAGTAGTATGCTTAAAAGTATTGTATTCCAAGACTAAATAGAAGAACGCACCAATAAGTTAGGTTCATCGTTTAGTATTTGGTTTCTAATGCTAGTAGTAGGTTACCAAATAATCTTGTATATTCCCATATACTGGATGTTCTGTTTTCTATTTCTAAAACAAGAAGGAGTTTTCTTGTTCATTTGTTAGATTTGATGATGTAATAATAAAGGCTATGTAAGTGGATGTTGTATGCAGGTGGAGAGATAGATTTTTTTGATTAGCTAATCAAAGCACAACCAAGTAGCCATAGCTACTTGGTGAGTATTTGATGCCGCTAATCGGAAAAAGATATTTTCTTCGCCATACGAAATTTACTTACATAACCTTTAATAACTTTAGTGAAGGACAAAACTTCAAAATACTCAAGTGAAGGTGTAAATTGATGGCAGCAATTTTGAACATGCTCTAAAGTCGCTCTCAGTATAGAACAATAACTTCATTTAAAATTATCTTAATTTTTAATATAAAATCTCTTTTTTCGCTACTTATCACCTATTTCACTTCGAAAGTGACTATGAGCCTCATTTCTATTTCATTTTATTAGCGATCTGTTAGGCCTCTAACTTTTAGAGCATGCTCTTAGTGCCTATTCATTCATCACTCAAAAATAGAATTTTAAATACCTTCTAAAAATGAAATTACTTTTCTGCTTATTATTTTTACTCAGTTGTGATTTTATTATTGCTCAAGATTGGGTGGATACTTCTTTTGTTGTTTGTTACAAGGGAAAAGCAGATGGACAATATTCAGTTACGATGGAATTGAGTATAAAGGGGAAGCAATGTACTGGGAGGTATTTTTATGATAAATATCGGAAGGATATCAGATTTGAAGGGCAGCTAGAGCTAGATAACAGAATAGTATTGCAGGAATTAGGAGAAAAAGGAAATAAAATTGAAAATTATTTTGAAGGCAAGTACAGTCAAGATTGGAGTCAACTAGATGGAAATTGGAGCGAAGCAAACAAAGAAAAAAACTATTCTCTTGCATTAGAAGCGATTTATCAGCCAGAGGGAAGGAAGGAAGTTGCTTTGGATTTTGATAAAATAAGATTATTTCAAGGAATGCTCAATTACTTTGATCTAGAGGCAGGATTGCCATGGCGAATTCCAAAGAGCATCAAAAAAACAAAATTTAGGTGGAAACGAGGAATGGATAAAAAGAGCTTGGCAGATTTTGATAGTTTTTTGCCTTATATGCTTGTGAATCGGTTTATTCTGCAACAGGTACGTATGTCTAGTATTGCCCCACTCAATTTTTGGAAGATGAAGCCACAGGAGTATGACTCCGCCGAGAAGAGTTATCGGGCTATTTGTAAACTGATTCATACGAAGAGTTATGTTGGGCTATTGATCCAACTGGATGTAGACAATGCTTGGCATCAATACGACATCGCTTTTTTAGTCATTTATAATTACGAAGGTGTTGTGCTAGATGCTATTCCTATTAGCAAGGAAATTGCGTGGGATAGAGGAACTAATTATTACCAAGAAGAACAAATGGCAGCTATAGCGGCAGATTATACTATTGTTACAGAAAATACCCTAAAGCAGCAAAAAATAGTGACAGACAAAAGGGGAATAGAGGTATTGAAAAAGGAAGAAAATGAAACTGAAATTCATTATATATTAGAACCTTCTACAGGACGTTTTTTTAGACAAGTAGTAAGCGAGTAATGAATGAGTTGTTAGATGATTTAGAGCATAATAAAAGACCTGTTGAATACGATTTCTGGACAGTTTATTTTTTTTATTTTTTTGTTACTATTTTTGTAAGAACTTCTTACATATTATTGGTGTATGAAGACTTAGAAACCACCAACACCTTTGAACAATTATTTATTGCTCCATTGATGGCAATTATAATATTGAAAATAGTTGTAAAGCATTTATATAAGAATAGTATAGCGAGTTATTGGAGTAAAACAGAAGGTCTCTTTTTTTATCGTTTTTTAGTGGGTATCATGCTTCAGTTTTTTTTAGAATTTATTAACCCTAGCTTATTAGAACTATTTCAAACAATAGGTATCTTTTGGGATCTATTCATGCTATTATTTGATAGTTTTTTCTTGTACTGGTTTTATTCTAAAAATTTGAAGCATTAAATGCTCTAAGAGTTATTATGGATAATAAACATTATCCTCACAGGGTTTGATTTTAGATTTGTCAACTAGCTATTTTTTAGCATACTCAAAACAGATGGAAGTCTTAGACGAAGTTAAAATAACAAAAGAACACCGTTGGTATTACTTAAGTGTTTCGGATGTAATACTGTTAATAGGTAATCTTATTTTATTACTGATTAGTTATCAGTATTTTTTCAATTACGGATTAGCAACGGCTCAATTTGCCCAGCTAGTTTCCTTACAGTTGTATGTGACTTTGCCATTTTATATTATATATATGATTTATCAAATTTGGGGGCAACAGATCCGTGAGTATACTTGGGGAGCAGCTTTGTGGAGTGTTTTTATTGCTCGGTTTCCAAATCTACTGTTATACATATTTGCGATAGCTGTTTATCTATTATTAGTCTCTATCGTTTGGTATTTTTTGATGGGAAAAGTTGAAAAGAGCATTTTTAATGCTTATCCCTCTTACATAGATGCTCTTAATCTAACTTATTACACCAAAATCATTGCCTTGATATCGAGTAACATTTGTTTTATGTTCTTCAATAATAGTCAATTGATACAGAAACGAGTAATTGAAGCAGAATTATGAGATACATTCTATTTTTTATGGCGATGTTGTTAGGTTGGGGGAATCTAAATACAATCACAGCACAGACGAAGACGATAACAGCCCTAGAGACTCAATCCAAAGAGGGAACCTCTATCGAAAGATTGGAGGCATGGCACCAACTAGCAGCTTATTATTATGAGCGAGATATAGGACGGGCCAACCGAAGAAATGAATCTGCTATGCAATTCATGGTAGAAAATAGAGCACTAGCAGCTAAACCAATTGCTAGTTTGATTTGGTCAGATAAAGCAAAGATAGCCATTGCTTTGGGTGATTATGAGGAGAGTATTGAGGCAAGTGTCAAGGCAATGGAGTTAGCGACTGTTTCTTCAGATAATACGGCTTTGGTAATAGCATATAGTAATTTGGGGTGGGTTTATGCTCTTAAAGGACATAGCCAATTGGCCATTAAGTATTTGCTTCAGGCGGTAAAATTAGCGGAAAAAGAAGTAGATGGTATTTTGCAAAAACAGGCCTATCAAATGGTCGGAAAGGCTTATTTGATTTTATATGAAACAGAACAAGCTTTTTATTTTTTGGAGCGGGCAAAGCGTATAAAAACGAGAACTTCCAATCCTAGTCTTTCTTTAGATCTTGGAGTAGCCTATTTGCAACAATCTTCCATAGATAAGGCTGCCGAAATAGTAGGTGAAGCCATTGGAGTAGCTAAGAAAAAAGGACAAAAAAGGATGATAGCTTACGGCGATTTTTTATTGGGAGAGATTGCCTACGCTAATTTGGATTGGGATAAAGCCGATAATGCCTATTATACTGCACTGAAGCAGTATAAAAAACTAAAAGATCAATTGGGCGAAGCAAGAGCATTGGAAGGACAGTCAAAAGTGAAACAGCAACAGAACGAACCCCAAAAAGCAATTGTTTTATTAGAAAAAGCATTGAAAATAGTCAATAATATTGGTGCGAAAACTCCTTTGCAAAATTTGTATAAAGAGCTATCATCGACTTATAACAGCAGTGGGAAATATGAAGAAGCTTTGATGTATTATCGCAAGTATACGGTAGTGAAAGATTCGATACTAGACAGAGACAAGAGTCGTGCTATAGCCGAAATACAGACAAAACATAATGCAAAAGTGTTGAAGAAAGAGAAAAAGGAACTGGAAGAAAAGACAAAAAACCAAGCACTAGAAATAGAATTGAGAAATAAAGAAATCAATATACAGGAGTTGCGTAATAATCAAAATTTTTATGTGATTTTGGCATTAGGGATCGGTTTAGGGCTAGCCTTGATCATTGGTTTTTTGATTCTTCGGCAAAATGGATTGAAATCTCAGATTCGAGAAACAGAGCTAGAACAGCGAGCTTTGCGTTCACAAATGAATCCTCATTTTATGTTCAATTCGCTGAACTCAATTCAGAGTTTGATTGCGATTGGTGACAATAGTGCCGCCAGCATTTATTTGGCTAAATTTTCTCGTTTGGTACGGCGTATTTTGCAGAATACAAGAGAAACCTACATTCCTATGCAACAAGAGATTGATTTTCTAGATAATTATATAGAACTCGAGCAACGACGGTTTAAGGAAGCATTTGATTTTGAAGTAAATGTAACCCAAATAGAAGATGCTCATTTTGTGATGATTCCTCCTTTGGTCATTCAGCCGTTTATCGAAAATGCGATTATTCATGGATTGCTTCGCAAGAAAGAAAAGGGGAAGTTGTTAGTGATTTTTGAGGATTATAATCAAGACTTTGTAAAATGTATTGTACAAGACAATGGTATTGGTAGGGCAGCAGCGGCTAAATTTAAGTCAGACAAAAAGCATGAATCCCTTGGTATCAAAATTACAGAACAACGATTAGCTTACCTAACGATGAAACAAAAGTCCAATCATCCACTGATTAAAGTCATAGATTTAGAAGATGAGGACTCTATTGCTATGGGTACTGCAGTCGAAATTTTATTGCCCATTAAATATAAGGCTTAGATAGACATGGATTTTACAGCAGAATTTTGGAAAGATAAAATAGCATTGATAGATAGCCGAAAGCTTCTCTTTCCTGAACAGACCATTTTTTTTGCTTTGCAAGGAAATAAAGTTGATGGGCATGCTTTTGTGGAGGACTTGTATGCCAAAGGGGTGAGGTATTTTGTGTTGAGCACTCCTCTAACCAAAAAATATAAATCGGTTCAAATTGTGTATACACCCAATGTGCAACAGACACTACAATCTTGGGCCGCATTTCATCGCCAACAATTTGATATTCCTACCATCGCCATCACTGGGAGTAATGGTAAAACAACGATTAAAGAATGGCTTTTTCAATTATTGCAGGGGCAATTTAATATTATTAAAAGTCCCAAGAGTTATAACTCACAATTAGGGGTGCCTTTATCTGTTTTAGGAATGAAATCTAATCATGATTTAGCAATTTTTGAGGCAGGGATCTCTCAAGTTAATGAAATGACTAAACTAGAATCTATCCTTCAACCTACTATCGGTATATTCAGTAATATTGGGAAGGCTCACGCAGCAGGTTTTGGTCGACAAACACAGAAAATACACGAAAAATTAGTCTTGTTTAAGAATTGTAAATGCCTTATTTATCGGTACGAACATGAAAAAATACGAGATGAAATTGTAGCAAGAGGATTAGAGTCACGGGCTATAGCTTGGGGGGTAGATAAAGCAGCTGATATACCGATCAAAATTGTAAAACTAGATAACGGTACGACGGAGATTAATTTTACTCATCCTGTTTTTTATGAATTTTTATTAGTAGTTCCATTCTCTAATCAAGCAGCTATTGAGAACTGTATTCATGCGATAATAGCAGGATTATATTTAGGAGCAACTCCTCAGCAGATTCAAGCACAATTGCAATATCTAAAAGATGTGCCGATGCGGTTGGAACTTAAAGAGGGGATCAATCAATGTCACATTATTGACGATAGTTATAATAATGATTTTGAGGGAGTCAAGATTGCAATGGACTTTTTGACTCAAAAACACAAAAAACATACAAACTACACAAAAACGGTCATTTTATCGGATATAGTGGAGTCTAATCAATATAACTTGTACGTTGATATTGCGGCGTTATTACAGCAGCATGGTGTGCAGCGAATCATTGGTGTAGGAGAAGAACTTATTCGTCAAAAATGGCTTTTTAGTACGATTGCGGAAACTTACTTTTATACGGATACGGATACTTTTTTAGAGGCAATTAATCTCGAAGACATTACTTTTAGTCAAGAAACAATTTTACTAAAAGGGGCTCGCCAATTTGAATTTGAACGAGTAGCTCAACAACTGAAAAAACGAGTTCATAGCACCATGCTTGAAATCAGTTTGACGGCATTAGAGAATAATTTGTATGCCTACAAAAGAAAGCTCCAACCGAACACAAAATTGATGGCTATGGTAAAAGCTTCTGCTTATGGTAGTGGTAGTGTAGAAGTAGCCCAACTATTACAATATCACCATGTTGATTATTTGGGGGTAGCCTATGTTGACGAAGGAGTCGCTTTACGCAAAAGAGGGATTAGTATCCCCATTGTAGTCATGAACACAGCACCTATTGAATTCGAACTATTGTGTCAGTATCAATTGCAGCCTGTTCTGTATGGGTTTGAGATATTAATGGCATTTGAGTCCTATTTGCAGTCCAATTCCAATACTAACTATCCTGTTCATATTGAGCTGGATACAGGAATGGGACGGTTGGGTTTTGTGGCAGAACAAGTACCTAAACTAATTGAAGCCTTAAGTGTATTGCAATGTATTCAGATAGAAAGTATATTTGCTCATTTGGCGGCAGCAGATGAAGCGAAACATGGAGCGTACACTTATCTTCAAATTCAGGAATTTGAACAGTTGGCTCACCAAATCAAAGAGCGTTTATCTATTACTCCGATTTTACATATTCTGAATTCTGCTGGAATCATTCATTACAATAATCACCAAATGGATATGGTACGTCTCGGAATAGGACTGTATGGTGTTTCGAGAGATTTGACTTTAGATTTGCAATCGGTTGCGAAGCTGAAAACTACTATTTTGCAGATAAAAACAGCTACTAAAGGACAAACAATTGGGTATGGTCGACAAGGAGAAATTAAAAAAGATAGTCGAATTGCAGTATTGGCAATTGGTTATGCTGATGGATTGTTACGAGCGGCAGGCAATGGGAATTTTGCAATGAAAATTAATGGGCAGTTAGCTCCCACAATAGGAAATATCTGCATGGATATGTGCTTTGTGGATGTTTCTGCTATTCCGACAGCGAAGGTAGGCGATACAGTGATAGTTTTTGATGATAAAGAACGGGTGCATCAATTGGCTGATACTATGAATACCATCGCCTATGAAGTACTAACGAATATAAATGACAGAGTTCCTCGTGTCTTTTATGAAGATTGATAGGCATCTTTTTGATAAATTCGTATCTTTGCACCACTGAATATTCAACTCACCAAATAGAAGTTGTTTAAAAAGACGCTTCATTTTATCACAAACGGACTTTTTAAATAACTTCATCGAATAGGCAGCAAAAAATAATATTTTTGGATTAAAAAATCAATCAATGAGAGCATTGCCAAAAATCACAGATCCTATTTTTGAAAAACGTGCATTGACGAGTACAGATGAGCGTTTCTTAAAGATGATCCGTGATGAAAGAGATTTACCTTTTGTATATCTCGCCATCAAAATCACCCTCTTACTTATTCCTTCTGCTATTTTATTGTATACTCCATTACTACAAGGTACTTGGTGGACAGTGGGGGCAGTTGTACATCTAATTTTGTGTATCGGTATCTTTTTGGGACCTTACACTTTGATGTTGCACAATACGAGTCACCGCCCTTTTTTCAAAAGAGATTATAACAACTGGAATAAATATATTCCTTGGATTCTAGGGCCTTTTATGGGACAGTCTCCAGATTTGTATTTTATTCATCATATGGGGATGCACCATGCTGAAGGGAATATGCCTGAAGACAAAAGTTCTACAATGCCTTTTCAGAGAGATAGTTTCTTTGGATTTATGCACTATTACCTTCGTTTTTTATTCATTGGTGTCATTGAGTTGGCACAGTACTTTTTGGGCAAAAAAAGAAATGCTATTGCACGAAAAGCGGGTATGGTAGAGTATAGCTATTATGTTTTTTTAGCCGCTATGGCCTATGTTGTTAGTCTGAAAGCGACGGTTGTAGTCTTTATTTTACCATTGATTATTATTCGTTTAGCAATGATGTCAGGCAATTGGGGACAGCATGCTTTTGTGGACCCAGATGAGCCAGATAATGACTACAAAAGTAGTATTACGTGTATCAATTCGGGCTACAATCAAAAGTGTTTTAATGATGGATATCATATTGGACACCACTTAGTACCTAATATGCACTGGACAGATATGCCAGTAGATTTTCAGGCAAACATTGATAAATATGCTAAAAATCAGTCGCTTATTTTTGAAGGATTAGATTTTCAGTTGGTGTTTTTATTATTGATGTTCAAACGTTATCAAACACTGACTAAATATTTGGTTAATATCAATGGAGATACGTTCAAAGACGAAGCGGAAGCAATCGAAATTATGAAGAGGAGAACGAAACGCTTCTCTAAAGAACGCCTACAACACTATATTGCTCAAGCATAAGTAATTCTGTTTAGAGAAAAATATAATATAAGACTTACTCATTACTAGATGAGTAAGTCTTTTTTTTGGAAGCAAAATGTTTTTAGTATTTTTATAGAACAACTTCTAAGAGCATGTTTAAGAATTAAGTTCTTCAAAATCAACGATTTGGGCGAAAATGA
>CAYOJF010000108.1:14382-17105 GCA_964404215.1 uncultured Aureispira sp. | reverse complement strand
TAATTAGAAATAGAATCAGTATACTTGAGTATATAAAACCTAAATATAGTTATGCTCAAAAGACACCTCTTAATCATATTGCTACTCTCCTGTTACAACAGCAGTATATTTTCCCAAAATATCGGACATGCTAAAAACTCAACCTCCATTTATCAAGAAAGTTTGTTAAAAACAAACCAAGATGGACTGTATGGATTTATAGACAGCTCCAAGCAAATTATTATTCCTCCCCGATATGATGATGCAGGTCATTTCAAAGAAGGATTGGCTAGTGTTTCTTCTAAAAACCGTTATGGATTTATAGACAAAAAGGGGCAAGTCGTTATTCCCCTTCAGTATGATTTTGCTTGGAGTTTTGATAATGGATTAGCAGCAGTCATGAACCAAGGAAAATTTGGATTCATTGATAAAAAAGGAAAAATGGTCATCCCTTGTGTCTATGATAATTTATTTAACTTCCATGAAAGCCTTAATTTTCGCATCTCACCTAATGAAGTCTATGTAGCTTATGATGACCAAAAAACTATAAACCATTTTGAAAGCGACTATACCTATTACATGATGTATATAGATGCTTATCACTCTTTTTTCAAGGAAGGTTTGGTTCGAATGGAAAAAGAAACAAAGTTTGGTTTTTTGGATAGAAAGGGGGATATTATTATTCCTTTTGAATATACTTATGTCCGTAATTTTTCGGAAGGTCTAGCTGGAGCCAAAAAAGCAGCTAATGCAGGATTTATTGACAAAAAAAACAATATTAAGATTCCATTTATTTACGATTATGTTTGGGATTTCACCAATGGTTTAGCACAAGTTTCTAAAGATTTCCTAACAGGTTTCATCAATTCAAAGGGGCAAGAAATTATTCCTATTCAGTATGATTTTGCCAAAAGAATGCCTGATGGGACTATTTTAGTGAGTCTAAACGGTAAAGCAGGAGTCATTGACTCCAAAAACAACCCTATTATTCCTCTAACCTATGACTTTCTAAAGCCCAGTTATAATCATGCAATTTTTATAGCAACTAATAATACGAAAAAAGGACTATTGGATAGTAGTGGAAATATCTTGTTACCATTACAATATGATCAAATCGGAAATTTCCACCAAGGATATAGTATTGTTCGCCAAAACGGTCAATATGGAGTAATTGACACCTTAGGAAAGGTAGTAATTCCTTGTCAATACAAAAGTATATCCAGCAATAGTACGTCCACAGTATTTAATACCAAAAGTAACAATAATGAGACCTATCAAATAGATGTTTCCCTCAGTCCTATTACCAGACGCCTGATAACCACCAATCAAGTGACAAAAAATATTGGTGCTAATAGACTACTAGACAGAAAAGAGGGTAAATGGGGAATAACTAATAAAGAAGGTCAAATAATTCTTCCTTTTATTTATGATGAAGTACACTATTCTTTCCGCAATGGACTACTTGGTATTGGCAAAGCAGGCAAATATGGTTTTATAGATACATCAGGCAAAATAGTTATCCCATGCATCTATGATAAAATGGCTTATTTTGAAAACGAAAGAGCTATCGTAATTAAAGGTGACCAATTAGGACTCATTGACACAAAAGGAAACATAGTGATTCCTATCCAATACCAAGCTATGGGGTCTATCTATTACAATCATATTTATGTTGTTCAGAAAGGAGACAAAAAAGGACTTATTAGTAAAGATGGAAAAATAATTCTCCCCCCTACTTATACTTCATTCAGCACTAGTATTTACCATGGTCTAGTTGTGGCTACCAATCAAGACCAAAAACAAGGCATGATTACTATTAAAGGAGAAATCATTGTCCCTTTTCAGTATGAATCACTTACCTCTTATTATGGTCATTTAGCAATCGCTCAAAAAGAAGATAAATATGGTCTTATAGACCCTTATGGAAAAGAAATAGGTTCTTTTATTTATAACCAAATTCTACCTACTGCCAGTAATAGTTTGTTTCAAGTAACACAGCTGGACAAGGTAGGACTAGTCAATCAAAAAGGGAAAGTGATTACTCCTTGTATCTATGATAAAATACTTGCTTTCTCTGGTGATATTGCTGGTATCATAAAAAAAGGGAAAATTGGATTTGTGAATAAACAAGGAAAAGAAATTATTCCATGTATCTATGAGTACACGAGTGGTTTTTTGGGGCAAGTAGCTATTGTGCAAAAAGAGGGATTGTATGGTCTCATCAATCGAGAAGGAAAAGTAATCATACCTTTAGAATATGCTGAAATACTTTCTCTGCCTAATAATTTAATCTTAGTATCCAATGGACCAGATTCTACAGGACTATTCAATACCAAAGGACAAGTAATAGCTCCCCCTATCTATAATACGATACTTCCCTCTAAAGAAGGCTCTTATTATGTTGAACAAGCATTTCCCATTGACCCTAACCAACCTTTTGACGAATATTCCTTAAAAAACAGAACAACTAAAGTTGGTTATATAGACAAAAAAGGAGAAGTAATCATCCCCTTGATTTATAATGGCAGCTATGGCTTTGTTGATGGAGTGGCTATTGTGACTAAGGATGGTAAATCGGGGCAAATTGATCGAAATAATGAAATACAAATTCCTTTTATCTACGATAGAATTCTACCATTCAATAATGGAGTTGCTATTGTCAAGAACAATAAAAAATATGGCTTGATTAATCGAAATAATGAAATACAAATTCCTTTTATCTACGATAGAATTCTACCATTCAA
>CAYOJF010000108.1:0-14282 GCA_964404215.1 uncultured Aureispira sp. | reverse complement strand
ATCGAAATAATGAAATACAAATTCCTTTTATCTACGATAGAATTCTACCATTCAATAATGGAGTTGCTATTGTCAAGAACAATAAAAAATATGGCTTGATTAATCAAAAAAATGAAATCATTGCTCCTATTACTTATGACGAAATAGAGACTAAATCAAATGACCTATATAGAGTCAGACAAGACAGAAAAATAGGCTATATGGATCAACAGGGTAAAATTACAATTCCCATTCAGTATGACTACATTAGTATAGGGGACAATGGGATTGCTATTGTCGAAAAAGAAGGTAAGAGTGGTGTCGTCAATACCCAAAACAAAGTAATAGCCCCTACTATCTATGATAACATCAGCTATCTTACTCCTACGCTATTTGTGATCGAAAAAGATAAAAAAAAGGGGATAATTAATAAAAGTGGCGAACTAATTTTTCCTATTATTTATGATCAACTTTCAATCCCTAGAGGTTCTAAAAAAATACATCTCTCTAAAGATGAAAAATGGGGTATTGCTACACTAGAAGGTGAGCTAGAATTCCCTATTGTCTATGATCTCATTAGCTATGAGCATTTTTCAAGACTTGGCTTGATTATCGTAAAAAAAGAAGGTAAAATGGGGGTAGTAGATGATAATAAAAACACCATTATTCCACTAGAATACCAAGAAATTAAAGTACTTACTTATTCTAATGCCCAATTTCGAATAAAAAAAGAAAACAAGTGGGGTGTTATTGATTTAGTCAATAATAAAAAAATACGCCCTCAATATGACAAAATAAGAGCCACTAACCATCAACGATTCATTGTGCAATCAAACGAAAAATGGGGAATTATAGATATAGAAAAAAATATTATTATCCCTTTTGATTATGATTTGATTACAGAAAATAGAACAGGAGAACTGCTCCTACAAAAAGACAACAAACAAGGAGTAGCAAATAAAGAAGGGAAAGTCATTGTTCCTGCCATATATGATGAGCTAAAAGTCATTTATGACCAAGTAGGCTTTCTAGTTCAAAAAGATGATAAAAAAGGAATTATAGATCGTACTGGTCGTTTATTAGTACCCATTGAGTATGACGAAATCAGTCGTTTTATAGATAATAGAGCCATTGTACTCCAAGGAGATAAACGTGGCTTCATTAATCCACAAGGTGAGATTGTCATTCCCATCATCTATGATGGCGTTTCTGAATTTTATGAGGGGCTTGCAACGGTACGAAAAGACGATAAATATGGCTATATCAATACAAAAGGAGAAATCATTATTCCATTAGAATATGATCGAATTGGATCTATTTCTCAGAAACTCATCGCTGCGTCTAAAGATGGCTTATGGGGCTACATCAATATTGGTAATGAGATTGTCATTCCATTTCAATACAAGGAAGCTCGCTATTTTGATCGAAATGACACGGCTTTTGTGATTGATACCAATGGTGACTCTTATCGAATTAATAAAAACGGAGATTGTGTCAGTCGTATGGGCTGTCCAGACGATAAAGAAGATTAAAGATCTCTTTGCACTCTCCTAAATCAAATTACTCCCAACTTTATATCGTAGTGTTTGTTTGATTTTTTGTTCAGATGGCTCTAACTTGCTGTCCAATCAAAAATCAGGTATTTCTATGAAAAATGTTGCAGCTGTTCGTCTCCTACTACTGGCTAATTTTATATCAGGTATCGCTCAAGGGATTAGCATGATTTCTATTCCCATGTACTTTGCAGCACAAAATACTTCTAATTGGTTCAATATTGTTTATGGATTAATTACCATAGTAAGCTTGTTTTGGTCTCCTTATGGTGGTACTCTGATAGACAAATACAATCGCAAAAAAATATTTCTATTATTGAATATGGTCAATGGGGTAGCAATAGGAAGTATAGCTCTATTAGAATTCAATGGCTGGGTAGAAACGCCCTATTTGGCAGCTACTGTATTTGCACTTACCTTCTGGAATTACAACCTACACTATCCTTGTTTTTATGCCTTCATGCAGGAAATCACCGAAAAAGAGAACTATGGAAAAATTGCCAGCTATATTGAAGTACAAAGTCAACTCGCCTCTGCTTTGGCAGGAGCAGGAGCTGCCTTGCTGATAGGGGGCGGTTTTCAGTCGTTTGTATTTGAGTCTTGGTCTTTGGCTCAAATATTTGCCCTAGATGCTAGCACCTATTTTGTTTCTTTGATACTTATTTTATTTCTTAATTACATTCCCCTAGTCGAACGGAATGATGAAGTAGGAAGTATATGGAAACGACTCAATACTGGCTATCAATACCTCAAAGAACACCCCTATATCTTTATTTTTGGTGTAGCAACTCATGCTGTTTTTGTAGTCGTTTTGCTACATGTATTCAATCTAGCACCAATCTACGTAGAACAACATCTACAACCTGAACATGCTCAACAAGTCTTTGCCATCTCTGAGATTTTTTATGCTAGTGGTGCTATTATAGCAGGACTCACCATCCAAAAAATATTTAAGAGTACTCCATTTGTCAAAGCCATCATACTACTGATGTTTATTACCATAGGAGAATACCTCCTATTGATATCAACCAAAGGAATTGTCATTTTTTATGCCGTCAGTTTACTTTTGGGAATTACAAATGCTGGAATTAGGGTTATACGTGTATCTTATTTATTCACCGTATTACCCAATCAAGTCATGGGAAGAGCCAATAGTATCTTTTTTGTATCCAATGCTTTGGCAAGAGTATTCTTTTTAGCTTTATTTAGTCTTCCATTTTTCCATCATTCTGGCAATGTCATCTATACTTTTGCTATTTTGACTTTATTCATGGCGATATGTGCTGGAGTACTGATGCTTTTTTACAAAAAAATCGCTCTAAAAAACGATTGAGATGCGTACTAAAATTAGATTGATTGCAGACATAAGCATACAATTACTCCTTTTCATGGGGTTACTACTGCAAATTATTTATACTGATATTACCCTAGGAGTCCTATTGATATTCTATGGCATTGCCCTCACTATTTGGCAAACAACCTATGCCTCTTATATGGTGCAGCAACATGCTGACTGGTACCTCAGTCGCTACCTAGTTCACATTAAGAAAATTAGTCAGATTAGTACACTTTTGCTGGTCTTTGCGATACTAGTGGGAGTAATCACTTTAGGCTATTATGGAACACTAATCATCAATACACTCATTTACTTAACCTACTTCCTTGGAGTAGTTTTATTATTGCTTTCCAGTCATTACTTTATCCGAAGTATTATCAGAACCTATCATCATTACAAAAAACCTCGTTCTTTTTGGGATTTATAATCCCAATCTACTGATTGCACTCAACAAACGATCAGGGAGTTCACCATCACAACTCTGTTTATATTCTTGATAAGAGCAAGCGATCAACTGATGCTTAGGAGCAATTGCCTTTGGAATTTCCAACCACCATCGATCACTCCTAGAGCTCTTATAAAAAGTAATTGGTTGCCCCAGTTCAAGATTATCAACCAAATAAGCATTCATTTGAGAAGTATCTACTGGATACTCCCCCAACCTAGCATAGTACCCTTCTATCGCAAACCAGATCAACTGAGCTAACAAATTTGCCGTCTGTCCTCTATAATCAAGCGAGAGGTCAAAACCCGTCAAGCTCAATGAACGAAGCGTTTCACTCATAGTCATATAACGCACAATCTGGCAAGCCTCTACTGCTCTAAATCCATTAGGATTCATGAAAGAACGAGCAGGAGCAGCACTGCTATTAATCGCATTGATATCAAAGGTGGCCAAATCCATATCCCTTACCATCGCTTCTACCTGTCCTATATCTGTCTGAATAGCTCCTAATCGATGTACTTCAAAATACTTATCCTCTAGAAAATCGACACTAGCCTGATTCACCAAATAATTTTGATATCCGATACAATTCAGGTGAATGAGTAGATTCGGATGCCATTCCAAAAGCTGGTTGATCAGTCCCTTAGGGGTATAGCTAGAAAAAGGAAGGCGACTATCTATTAGAGCTAAACTCAATAGTTCATTGCTACGTTCATAAGCCTGCATCTGTATAGCTGACACCATCTCGTCGCTACTAATAATAAGCGGAAATATATTTTTCTCTAGTAACCATTCAATTAGTTCTAATAGTGGAATTTTATCCTCCAATACTTCCCCTAAATCAATAATATGCCCTTTTTTGAAATTAGTAGCTAGGGCATTCAACGCTGTTTTTATTACTTTCAAGTCTGGCACTTTCCAGTATAATATAGCTATATCAACCGTTGCCCAATCCACTGACTGTCCTCTATAATGTAATAAGTGTTCAGAATACTGGTATTCCTCCAAAGAAGCTAGAGGTGCTGATTCTTCAATAAAATCTTTCAAAAAGTGCTTAAGTTCCATGCGTATTTATTGTAAAAAGAAAGATTAACAGTTAAGTAAGTGACAAGTTGCTCTATTTATTCGTATCAATGCTAAAAAGTTACTCTTTTTTTTGACAAAAGAAAGAGTTGTTTGGCTAAAATTATATCTTTGCACTCAAAATTAGCCTACTATGGAAAAGTTATTGGAAGCTTACAAGCAAAAAGAACCCGAAATTGTATTTGAATGGACAGATGCAGAAACTGGTGCTAAAGGTTGGATTGTTATTAACTCGTTACGAGGAGGAGCTGCCGGTGGTGGTACCCGTATGCGATTAGGACTCAACAAAGAAGAAGTTGTCTCATTGGCAAAAGTAATGGAAGTAAAGTTTTCTGTCTGTGGTCCTAATATAGGGGGAGCAAAATCAGGAATTAACTTTGACCCCAAAGACCCTCGTCGTGAAGCTGTACTTCGTCGTTGGTACAAAGCAGTCATTCCTATCCTAAAGAACTATTATGGTACTGGAGGAGACTTGAATGTAGATGAATTAAAAGATGTTATTCCAATTACACAAGAACTTGGTCTTTGGCATCCTCAAGAAGGGATCGTTAAAGGACATTTCAAATCTAATGAGGGAGAACGTATTGAAATATTAGGTCAACTTCGTCAAGGAGTTTCCCAAGTGGTAGAAAACCCTGACTATACTCCTTCTGTCGAAAGTAAGTTTGCAGTAGCAGATTTGATTACAGGATATGGTGTTTCTGAAGCAGTTGTGCATTA
Source organism: uncultured Aureispira sp. (assembly GCA_964404215.1). GTDB lineage: Bacteria > Bacteroidota > Bacteroidia > Chitinophagales > Saprospiraceae > Aureispira. The sequence continues at coordinate 9,166 of CAYOJF010000108.1, read as the reverse complement.
TTACGACCTTTATCACCAAAACAATTTGGAAGGTAAAAAGGTTATTATTCAGGGCTGGGGTAATGTAGCAGCAGCAGCAGCTTATTATTTAGCAGAGGCTGGAGCCAAAATTATTGGTATTATTGATCGTGTTGGTGGTATCATACATGAAGAAGGGTTGTCTTTCGAAGAAGTCAAAACATTGTTTTTGAATAAAGATGGAAATACGCTACATGCGGACAATATGCTTTCTTTTGACGAAGTCAATGCAAAAATTTGGGATTTAGAGGCTGATGTTTTCATACCAGGAGCTGCTTCCAAGCTGATTACAAAAGAGCAGATTGATCGCTTGATGGCAAATGGTCTAAAAGTAGTTTCTTGTGGTGCGAATGTCCCCTTTGTTGATGATCAAATTTTCTTTGGTCCAACAGCAAAATATGTAGATGAAAAAATAAGTATTATTCCTGACTTTATTGCTAACTGTGGTATGGCTAGAGTATTTGCTTACCTGATGCAACCAAATGTAGAAGTAACTGGTGAAGGCATCTTTAATGATGTCTCCAATACCATTCGAAAAGCATTGCAAGATGTTCAGAATGAAAACCCAGCACAAACACATTTGTCTACAACAGGACTTACTATTGCACTAAAAAAGCTAATGTAGTTATCTTAAGATAAGACTTAGCAATATTATTTAATAGAATGACAATCATTGTTGTATATAAAGATTCTTTTTTATACTTTTGTCGAAAATGACTACTACACCAAACATTTAAAACTTAAAACAAACTCAAAACATTTAAATTTTATAGTTAACCATGGTTAAAAAATTAAACTTAGCTGTTGGACTATTTACTACGTTTTCATTATTAGCTTCACAAGCTAGTGCACAAGGCACAGTAAATCCAACAGATGATAACTTTGTTATCAAAGCTCACAAAGCTCGACATGAAGAATGGCGTGCTGGTAAAAACCAGTTCCCCGGACGTCCACGAGATATGTGGCAAATTGGTCTAGGTGGAGGTAGTTTTTTGGTAAGTGGTGATGTTAAACCAGCATTCGGTTGGGGAGCATCTCTTCATGTCAGAAAATCTATTGGATATGTATTTTCTTTGAAAGCAGAATACATGTTCGGACAGGCAAATGGAATTAATTACGCAGGTTCTAGTGTTCGTGCATTTCCTAATGTTTCTCCGTTTACCAGAACTGATCAAGAAGGTAATGTTCAAGCAGTAGATAAATATGGTACAGCAGATGTATTCTATAGCAACTACAGAATTGTACAACATCATGCCTTGTCTTTACAGACTGTTTACAATTTGAACAATATCAAATTCCACAAAAGAAGCAATAAATGGGCATTGAATCTAATCTTAGGTTTAGGTGCTAACTTGTACCAAACTAGAATAGATGCTTTGGATGCCAATGGCAATCCTTATACGGCAGATATGAATGCCATTTCTAACAAAACAGCTACTGGTCAATATGATCTTAAAAAACTAGCGGACAGAAATAGTATCATCAATGAATTGCGTGGAGCACTAGATGGTGATTATGAAACACTAGCTCAGCAAAATGCCAATAACCTATTGACTATAGGAGATGATGACAATCGTATGGTTATCAATCCTTTCATTAATGTTGGTTTGAGTTTAGAATTTTTGATTTCTAAACGTATCTCTATTGCTCTAGAACATCAAGCATTTATCTCAGATGATGACTTTTTTGATGGAAAAAGCCGTAAAGAGAATGGATCTCGTACTTCTAACATTGATATCCCACATTACACTAGTTTACGTCTTAACTTCCATATTGGTAAAAAAGATAAAGCGATTCAGCCACTATGGTTTGTTAATCCTTTGATCTTCCCTATGCAAGATATTGCAGACTTGAAAGAAAAACTAGATGATGATTGGTTTACTGACACGGATAAAGATGGTGTACCTAATGCACTAGACGAGGAGCCTGATACTCCACCAGATACAGAAGTAGATAGCAAAGGTCGTTCTTTGGACTCAGATGGTGACGGAATTCCGAACACTACAGATAAAGAGCCTTACTCTCCAATTGGATATCCTATTGATGAGACAGGTGTTGCTCAAGTACCAAAACCTATCACTCCTGATGATGTAAAAGTAATTCCTGGTGATCCAGAAACAGGCAAAAGCCCAACTTTGGTTATTGGAGATGAAACTTATGATCCACTTGGTGGTGGTGTAGGTGGTGGTACACTCAAAGACTGGTACTTACCAATGGTACACTTTGATTTAGACAAGTACTACCTACGTCCAGAAGCATACGAACAATTGAAGCATGTAGCAGCAGTAATGCAGTCTTATCCTTCTCTAAAAGTAATTGCTCATGGTCACACAGATGTACGTGCTTCTACAGAGTACAATGATATGCTATCTTATAACCGTGCTATGACTGCTGTAGATCACTTAGTGAACAAATATGGTATTGATCGCTCTCGTATCATTGTCAAGTACAACGGTGAAGGAACTAACTTAGTGGATAACGCTAACAAAGAACCAGAACACTTCATGAACAGACGTGTAGAGTTCTACATTGCAGAAGATGGAGCGTTAGAGCAAGGAAAACCTGCTGGTGACGGTGGAAGAAACAGAAAATGGAAATACTAGTATTTTGATTTCATCAAAATAAAGTATATTGAGAGGGTAATAGCTGAGGCTATTACCCTCTTTTCATTCTAGAACGGCTCAAATTTTGTTGCTGCCTGTATAGTATACTCTTAAACCAACTCTATGTCATTACTCTATATTCGTCAAAAAAAATGGATTCCGCCTTTTCAGATTTTACTAGGGTTGGCTTCTTTATCATTAGCCGTTTATAGTTTTAGTGTATGGAAAATATTACTCGGTTTTTTTTGGATAATCATTGCCATTGTCAATTATAAATATCCTGCCCTAGAGATACAAGCGGATCGTATGATTACAAGAAATGCCACTGGAATGATTATCTATCAAGGAACCTACTTACATCCTGAATTAGAAATTCTAGACGACCAAATCAAAGTTGGTACTAAAAAAGTCTATATTCATTCTTTTCTCTATAATAATAAAGAGTTTGAAAATGTAAAAGCTTTCTTAGCTGTTCAGAATCCCGAAAATAATTTAAAACGTCACTTAATTGATTAATTATCTATGTTAATAGCAGATGTCACCAATTATATAGAGCAAATCGCTCCTCCATCCTATCAAGAATCTTATGATAATGCTCGCCTAATCGTTGGCGAAAAAAACACCCCAGTAACAGGTATTTTGATTTGTCTAGACGCTATAGAGGCTATCGTGGACGAAGCCATAGAACGAGGATGTAATTTAATTATCGCTCACCATCCGATCGTATTTGGAGGAATCAAAACATTCAACGGAAAAAACTATGTAGAGCGTACCGTTATCAAAGCCATCAAAAATGATATTGCTATTTATGCTGCTCATACCAATCTTGACAATGTATTTCGGAATGGTGTCAATGGCAAAATAGCCCAAAAATTAGGACTCCAAAACACCCGTATTTTATCTCCTAAAAAAGGGTTGTTAAAAAAACTACAAGTATTTGTTCCTAATCAAGCTATGGAACAGGTAAGTGAAGCCCTATTTGAAGCAGGAGCGGGTAATATTGGAAATTATGCTGAATGTAGTTTCGTATCGAATGGAGTAGGATCTTTCAAGGCTAATGAGCTAGCCAATCCTGCTGTTGGTCAAAAAAACAGGCTACATTTAGAAGCAGAACAAAAAATAGAAGTCATTTTTCCTGCTCACCTACAAAATCGTCTCCTCCAAAAAATGAAAGCAGCTCATCCTTACGAAGAAGTTGCTTATGACATTATTAGCCTAGAAAACACTCTAGAGACAGTTGGATCTGGTATGGTAGGCGAATTGGAAACTCCTATGGATGCCACTGATTTCCTAAAGTTTGTCAAAACAACCATGCAAACCGATTGCATCAAATATACTGCGACTTCTAATCGAACAATAAAACGGGTAGCTGTTTGTGGTGGAGCGGGTTCTTTCCTTCTCCACAAAGCTATTGGAGCTAAAGCAGACATCTTTATTACAGCAGATTATAAATATCATCAGTTCTTTGATGCCGAAAATCGTATAATTATCGCTGATATTGGACATTATGAAAGTGAACAGTTTACAATTGAGCTGTTTTATGAACTTTTAACGCAAAAATTTATTAATTTCGCAATCCATTGTACTAAACTAAACACGAATCCAGTAAATTACATATAAATAGTTATGGCAAAAAAGAGCAATAAAAATGCAAATATCCTTACAGAGGATAAATTAAAAAATTTGTACCAACTTCAACAAATCAATACAAGACTTGATGAAATCAAGAAATTGCAGGGAGAGTTGCCTCTAGAAGTAGAATCATTGGAAGAAGGAGTTGTCAAACTACAGGAGCGAATTGAGAAACTTGAAGGCGAAAAGAAAGAGCTAGAACTAAACATTACTAAGTATCATAATGAAATTAGTGATTCGGAAGCCCTAATCGAACGTTACAACCGTCAGCAAGATGAGGTTAAAAATAATCGTGAGTTTGAAGCCCTAACAAGAGAAGTTGAATTACAGAAACTAGACATTCAATTGGCTAAGAAGCGTATTCGTGAAACACAAGGAAAGTTAGAACAAAAAGAAGAAACGCTAAAAGCAGCAAACGATAGAAAAGAAGAAAAGCAAGGCGATCTTCAAGCAAAGAAAGATGAGCTCGAAAAAATCATCACTAAGAGTGAAAAAGACGAGACTAAATTTCAGAATAAAGAAAAGCGTGCACGTAAAAAAATCGACGATGCTCTTCTTGCAGTATATGATCGTACTCGTAATGCTTATAAGAATGGTTTAGCTGTAGCTACAGTAGAGCGTGATTCTTGTGGTGGATGTTTTAGTCAAGTCCCTCCTCAAGTACAGTTAGATATGAGCCAACGTAAAAGAATTATTTCTTGCGAACACTGTGGTAGAGTATTAGTAGAAACAACTATACTCGAAACTACGGTTAATGAAGTAGTTGAAGAAGCTAGCTAAAAGATTGGAATAGTAATTGCAAATTACTATCATCGAGATACAAGACCTCAAGAATTTATTTTCTTGAGGTCTTTTTGATTCAGAGCAGGTTTACGAATTAGGTTTTTCTAAATCAAGCATTTGTAGCTTGATGTTTATTTTCAAACTGCTCTCTATAGAGTTTTATTACAAATACATTTTACATAAAAACACATGAGAACAATACTTCTTGCTTGGCTAGGCAGTCTACTCTGGACACTACCTACAATGGCACAAACGACACCTGAAGAGTTAAATAATGCTGGTATCTACAAATTCAATGAAGAATTAGAAAAGACATTTGAAGATATTTTGCATCTGAAGTTAAAAAAAGCTCGGCTTGCAATGCCTGCCCTAAAACAAAAAAACACCTTCAACCTAATGCCTCATTATGTCGAAGACTACATCGACTTCTTTCATGCCTTTGTGGATGGTAAGCCAAAGGCCGTTTATGGGAAATATAAAGAGCGAATGCAAGAACGACTCAAATGGTTAGAGCAAGGTAGCCCCAATGATCCTTACTTTCTGTTTACACAAGGAGATATTTACCTACGCTGGGGGATGATCTATGCTCTTTATGGAGATAATATTGAAGCGTTCAAAAGTATCAAAAAAGCTGCCAGTTTACTAGAAAAAAATGGTAACAAATTCCCCACTTTCATGCCCAATAAAAGAGCCTTAGGGATTTTGCACACAATGGTTGGAGCTATTCCTGGTGAATATAAATGGGGAGCTTCGCTAGCAGGACTCAAAGGAGATGTCAATCAAGGACTAAGCGAACTTGAAGAGGTTATTAGTCATGGTAAAACATTTCCATCTTTTGAATTTAATAAAGAAACCCAACTCATGTATGGTATATTGCTGTTATATATGGGCAATAGCGACCAAAAAGCTTGGGGAGCTCTGAATACAGAAGTAATGGATGTTTCCCAAAACCCCATGGCAGCTTATGTATTAGCTAGTAGAAGTATTCAAATTGGCAAAAGCCAGAAAGCTCTTATTATTATGAATCAATGTCCAGAAGGGGAAGAATTTCACTATTTTGGCTACTTAGATATCCTTCGAGGTATTTCCAAACTACATCGACTAGATCTGAAATCCGAAAGTGATTTCAAACGTTTTCTAGAAAAATATCGTGGGGTCAATCATATCAAGGAAGTATATCAAAAACTTGCTTGGATTAGTATTCTCAAAAAAAATGAAAATGGCTATAAGTATAACATGAGCCTTGTCGAAAAAAAAGGAGAGTACAATAACTTTGCGGATAGAACAGCTATGAATGAAATGGAAAATGCCAAGCAAGGTATCGTTCCTAAACTCGAACTACTTCAAGCTCGACTATATTTTGATGGAGGATATTACGAAAAAGCCTATAGTCTCCTTCAACGCTTTGACGCCAAAAAACTAAAAGGGGAAGAACAGCAATTAGAGTTTTCTTATCGAAAAGCACGCATATTGCATTTGATGAGAAAGAACGAAGAAGCAATCAAAATCTATGAAAGTGTTTATCAGAAAGGCAGGAAAAAACCGTATTACTATGCCTGTAGTGCTGCCCTACAAATGGGAACTATATGGGAAGTTCGAAAAGAGCCCAGCAAAGCTATTGAAGCTTATAAAAAATGCTTAAAAGAAAAGCCTGATCAATATAAAGCAAGCTTACACTCTAAAGCTAAAGCTGCTCTCAATAAACTAGAAACCAAAAAGAAAAAATAATATTTTTTGACTAGCAGCTAGAACAATTGAAGAAAGTAGCCTGTTGTTTTTTATGTAAACCGTATTAGATAACATTAAAAATGAGCTATGAAAATATTAAAAAATATACTTCTAATCATTGTTTTGGCTGCTGGCACATTGGTAGCTTGCGATAATAATGATGGACCAATGGAAAAGGCTGGTGAAAGAATTGATAAAGTAGGAAAAGATATTTCTGATGGTGCAGAGGACGCCGCAGAAAAAGTTGAAGAAGCTGTTGATTAATAGACTATTTTCTACTAATTTATTTTTCAATACAGAGGCTATCAAAAATAGCTTTCTATCAAACACCTACCACATGAAATTATATTATATAGTTATACTAGCGACAGCAGTTTTTTTAGTAACCGCCTGTAACAATAACGCACCATCAGATCCTAACACACCAAGAATTGTCAACGAAAGGATAAATGAAAGAGCTAATACCGTAGCTACTCCTAAACCAATTACTGACGAAAGAAATGAAGTAGAAAAAGCTGCAAGTGAGGTAAAGGATGCCGCAGATGAAATTAAAGATGCTGCTAACAGTGTTAATGATGCAAAAGATGCTTTAGGCATCCCCAAATAAATCTTTATAGACTATTTAAGTAGTAAGAGTCTCTCTAATTCGTATGAACTAATCTATACTACAAGATATTTCCCAAAAGAGGGTTGTCCTTTCATCACTCAAAAATGAGACTTAAGTAGCAAAAAACATCATTATAGACATGCTCTAAAAGGATGCCTATAAAATAATAAAAGCCTATCAAGATAATTCTTGATAGGCTTTTTTGATAGATACATTATATCTATTATTTCAATCTAGTGATCGTGTCCTTCGTGTCCAGCAGCTTCTTCTACTTTGTCAGCAGTTTCTTGTACTGCATCACCAGCAGCTTCTGCAGCTCCAGCAGTAGCATCTGTTCCTTCGTTCACAACTTCTTCTACTTTCTTAGTAGCGTCATTTGCAGCAGCTTCTGCATCATTTGCAGCAGCTTCTACCTTATCTTTCATTGTATCAGTTGTTGGAGCCTCATCACCACATGCTACCATAAAACCAGCAGCCATAAATACCATCAATAAGTTCTTTAGCGTTTTCATAATCTCTATTTTTTAAAAAAGTGTAATAATATATAAATATTTGACTGAAACAGTCTATCCTAAATACGTTTTTGATTCCACCTATTTCCTCAATAGTGGACATTGCTCCTGCATACGCTCTTGCAATTCATTCTGAGCATCTGTCTTCTGTTTTTCAGAAGCACCATCTCCCAATAGCCTAGCTACATACTCTGCACTACTACCACCCATACATTCTTTTATTTTATCAATATCAGACTCTTCTTCACCAGACTCTTTGACACAGTCACATACTTTTGTCATCACTGCATCTGTGATTACGGAAGCGTTGTCAGAAGAAGTAGATTCAGTTGTGGTTTCAGCAGGAGTATCTGTTTCTGTAGTAGTAGGTGTCCCTGTAGCAGATTCCGTCGTTTCCGTATTACTATCTGTAGGTTTAGATTCTCCGCAACTCTGTAATAAGAACAAAGTCAATATGGCTAATAAAAATATATTCTTCATTTGGTTGATAATGTTAGCTTTTAATCTATGATTATAAATTATTTTCTAAGTTAGATAATTACCATCTGTTTTTCCTGAAAGGTTGTATTGGAATAAAATAGAGATAATGAACCTTTTTTCTACCAAAGTACTTATATAATAGCTACTTTAGTGGATCAAAAATACTAAGTTAATTATCATAAATCCTAATTTTTAGTTTTTTTTTTGAATGTTTCTTCAACCCATATGACTAATGAATTTACTTAAAAACATAGAAATATTAAATAAAAAGTCCAAGTATGAATATCATTTCCTCTACACGCTAGATGCTGGTATTGTACTGCAAGGAACTGAAATCAAATCTATTCGCCTTGGCAAAGCTAATTTGAGTGACGCCTACTGTGTTGTCAAATCAGGAGAGCTTTATATCAATAACTTGCATATTAGTGAATACAAATATGGTACTTATAATAACCATATTCCTAAACGACCTAGAAAATTACTGGTAAAGAAAATAGAATTAAAAAAGCTACACACAAAAGTGAAAGAAGCTGGTAACTCTATTATTCCTTATCGTTTGTATATTAATGAAAAAGGATTGGCAAAAATAGAAATTGCTCTTGCTAAAGGTAAAAAATCTTATGATAAACGTGACTCTCTCAAAGAAAGAGATGCCAAACGTAGTTTAGATAGAATCCGTAAAGATTATCAATAAATGAAGCTTACTTATTTTCTGGTTTTAACCTTACTATTCGGTATTATATCAAGTTGCCAATCTGATACAGCTCCAACAGCTACTATTACAGAAGCAGCGACTCCAAAAC
>CAYOJF010000107.1:0-17406 GCA_964404215.1 uncultured Aureispira sp. | reverse complement strand
AACAATAATTGACCCGCTTTTTTTTTCCCTGTTGCATTTATTTATTGAATTCAAGCTTGAAGAAGCTGACAAAATTGATAAGTTATATATCGATTATCCCCAAAAACTAAATAAGAAAGAAATTTATGACTTAGGGAAAACGATATCCTCAGATTCTAAATTACTTAATTCTTTATTTAACGCATATTACTATAAAAATAGTACAGGAACTTCTTCTTACCACTCTATTTTAGATCAAGAAAAAAATGAAATTTTTTCTCTTTACGTCTTAAAAGAAAATAATATAAAGATTGAAAATTCTAAGACAGGCTGTAGAATTGAAATATGTATAAAGAGTCCCATAAAAAAAACAACTTATCTTAGAATAAGGATTGATCATGATTATCACTCTTTTTTAAGTCACACTGACAAGCCTTCGAACTCTCTTTTCCAAAGTGCATTCTCAGAAACCGAAATTATTGATTTCAGGGTAAATGAAGCAAGAGAACTAAGTATGGAGCTTTTAGAACATGTAAAATCAGAAGGAGACATGTTTACTTTTTCTAAGATACATTTTTTTTTCATGTGTGGATCAAGAGAGGAGTATATCTTTTCACATGTACCATTTAATAGTTGTAGACAATTAGAAAAAAATAGGTGGAAAGATTATATAGGACCAATTTATGATAAAAATACAGAAGCAATTTTAGCCTTTCATTGGAAAACAAGTTCGACTAAAAAAAATATAAAAGAATACAATGCATTGATACAAACAAGATATGAAAATAATAATTGGGGAACTATTTTATGGTATCTTGTTGTTCTATTATGCTTAAGTATTTCTTTTAACTTAATTAGTAATTTTATTTATGCTCAAATTATGTCATGAGGTATACAATGTAATTAGATAATCTTCAAAATGAAGAAACTATAAAACAACATAGAAATAAATGAATAAATTGATAATAAATCATGAAACATTAGAAGAATCTTTTACCGAAACTAAAAAGCAACTAGAAATTGTTTATGAATCTCTAAGATTATTAAATTCAGAATACCCTGATTTTGATAAGTGGTTTTATCAAAAAGTTGTAAAAGGTATAAAAGAAGGTGATAGGAGTATTATAGCTAATTTCTGCGACAATGAATTAGCTGCTATTTCTATATTAAAGAGTAATGATCTAGAGAATAAAATATGCACTTTCAGAGTTATTGAAAAATTTAGAGGAAAAGGTATTGGTTTAAACTTAATGAAAGATTCTTTTAAAGTCCTAAATACTACAGCTCCTTTAATTACAATATCAGAGAAAAGATTACATCAATTCTCAAAATTATTAGAGGTATTTAACTTCAATTTACATGAAGTATATGATTCATATTACTTAAATGGTGTTAAAGAATATTCATTTAATGGCCCTCTAAAAGGAAGTGAATTACTATCATCTTCATTTAAAAATGCTCCTTCACCCTCGTTAGCTCTAATTTGTAATTCGAGCATTACCTATTAATTTGCCTCTCTATGGGGTACTCCCGAAGTGTAGGACCAAATTAAGCGAGTTTATAATAAATTTTAGGTAGATATTTTTCTTCCCAATCGCCCTCACGAGTAGCTGGGGTGGATTTGGAAGAGAAATATCAGTTGCAGGGAAAATTATGGTCAATTCCCTTGTGTCTACGTTCAAAATTATACTTTTGAAAATACTTCTCCAAATCTTGGTAAAGTTCTTTGCCATTTGGATAGTCATAAATATAAGCATCCTCATATTTGACTGACCACCAAAGTCGCTCTATAAAAACATTATCAATACAACGTCCTTTGCCATCCATACTCAACTGTATGCCATTAGATTGAACAGCATGAACGAACAAATTAGAAGTATACTGACTCCCTTGATCCGTATTTAAGATTTCAGGAATTCCATATTTTTCTACAGCTTGATTAATCAGTTCTTTGCACCAATAAGCATCCATACTATTAGAGAGTGACCAACCCAACACAAACCTAGAGTATAAGTCAATGACTGCCGTTAAATACATAAAACCACCTTTGATAGGAATATAGGTAATATCTGTTGCCCATACTTGGTTTGCTCGCTTTATTTTCAACCCTTTGAGTAAGTAAGGGAAAACCAGTCTATCCTTGCTCTTACTGGGCTTTAAAGTATTTGGACTTGGCAAAATCGATTGCAAACCCATCACTTGACTATACAAGCGTCTTACCCGTTTTATGTTTATCCTATACCCCTTATCTTTAGTCAGCCAAATATGCATCCGCTCGACTCCTTTGTAGGGGTGCTCTAAATAATGTTCATCCATCAATCGCATCAATTCTAAGTTCAATTCCGTCTCTGTTTTTGCTTTGTAATAATAGCTAGAACGTGAAAGGTTTAGCATTTTACGTTGTTTACGAATGCTTAATTTTGGATGGTTTTTATCTACATGATAACGCTTCTCTGGCAATGGCTTTACCGCAAGACTTTTTTTAAAAAGTCATTCTCTACTTTTAGCTCTCCTATTGTCCGTAATAGTTTATCTTTTTCCTGTTCCTCTTCTGTCTTCCCTCCTTTCCTTATACTGAATACATCTTCTGCTCCATCTAAAAACTATCGCTTCCAACTACTAATTTGCGTAGGGTACAGTGTAGCAGCAAGTGAACCACACTTCCATTAGCATTTTGGATAACAGATGAGTACGAAATTTTAGCTTAGATACGAATGCAGCAAGAGCTATTATCTTTTTTAGAATTGATTGCTGAGTATGCTGTTTGATACTAATTGCATAATAATTTTCCTATATTTGCCCCTCAAATCATAGATGGATGCCAAACAGCTTTATTTCTACCAAAAAATAAAGAAAGCAAATTGGTAACTCAATACAACAAAACGCTAAAACAGTACACTACAATGCATAACAAGCTAACTTACAGACCAGAAGTAGACGGTTTACGAGCAGTTGCAGTCATTCCTGTCATATTGTTTCACTTAGGCTATATGCAGATTAAAGGAGGATATCTAGGAGTTGATGTTTTTTTTGTCATATCAGGCTACTTGATCACGAGTATTTTGGTAAAAAACATATCAAACGACAAATTTTCCATGTATAATTTTTGGATAAGAAGGATAAAACGCTTGCTTCCTTTATTATTGACTGTTGTGTTATCTGTCTTGATAGTCACACCTATGTTGCTCTACAAACCAGCAGTAAAAAACTTATCCAATGATATTTTTCCTGCCATGTTTTCGTATTTCAATTTCCATGCACTATTCAATTTTGGTAGCTATTGGGGTAGAACTTCTGAGCAATCTTTTTTTCTCCATACTTGGTCGTTATCTGTTGAGGAACAATTTTATCTAATTTATCCCCTTTTTCTTTTTGCTGCTCATAAGTATTTCAAAAGCTATTTCGTTCCTATCTTTACAATTACAGCACTCAGTTCAGTTTTATTTTTTTCCCAATTGTATTTTAGTGATAATTTGGACATAGCTTTCTATATGTTTCCTACTAGAATCTGGGAACTTGGAATCGGTGGATTGATTGGATTTGTCAATATAGAAAAAATAAAATATGCTTATGCAAACTATCTATCTATACTAGGAATTTTGTTGGTTTGTTCCTCCTATTTTTTTGCAGATGCTCAGATTAACTATTGGGTTTTGTTGCCTGTCATAGGTTCTGCATTGATTATTTTATTTAGTTCTTCAGCAAATCTAGTAGGTAAGCTGTTGTCAATAAATTTTGTTGTACTGATAGGGAAACTCTCTTATTCCCTCTATTTGTGGCACTGGGTAATCATTGTTTTGTTCAAAAATCTGCAATTCCAATTGCTGGATTTCAATGCACATGCTATCAATGTAGCCATATTTGTCCTGACTATAATCCTCTCTTTCCTCTCATTCAAATTTATTGAGGATACAACCCGCAACTATAAACATACTCCCAAGATTGTCATCATTGGTATTTTGCTGATTACATCCTTGACCCTTTTTATTCAATCAGATTCATTTGATCCTACCTATGAGAGCAAATTTAATCAAGCACCTTATTATGGCAAATATTATGATATTTCTCCTGCACAATCTGGTATTTATAATTGGTTAAAAGATAACGGTTTAGATAGAAATTTGACAGCCCCCGACCGTCCACAGCAATTTGATGATGCTTACAAAAAAGCTGGTATTCTCTCAAATAATACTACTAATGATCTACCTGAAATAATGCTGGTAGGAGATTCTCATGGTGTCATGTGGGCTAAACTGATTGACGAAATTTCAGGAGAACTAAACTCTTCTCTTTCTTGCTACACTGCTAATGGAACTAGACCTTTCTTTAATTTAGATGATATAAATGCCCAGGTAGCTTCCAAACACTTTAGTAAAGATCAGCGCATTGAATATGCTACATCTCTACTCGAAAACATCAATGAATGGAATCCCAAATTGCTTGTGTTGGTATGCCGCTGGGAAAGCATATCTGATCTTGATAAGCGACAATTAAATGATTTATTGGCTGTTTTAAATGAAAAAAATATTCGAGTTTTGTTACTGACTCAACCCCCTTGTTTATATTTTATGGTGAATAAAAGTGCTGACCAGTTCTTGGTCTACTTAGGATTGACACCAGTTGAAGGCTACAATTCAGTTCGAGCAAACCGTTTAGAAGGAATAAGAAGAGGAAATGATTATGTTTCTTCTTTAGCAGAAAAATACCCCAATATTACTGTTTTTGATGTCTATAAAAAATTTATTGAGAAGGATAAGGTGAGGGTTTCTCTGAATAAAGATATTTTATTTTTTGATGAAGATCATTTGAGTTATCCAGGAACAGCTATTCATAAAGAGCAACTTTTACAAGTCATGGACGCTTTGACACAATCCAATTAAATGTACAGTAATGAAATTTCAACCTAAAGATCATGCTTTAAAAACAGGAACTTTGATCAAGATTAGAGTTCCAGAGATAGAAGAAGCTCAAAAATTAGCCTATTTAAAAAGAAGTTATATTAAGAACATTTCAACTATTCCAGTAATTGGATTAATATCCAATAGATATAGCTAAAGAAAAGAGATTAATTGTTGAATATGAGAATAATCCAAACAGTGTATTGCTAGTTGCCGAAATTAATAATGAACTAATAGGCAACATAGATCTGACAGGAAGTAAAAGCATAAAAATGTTCCATACTGGAATGATTGGAATGGGAATAAAGGAAGAATGGAGGAATCAAGGACTGGGGAAATTGTTGATAATAGCTGTCCTTGATTGGGCTAAAAATCATTCACCAACTGAACTAGTATGGCTCAATGTATATGCTTCCAATAAATTGGGATATCATCTTTACAAAAATACTGGTTTCATAGAAAGTGGAGTAATTCCTAATTTTTTCAAAGATGAAAAAGGATACAAAGACAAAATTCAAATGTATAAACAAATAAAATAATGAGACAGAAGTATGAGTATGTTTAAATTTATCTTAATTTGTATGAACGAGTGAATTCCTTCAAACTAATAAAACTAGTTCTCTTTCCTAGAAATTGACTACCGCTTCGAAACAAAAAATGGTCTTTTCCAAAGTGAATAAATATCCTTTAAACAACTTCTCTATCTAGTAAAAGTTATGCAATATTATCATTGCCACTAACAAAAAACCCTCTATGAAAAACCTAGTATCGGCTGGTTGGCTTAGTCAAAATATCTTAAATGAAGATCTAATTCTTTTGGATGCAAGTCTTCCAATGACAGCATCAGGAAAAATTTCTGCCTTCCAATCAGAAATGATTCCTAATGCAAGACCTTTTGATCTCAAAAATGACTTTTCGGATACCTCTAGTCAATTCTCTAATACTTATCCTTCTATAGAACAATTTCAGCAAGCTGCCCAAAAATTAGGGATTAATACTAGTTCTAAAATTGTTGTTTATGATAATTTAGGGGTTTATTCTAGTCCTCGTGCTTGGTGGTTGTTCCGATTGATGGGACATGAAAATATTGCCCTACTTAATGGAGGGCTTCCCGAATGGATCAACCAAGGGCACCAGACCGTTCCCTTCTGTAAAGAAGAATACCCTAAAGGCAACTTTCGAGCAAAATTACGCCCTCATCTAGTCAAACAATACCAACAAGTATTGGATAATATAGAGACACCGTCTTTCTGTATAATAGACGCTCGTTCCCAAAATCGTTTTAATGGTATTGGGCTAGAACCTAGAAAACATCTAAAAAGTGGTCATATTCCTAATTCTATCAATATTCCCTATCCAAGAGTGCTCCATAATGGTCAATTCAAATCTAGAAAAGAGCTTCGTCTCATTTTTGAATCTAAAGAGCTACCACTGCCTTACAAAGAAATTACCTTTAGTTGTGGCTCTGGATTAACTGCGTGTATCGTTATGTTTGCCAGACAACTCATTTATCCTCAACAGACAAGTCTTTATGATGGTTCTTGGACAGAATGGGCTACTAAACAAGATTTGACTATTAGATAAATATATAAGCCCTATTTCCCTACTTGGACAACTCCTATTCCTTTCCCTTTTTTCTATATCTTGAATATATTCTATCCAAAAATGTTATCAAAACAATAGACAAACTAATATATCCCATACTAATGTACCCCCAAAAAGGAAATGGATTTGCTGGCTTGTGGGTATCTAGAATAGTGATAATAATGTTATAGTCTATAGTAAATGCTAATAGCGTGATAAAAGAGCCCATAAGGATGGAAAGTATAAAATGAGTACGTACAGCCAAATGGCAACAAATGATAGTTACGGAAAACAATAAGAACATAGCCGTAAGTCCAGCCCTCCGATCAAAAATAGGAGTCAGTTCTATATATTCTTTAGAATCCATATAAGGAAATCCATTCACTAACAATAAAACAATAATCGTATATAATATATAAATTTTAATTTTATTTTCAGTTGGTTGCTTCTGCCCAAAATCATCTAGTATATTCTCCATTTTCTTAAAAATTATAGTAATTTAAACTGTACCTAAATTAACATTAATTATTCACACAATTTATCTAAAATGAAAAACACCTTTTATTATTTATTAGTAGCAGTCGTATTCTCTCTATGTTCTTGTGGTGATGCCGCTCCAAAAGAAAAAACTACCACAACAGAAACACCTGCTGAAAAGCAATATTATACCAGCGAATTAATTGGCTGGACAATAGAAATACCTAGTGGTTGGAATGTTGAAAATAAAACAGAAGAAGATATTCTGAATGGCAAAGGAAAAGAGGCGATCGAAGAAGCTATTGAAGAAGAACTAGATGTTAATGGACTACATAGTCTGCTTTTTCTCAAAAAAAATATGTTTAACCAATTTCAGTCTACCGCTCAATCATTTGATCCTATCATCAATGGCTCTTGGGAAGCAAACAATGAATTTCAAAAAGAAACGATTGCCAAAACTTTTGAGCAACAAGGGATAAAGGTAGATATGGGTCCTGATGCTATTGAGCAAATTGATGGTTTAGATTTCAAGACCTTTTCTATTACACTTTATGGTCCTCAAGGCAATGTCATCTTAAATCAAATGATGTTTGCACGCTATATCAATGGTTATGACTTTGGTATGAACATCAGTTATAACAATGAAGTAGATAGAGATGAACTATTACGTATCATCCGAGCTTCTAAATTCACCATAAAAGAGTAATGATTTTGATGCTACTCTAGTATGAATATCCTTCCTAGTTTTTTGATAAAAAAATTAAAAGCAGATTTGAAATTAGTTTCAAGCCTGCTTTTTCTATTCGACTGGCAGGGAACGTTATCTTTGTTGTTTAAGTTTATTCCACTGAGACATCAGGCGAAAAGTCATCCTATAAAATGTCTTCTAATACTATTTCACAGTCAAAATATTTTTCATGTCCAAACGTACAAAAATTAATTTCTCAAAGTTCTTTACCAATAACTGGGTCATTACCCTGAGTGCCACCCTAATTGGTGTTTTTTTAGCCCTTTACCTCAATGAATGGGTGGCTTCTAAAAACCTACAAAAACAAAAGTCGATTGCTACCCAAAATATCCTAGCAGAAATCGAGTCCAACCAAAATAAACTAGAGAACATCATCACTGACCATAGTAATCTCCTTAATATTACCGTTTTCTTTAGTACTTATTTTGATGAAGAAGATAATCTAATTGCCCCTTCTGATAGCATGCAACAGTTCAAAAGAAAATATCCTTCCCTCATTACCATCAAGGACTCTACCCTATTGGACAATGGGTATTACAAATACACTGGTGAAACTCACTTCAATGTAGCTCTGCCTAATCTCCAACTGACAACTATTGCTTGGAGTACACTAAAAAATAGTGGCTACAGCACTTCCTATGGATTTGAATGTTTGATGCATTTGGAAACAATTGAAATGGTGATTCATGAAGTTTTTCGTCAAAATACCCTTGTGTTGGAATATATATCTGGCGAGAAGGACAGTGGAACAAAAAATGAAGCTCTGATACGCCAGTTAGAGTTTTTGATTGGCTATGAAAAATCCCTTCTTAGTGCTTATTCACAGAGTGAAAGCATTCTAAAAAACTGCTCTAAGTAGAGTATAACTTCTAATTGAATCAAAAGACACTACCTGTTATGAGACAACCAGCCTCCATCATTTGTTTATCTCTCTGTTACCTAAGCATTATATTGTTGCAGGCATGCTCAGACAGTCAAAAAAATCAAAACTCTAGAGGATTTGGAGAACAAAAATTTGAATCTTTTACCTTTTCTTGCCAATCTGACACCACGATTAAAACAAAAGATGGTGTTCAGATAATCGTCAACCCATCTACTTTTGACTGCACCAAAGAGGAAGTGATTCGTGTGCAATTCAAATCAGCTCTAAAAATCTCAGACATGCTTGCTGCTGGATTAACAACCATGGATGATCACTTACAGCCCCTAGAAAGTGGTGGTATGTTTTTTTTGGAGGTCACTTCTGGTCAACAAGCAAATCCCAATCATCCCATTATTATCAAAGTACCTACCAAATTTACACAGGAAGATATGCTTGTGTTTGAAAAAACAGCAGATGGCAACTGGGAAAAAAGTACCGCAATTATTACTATATCTAACAAAAAAAGACTTGCCCTTGGGAAAAAGGTATTCCTAGATAATTGTACAAATTGCCATAATTCTAATCTTATCCATGATCTAACAGGTCCTCCATTAGGTAATATTCATCGTTATAGAGATAGAGCTTGGCTCATTGAATTTACACGCAATAGTGTTTACATGATAGAGGCTAGAGATAGTATTTCTTTTTGTTTATACGAAGTTTGGCAACATTCTCAAATGACCCCTTTTAGCCACTTAAGTCCTAACAAAATTAATGCGATCTATGACTGGATCGAAAATGAAAGCAGAGCAAGACGACTACAGACAAAAGATAATTTGAGTGGAGTAGATTGTTATGCACTAGATAGTATTGCCAAAGTAAGAGCCATAGAATACAAGCGTACGGTACAACGACAAAAACTCAGAGATAGCCTAAATAAATTAAAACCCAAACCTATTCCAATTCCACCAAATACTAGAGTAATCACCTACTCTTCTCCAATGCCTAATGGATATGGTTGGATCAATTATGACCGATATTTAGGGAAATTCCCATTACTTACTGTTCCTACCCTAAATGTACAAACACCTGCCTTTCCCTCCTATTTGCAAGCCTACCTCATACTGAAAGAAAGAAAAACAATCCTTCCTTTCGATAATAATGAGGTACAAAACAATCAATATAAGATTTACAGCAGTGATCCTAATGACAAAATAGCTCTCCCTACTGGCGAAATCGCTTTCTTACTTGTGTACCAAACAAATAGTAAGACAAAAGAAGTTACACATTATTATCTAAAAGAGTATAAGCTATCCGACCAAATAAAAGCGATACCAATTCAGCTCACCCCCATAGAAAATGATTATTTCCTAAAGATTCTGAAAAAGCAATTTGATTGATAAATCCTTATCTTACAGGATTTTAATACAATTAATAAACAATATCCGTGGTTTTTTGCGTTGGTAATGCGTACCTTTATCCGTAAACAAATGCAAAGGCATTTGTGCGATTCTGAAATAGCAACTTTTGATGATTCAATATCCATTCTGTATGAAAAAAGTATACGTAATATTATCACTACTCACTACACTACTACTATACACACAAAGAATCTCAGCACAAACCACTAACTTCCAAAACACTGTCACTAAGTGTTACACAGGCCCCACCCAAGATTTCGGCAATACCATTGGTACTGCTGTAGGCAATGTTAATTTCATCTCTGGTGTTGATATACCTCCAGGGCACCGCATTATTGATGTTGTCGTAGAAGTTGTCTGGTCAAAAACAGACGATGGGTCTTGTACCCCCACTACAGGAGCCCCTGTAGACCTTAGTCACGTAGGGTTTACACTCAAAAATCCTACTAGTAGTACCCGAATAATAGCAGCATCTGCTACTACAGGCCCATTTGCAACTACTTCTACTACATCTAGTTTTATTGGTGCTACCAATATTGTAGAGGATACTATTGTATTCAAACACAACGCCCCCTCATTGCTTCCTGCTGGACTTCCCACTGCTGGTAGAGACACCGTCTCTCCAAATGGTAGTTCCTTGGACTTCTATTTCAATCAATCCCCCTATGGAACTTGGACAGTAGGAGCTATAGATGATGCCCCTGCTGCTGGCCCTCGTTTATGTATTCATTCTTATTGCATTACTTTAGTAACCTGTGATTTCAATTCACTAGAAGCATTGTGTAGTGCGACACCTACTGTTGCCCTAGATGGACTAGGAGTGCATAATTTCCAATTTATTGACTTGGATAGTGCGAGTGATGTTTCTTGTAATACTACAAACATCAGTTTTGCACCCAATACTGTTTCTTGTGCTGACATTGGTACTCCAGTAGCTGTCACAATGATACTAGAAGATCAACTTGGCAATGTTGATAGTTGTTCTAGCATGGTCAATGTAGTCGATACAACAGCCCCTACCTTTTCTAATTGTTTTCCTTCCATCTGGGGAAATCGCTATTTGGGAGTCGATGGAAGAGATACCTTCTGGGCTTCTTTAGTGGATGCTACGGACAACTGTGGCAGTGTTATTAAAGAAGTTCGCCCACTTTTCAGCACAGTTTGGACCGATAAATTAACCTTTAATTGTACTTCCAATTTTCAACAATTTTGGGCAAGAGCAACAGATGCTTCTGGCAATATGGACTCTTGTCGACTCATTGTCCGTTACATAGATACTATACCTCCTACTGCCATTTGTGGACAAGATACTGTATTCCTATCTTCTGTAGCAGGTGGATTTGCCTCTATTCCTGCTATCAATCTAGATGGAGGGAGTTTTGATGTTTGTCCCCCCGTAGTTGGGCGTTGGATAGGCAGCCAATTTGCTCCGCCCCCAACCTACAGTTGTGCCGATTTGGGTACAGATACTGTCCGCTTAATTGTCGCTGATGTTAGTGGAAATTTAGATACCTGTGATAATGCCGTTATTGTTATTATGGATACGATTCCGCCTGTTCCTAGTTGTTGGAACGATACTGTTTATTTACAGTCCAATGGAATTGGCTCTATCAGTGCGACCGAAATCAATAATTTATCTAGCGATATTTGTGGCGTAGACAGTATCAATCTCAATGGAAGTTCTGCAGTGAGCTTTAACTGTTCGCACCTTAATAGCCCTCAAACCGTTACGCTCAATGTTTTTGATGCCAGTGGCAATGTAGATTCTTGTTGGAGTATGATTCAAGTACTAGACACATTCCCTCCGATTGCTAATTGTAGAAATCAAACTGTTTATTTGGATGCCAATGGTGTCACTTCTATTAGTGCAGATAGTTTCAATAATAATAGTTTAGATTTTTGTACTGGCACCAACCTCACGTTTGCTATCAATGGATCTCCTAGCATTTCCTTTGATTGTAGCCAAACAGCAACCAATCCAAATTCTATTACACTAACTGTCATTGATTCTTTTGGGAATAGCAGTACTTGTAATGCGATGGTTACCGTACTAGATACAATCGCTCCAGTAGCAATCTGTGCTTCACCTAATATCTATTTAAGTAATACAGGTGTAGCATTTGTTTCTCCTGCTGAATTGAGCTTAGGTGGTACTGACAATTGTGGCATTGTAGATAGTTTTGTCAATACGATTGGTGCTATCAGTGCTAACTTTGATTGTACTGCTATTTTTGCTCCACAACCTATTACTCTAATTGTGCAGGATGCTTCTGGAAACATAGACAGCTGTACTACTGTAGTCAATGTATTGGATACAATTTCACCTGCAGCCCAGTGCCGAAATAATATTATTGTCCAATTAGACCCGAACGGTTTGGGGACTGCGACACCTAATATGCTGGACTCTAATAGTAATGATAACTGTAGTATCGTTCGTTATTTGATTAACAACCTAGATACTGCTCATTATAGTTGTGCAGACTTAGGGACACAATCTGCTATTCTGACTGTAATTGACTCCTCTGCTAACAGTAGCACTTGTACAACATTAGTTACTGTACAGGATAATATTGCTCCTGCTATTTCTTGCCAAAGTCTAACAGGCTATTTAAATAGTTCTGGTGTTTTGTCTGTCAATCCGAATCAATTTATTGACACCGTTACTACTTTTGATAACTGTAGTAATACTACTGTCCTATTTGCTGATGGCAGTAACAGTATCAACTACACCTGTGATAGTCTAGGTACTCGATCTGTTGGCATTATGATTACCGACAATTTTGGTAATACAGCACAATGTGTCACCAATATTATGGTATTAGATAGTATTGCCCCTATTGCTATTTGCCGTTCAGTCCCTTACACGGTTCAGTTAGATTCTAATAGTCAAGCAGTAGTGGTACCTAGTAATATTGACAATGGAAGTTTTGATATTTGCCAATTAGATACGCTACTCATTAATGGATTAGATAGTTTATTCTTTGACTGTACCAACTTGGGGAGCAATAGTGTATCGCTATTAGTCCAAGATCAAAGTGGAAATGCAGCTAGCTGTGCCACTACTGTCATTGTCGAAGATATATTTGCCCCTACCGCCATTTGCCGAGACACTCTATTATATTTAAACAACTCTGGTGTGACACAACTCTCGGTACAACAGATAGACGGTGGAAGCTTTGATAATTGTTCTGCTGTAAATTTATCCATCAATGGAGCAGCTTCTGTCAATTATGATTGTTCACAAGTAGGTAGCAATTCGGTGCAACTAACAGTAATCGACGCCTTTGGCAACACCAGTCAATGTCTCTCTACCGTTCAGATACTAGATACCATTGATCCTATTGCTAATTGTATTAATCCAGGTGTGATTGATGTTTATTTGGATAGCAACTGTTTTGCGATTGTCCCCGCTATTGCCTTCAATAACAACAGTAATGATAACTGTTCTAATAGTATCAATTATAGCATCAATGGCCTTCCAAATGCTATATTCAATGCAGGTAATATTGGAAACAATCCTAATACCGTTACGCTAACGGTCAGTGATCCTTCTGGAAATCAAACAACTTGTAATACCACCGTTAATGTTTTTGATACTATTCTTCCGAATATTATTTGCCGTCCAGATACCTTATTGCTTACAGGTAGTAGTGTAACCTTAACTCCTAACCGAATCAACAATAATTCGTTTGATAACTGTAGTAGTCCATCCTTAACCATTAATGGCCAATCATCCTTAAGCTTTGATTGTACTCAGTTAGGTACCAATCCTGTCACACTAATTGGGACAGATATTGATGGCAATGTTGATTCTTGTTCCACTACAGTTACTATCCTTGATGTTGCACCTCCTTTGGCTAGCTGTCAGTTCACTACGACTTTGGCATTAGATTCTAGCACCAATCAAGCTATTCTAGACCCTTTGCAAGTCAATAGCAATAGTACCGACAACTGTTCAATTGCCAGTTATCGTGTCTCACAAGATACTTTTGATTGTAGCTATATAGGGCAGTCGACTACCATTCAATTGATTGTAACAGACCAAAGTGGCAATAGCGACACCTGTAACAGCCAGATTATAGTAGAAGACACTATTAATCCTATCGCACAATGTGTTGGAGCTGATACCCTATACTATACAGGAGTAGTGCTCAATATTACACCCAATGACATTGATGCTGGAAGTTTTGACAACTGTGGCTTACTATCCATCCATCTTAGCCAAGACACTTTTGATTGCCCTGATATTGGTCGAAATACCATTACACTATTTGCAACAGACTCTAGTGGCAATATTGGAACCTGTATTACTGATGTTTATGTCATTGACTCTACTGTAGTAGCAGAAGCTGGAAACGATCAATTGCTTTGTAGCAGTGACTCCACTACTCTAAATGCTATGACGCCGAATACTGGTTTATCGGGCCAATGGACCACTAACAACCCTAATATTGTTATTATTAATGACACTCTAGCTACCACTACTATTACCAATATACCAGATGGTGTCCACACCTTATATTGGACCTTGTCTAGTAATAGCTGTAGCAATATTTCTACGGATTCTATATCTATAGAGGTTATTTCTCCGATTCTAGATACGGCCTTTGCTGGTTTTGATCAATCCTTATGCGAAGCCAATACCATTACCTTAGCAGGTAACCAGCCTTCTTTAGGAACTGCTCAGTGGATACAAACAGCAACTCAAGCAAGTACAGGCAGCACTATTACTAACCCTATTGATTCGAGTACTTCTGTTACGGGCCTGAGCAATGGCAGTTACACTTATGTATGGGAATTTATTAACGGAAATTGTGGTGTATATGATCGTGATACTGTTGTTATCAATATTGATGTTAGTCCAAACATCAATGCCATAGCAGGAACTGACTTTATCTGTAGTCCAGATACTATTGCACTAAACGCAGTCCCTCCTAGTAATGGAGACAATGGTCTATGGAGTACTTCAGATAGTACGGTTACGATTTTCAACCCAAGTAATCCATTTAGTTTAGCGAACAATTTTACATCGGATACAACCTTACTCATCTGGTCGCTATCTAGAGGAACCTGTTTAAACTACTCTAGTGATACTCTTTTGGTCATATTAGGAGACGAACAACCTATAGCCCTTCCCGACACCTTTATTTTTAGTACGGATGGAATGATTAAAAATCTTAATGTGACTAGTAATGATTTACTTCCTTCTGTATGGAATATTATAGTGGTGGACGATGTAGACAATGGCAATCTAACGAATATTAGCAATGGAAACTTTAGCTTAGATATTGACCAAGTAAGAGTTACTCAATACTTTACTTACGAAATAACGAACACCAGCTGTCCTGATATTAGAGACTCTGCAGAGGTCGTTATCTATATTGAAGAAACAGAGAACTGTTATGTTCCAAATACCTTTACTCCAAATGGAGATGGTAGCAATGATCGTTTTATTGTTCCTTGCTTAGACAACCTTTCTGAAAAAGCTGCCCTAAGTGTATTTAACCGATGGGGTAATTTGGTCTATCAGACTGACAACTACTTAAGTGACTGGGAAGGAACACATAATGACCGCCCACTACCAAATGGTACTTACTTTTATATATTGAAAATAACTAACAAAGCTCCTCAAAAAGGTTCTGTAGAAATTAGGCGTTAGAGCATCTTCAAAACCTACTATTTGTTTATTTCCTTAGCTTATTAGATTATCATTATTATGACTAAATATATTTTTGCTTTTGCTTTTCTATCTTTTGCCTTTTTTGCAGAAGCACAACAATCTATACAATACACGCAGTTCATGTTCAATAAACTGCAATTCAACCCTGCTTATGCTGGTACTAAAGGTCATTTTGCTCTAGCTGCATTCTACCGTAAGCAATGGTTGGGTATACAGAGGGCTCCTCAATCTGCTACTTTCAATGCTCATGGATCAGTACTAAACAAACGTCTCGGACTTGGTTTATCACTTAGCTACGATCAAATTGGTTTTTCTAATCGAGTTAGTATAGAAACAAACTATTCTTATATTATTCGATTTAAAGACCGCTCTTTTCTTAGCTTAGGTCTAAGAGGGTCTGCTTACTACAACCAAATTCGTTGGGAAGAAGCAGATATGATCGATCAGTTTGATGCTGCTATTCCTCAGTCTTCTACCAGTACTATATTACCTAATTTTGGAGCAGGAGTTTACTATCAAGCAAGACAGTGGTATGTTGGGCTTTCAGTACCACATATCTTCCGAAATCAAGGAGATTTTAATATTACTGCTAACGGAATTGTAGAACCTGAGTTCACACAACATTACTTTCTCACAGGTGGGTTTATGTTTCGTATTGCCAAAAATATTGATATTCAACAAAACTTACTCCTCAAATATGTAGTTAATGCCCCACTCTCTACCGACATCAACTTAAGCTTAGTATTTTTTGATAAAATTCTTTTTGGGTTGACCTACCGTATTGGAGATTCTATGGATGCAATTCTACAATGGCAAATTAGTAATCGACTCCGTATTGCCGTTGCTTATGATTTTTCTGTTTCGGCCATCCAACAATACAACTCTGGATCAATAGAAGCTATGATTGGTTATCAATTTGCTCCCCCTGGAGAACCAGAAGAATTACCTGTTGATTTTGAAGAAGGAGGAGAAGATACAGAAGCAGAAAAACGTAAAAAAGATAATAACGTTTATAATAACCGCTTTTTCTAAGCACTAAAAATAAGACCTTATGTCCATGTGGGAAATCGAATCACTTGTCGAAGATAGTATTCGTGTAGTTGCCAATCATTCCAATATATCTATATCTGAAAAAAGGAAGTTAATTTATAATTTATACAAAACTCAAGACCAATTTGACTGTAGTTTCACACACTTTAGAGTAATTAAGCTACTCTTGGCAACAGGCTATGCTAAAAGTATATTGGTAGAGAACTACCCTACCTATCAGCAACATCTTGCTTTTTTTGAGGACATCCAACAAAAAAGATTTGAATATATCTATGAAAAAATAGGCCATCCATGGAGCGACAGTAATCAAGTTTGTGCTTATTGGGACAAAAACACCAATAAAATTTACTATGATTGCACCTCTTCTCTCTGGCCCCAATTGGAACAAACAGAGGTGCCAACGTCTATGCCCCCCATGGCACTGGCAATACAAATTGTATCGTTAGCTCACGAAGCGAAAAACAAAGAATTGATCTACCACTGGGCTGCTTTTTCTATTTTATATAGCTACTATTTTTATCCTACTATAGATGACTTAGATATATTGATAGAGCAATTTACTCCCATCAAAAAACTATTCTATCAATATGATTTCGTAGATTTTGAGCCTATGCACGATTCTTTTGATTTCAAATTTCTAGCAGAAGGGATAAAAGAAGGATATTTTGAGGAGAAAGTGGTTAATTTACTATCTTGGTTCTTAGAGC
>CAYOJF010000106.1:0-17416 GCA_964404215.1 uncultured Aureispira sp. | reverse complement strand
ATCCTGTAATTGATTTAATGCTTCAAGGCTTTCGATTTTATACATATTTTCTTCACAATTTAATAGACGTTATTACGAATAGAGTTGTATAGAGGGAGCGAGATAGATTTTTTTGATTAGCAAGGAAAGGCGGAAATTCGTAGCCATAGCTACGAAATTGAGTACTTGACGAAGATTAATCGGAAAAAGGTATTTTCGTTCCCATACGAATCGATTCGTAATAACGTCTAATAAAAGAGGTCTGTTCAGAACAAAACTAGAGGCAACTCAAATAATTATTCAAGTTGCCTCTACCCCTAAAAATGATCCTGATTTTTAGTAATCATCATTATAAATATCAGATGACGTCGCATCGCTACTTCCCTTAGACTTATTGGCTAGTTCCGTAAATTTGATACAATTCATTTCTCGTTTCAATGTTTGAGGAACAGGGAATTTTGATTTAGAACTATACACTCGATCTCGTACTAGTGTAGAATCTGACTCTAAATTCAATAAAAGATTTTGGAAGATGGGTCTTGCCATTCTAGCCCCCTGACCATTACCAATACTCTTGAATCGAATATAGCGGTCATCACATCCTACCCACGTGCCTACTACCAAGTCTGGGGTAATTCCCATAAACCAACCATCTGCATAGGAGTTAGTTGTTCCTGTTTTCCCTCCATACTTAGATTTCACACCTCTCAATCGACCACGCTGTATTCGCTGTAACATTTCATTCATTACATAAGCATCCTGCTCTGTCAATACTCTTTCTGTACTTTGTCCTGCTCCTGCAGAGTAGATCACATTTCCGTTCTTGTCCTCTATTCTATCAATAAACATTGGTTCTGTATAAATGCCTTCATTTGCAAAGATAGTATAGCCACCTGCCATCTCGAAAGGTGACAAATTGGGTGTCCCCAAACAGATAGAAGGTTGATTAGGTACTCTGCCATTGGTAGTATCTATGCCGATATCCGCCAAAAAATTAACAAAAGGTTTCGTTCCTTTCAAATCTTTCATCAAATAGGCAGAAACAGAGTTAAGAGAACGATTCAGTGCTTCTGTCAATGTAATTTCATCCCCAGAAAAACCACCTACATTATTGGGTGTCCAATCGGAGACCAAACCAAATTGACCTTCCCCTTTTGAGATCGTTGTTGGTTGATCCCATACTTTTTGACAAGGAGAATATCCCTTAAACTGTACTGCTAGACCATACAAGAAAGGTTTGATAGTAGATCCTACCTGACGAGCAAAAAGATCTTTATTGACATGATCAAACTGAAAAAACTCGTGGTTGATTCCACCAACCCATGATTTGACAGCTCCGGTTCTGGGATCAACAGCAATAGACCCCGTTTGCAAATGCATTCTATGATATTTAATAGAATCATAAGGACTTAGAGTCGTATCTCTAGATGCCTTTTTATTATAAGCAAATATAGTCATTTCCGTAGGCGTTTTCATGTGTTTCATGATAGCCTTTTGCTCTTTGATGATCGCTTCTATTTTGGGAGAGCTTAAGATAGCTGCATAATGATCTGCTTGCTCATCCTTGATATAACCAGTCTCTTTCCATTTATTGAATAGTGCTCTTCCGTCAATTGTTTTTTTCTTTTCCTTTCTAGGTTTTTTATTGTAATCTACAATTTGGAGCAAACGGTCTACATCCACATCTCTTAATTTCTCTGCGACTACTGTTGGCATATATTTACTTCTCACTCGTTGATAACGATCCGAATTCCAGACATGCTTCAATAAACTTTTTCGACGGAGTTCCATTTCTCCTGCTGTATTCTTATAGAGTTTGTAAGTCCAAGGGTTTTTAGAACGAGCACTAATTTCGGTATCATCTTTATCCCAATCTTTCCAAACTTTAAATAGTTTTTCTTGATGTTTTTTGAGGTGGTCCCAAGCTGCTTTCTCAGCATGTGCTTGTACTCTAGAGTCAATAGTCGTATAGATATGTAAACCATCTCGGTAGATATCGTAAGGGCTACCATCTGGTTTTTGGTATTGTTTATCCTCTTTCGCTAATTTTACCAATAGTTTCTTGAGGTGCTCTCTCAGATACATTCTAAAATAAGGAGCCAATCCATCATTATGATCTTTGACGCTAAACTTAGAAACATCTACTGGTGTTTGTCTCAGTTCATTATACTCTGCTTCTGTAATCACACCAGTTTCATTCAAATTTTTAAGTACTTGCTCGCGTCCTTTCTTTGCTCTTTCTGGGTGCTTGCGAGGATTATATAGAGATGGGTTCTTAAGCATTCGGACCAACATAGCCGCTTCTGTAATACTTAAGTTATCTGGTTTTTTATCAAAATAGATCTCCGCAGCAGATTTGATTCCATTGGCACCATATAGAAAATCGAATTCATTGAAATACAAGGCTATAATTTCCTCTTTAGTATAAGAACGCTCTAATTTAACTGCCGTCAACCATTCTTTAAACTTTGTCGTTCCGATCAACCAACCACGTACTAGTGTACTCTTACCTTTTGTGTTAGGACGCCCTACCAATAGTTTGGCTAACTGCTGTGATATGGTACTACCACCACCTGCATTACGTTGTCTGAGTAAGACCGTACGTACAATCACACGCCCTATAGCACGAGCATCAATCCCAGAGTGGCTATAATAACGAGCATCCTCTGTTGCGACTAATGCCTTCACCAAAAAAGGAGAAAGACTATCATATAGAACAGGCGTTCTATTTTCTATAAAATACTTCCCTAATAAAACATCATCTGAAGAATAGACATGTGATGCAATTCGACTCTTAGGGTTTTCTAACTCCTCAAACGAAGGTAAATCATAAGAAAGGTAGAAAAATAATCCTGCAACGAGTGCAATACCTAGTATATACAAACGCCATAACCATTTCAGTCCCTTTGTATATTTTTTGATTCTGGCTGCTCTAGCCATATCCATTTCTGCCTGCGTATCCGTCATAATATTATTTCATTTAATTACTAGACATTACCATGCATTATTTACTGATGCTAATTAACATTCGTGATAATGTGTACCACAAAGATAATAAAACAATTGGCATCTCTTTTTGTAAGAGATGCCAATTTTATTCAATGGTTAACCCAATTGAGTATTCGGTCCTGTAGGATATTTTTATCACTTCTATTTGTAGTGTTTGGCATGAAATGGAATATAAGGGTCAAATTTCTGTGTAGACAATGCAATCGCATAGTTCTGCTTAGAAATAACGTACATAGTATATCCTTTAGCTCCCTGCAAATATTGTTTATCCGCAATAGCACTAGCTCTATAGTTTAGTGCTTCTTCTGCATTTTTGAATGGGCGAATATTAAGAGCAGGCTGTGTCATATTAACAAAAATAGATCGCACTCTAAATGGTTGGTCTGGGTTGTACTTGACATTAAAACTTCCAATACCAGCTTTGTACTGATTTACTTTTGTTTTTTCATTATCAAAAACAATTAAAATATAGTGCTCTGCATCCATATTCAGCGTATAAGGAATAACACTCTTATTTTTGATAGGCTTATTGGACTTATTAGCATTTTTATCGGTCAGTACCGCCAACATATTAATGGCCTGTTCTTCTTCCTTAGTATCTGGAAAACTAGTCACGACTACTCGTAGAGCACGGATGTACTCTTTTTCTCCTTTAATACTTCCCATACACATAGCTTCTAGAATTGCAAAACGAGCTTTCATTTCATAATTGCTACCAAAAACATCGGCTACTTTTCGTACATTCTCTAATGCTTTTTCGGGATTACCATCACGAATAAGCTGATAGGTTTCTTCATAATAGTCATTGACAGCCGCATAGCGTTTTTGCTCTGCATTAGCAAAATCAGGATCCTTCAATACCTTCGCAATATTGCTAGAACCATAGTTCTTCAAGATTTGATCTTTGTAGTAATCTGCGTTTGTCTGGTTGTTAGCAGCATAATGAATGTTATATCCTAAAAATAACGCTTCTACAGCATACTTGCTTTCGGGATATTTTTTCACCAATTCCTCTACCAACTGAAGTGCTTTATCTGATCGTTTTAGATCTTCTTGATAAGCAACTGCTGCTTTGTACTTTGACTCTACTAAAACTACTTCTGCTGCCGCTACTTCTGCTGGGTTTTGAGGTACCCCTTTCGCTTTCAGGTAAGCGTCTATTTCTGCCTGAGTTTTAGGTGGAGCATCTTGTGCGATACTTTCGTTATCAATTCCTTCATCCTTTTTGTTCGCTCTACGCCAGTTATCCACCCAAGCACGCTCTCCCCAGCGTTTGTC
Organism: uncultured Aureispira sp.; assembly: GCA_964404215.1. Taxonomy (GTDB): domain Bacteria; phylum Bacteroidota; class Bacteroidia; order Chitinophagales; family Saprospiraceae; genus Aureispira. Next base: position 13,150 of record CAYOJF010000106.1, on the reverse strand, counting down.
AAATTCTTTCTCCCCTTTCTTCAATAAAGAAGTATTATAAAGAGCAAATTTGGACTGCTGTCTAGCATTATCACTAATAGTAATTCCACCACCAGAACGAGCAGGCGGACGTTGTTTATTGGGGCGAGCACCATTAAAACCTTCTGCTTCCGCTAGGCTTGCTGCTCCTTTTCCACGAGGACTATTGATACTTACTTGTTCATTTTTGCCACTATTCTCATCCATCTCAATCCCCTTTACCGCCCATAGTTCTTGTTCTCTTCGGTCAAACTGAGCCACACGCAACATACTGTCTTGGTAAGCCATTGCTGCCAAATGCTTGGCAACACCAGCCAGTTTTCGACGACTATCATCGGTAGCTGAATAGCGTTCATCCTCTTTCCCCATATTCATTAGGGTAGTGTCATAGTATGCATGTGCTTTAATATAATCTTCTTTCTCATAGAACAAATCTGCCAACAATAAACTTCCCTCTGTTCGTTGCATTGGGTTTGATCCAATATTAAGGGACTGTTCCAATGCCGCAATTCCTCCATCTACATCTCCTCGTTTTAGTTTAATTTGAGCTAAGGCAAAATAAATTTGATCTCTGTATTCTTCATTTTTGCTATCCCTCAACATTTTTTTGAGTGCTATTTCGGGATCAACAGGTTTCTTCCCATCTACTTGAGCAGCATTTTTAATCATATTCAGACGGGCATTGAATTCCATCTCATAACTTGGACGCAAACGCAAAGTTTTGTAAAAACTCTCCATTGCTAATGTATTGTTGCCCTGCATTTGATACAACTGTCCTAATAGATAAACGTATCTGTTCTTGATCGTCTTTTTCTTAGTAGCAGCTACTGCTGCTTCTAAGGGCTCTATCGCTTTAGTATATTCTTTTTGCTTGATCCAACTATATGCTTCTACTGCTTTTACTTCTGGAATCATTTTTTTAGGTAATGTCCCATCATTATTGAGTTGACGAAGGTTGTACCCTGCTTCATCAAACATCCCTAGCTCAATATAGGATTTAGCTAACCAAAGCATTGCCTTATGGTGTACTGGACGATGCTTAATTCCATATTTGATAGGTTCTTCCTCTTCTTCGTCATCTTCCCCACCGCCACTATTAGGCGAAGGTTTTTTCTTTTTGTTTGTGGTTTTCTTTTTTTTCTTTTTCCGTTTTTTCTTCTTTTTCCGTTTGCGTTTTTTCTTGCCTTTTTTGTTCGCAGCTTTTCGTTTTGCTTCGGCTTTAGCTATCGCTTCGGGATTGTACTTTTCTACAATGTATTGAAAAGTACCTGCACTTTTTTCGTATTCTTTTTGAAGAAATTCCGCTTTTCCCATCATCAGATAACTATCATCTGTCCAGTTACTGATTTCGTGCAACATTACATTTCTGGCACATTTTGTAATCGCCTCATCCAATAGCGTCTTGACAGATCCTGCATCTGCTACCGCAGCATAGGGATACATATGGAGTAGTTTGTTGTAATTATCCTTATGCTGATTCTGTAGCATATCGAAACTTTCAGATAGCTTGAGTCCAGCATTATAATAGGCATTATACCTCCCTGTTACATTGTGATAAAATTTAACCTTGGAGCAACTCGGTGCCAACAAGAAGGAAATTAGAAGCGTAATAGTTATTGAGAGAATGCTTTTCATAAATTATATTTGGTATTAGTTTTTTAGATATTACTCAGAATAACTTCTTAATAACATCTTCTTATTCCTAAACGGAAAGAATGTCTAGAATGCACATAAAATTACAGTCTTTATTCCATATTTGGCGTTTTATATCGTTTTTTTAACGAAAGTCTAGGGTTATGAATCCGAAATACCACTCTAGTTTTACTATTTTTGTATAAAATTCAAAATATAAATACTAATCCTATAGAAAAGAGATTAGACTAAAATAAAAACTATGTTTGACTGGATAGATGATAAACACCGTCTGGTGTTGATGAATGACGAAACATTTCAAGAGGAACGTTCTTTCCGACTAACGGGCTTTAATGTTTTCGCTATTGCTGGTGGTGTTGTGATGGCAGTTAGTTTGGTTACAATTATACTAATGATATACACTCCCCTAGGATATCTAGTCCCTGAACGTAGTACACAAGAAGTTCGCAAACAAATTAGTGAAGTATACTTACTAGTAGACTCTCTCCAGCAGGCAGTCTCCAGTAGAGACATGTACATTGCACAGATGCAAGGGCTTGTTTTTGAAGATTTCGAGTACGAAAATGAAGTTGAGCAAGTAGAATCTGAAAAAATAGTAGCAGCCGTAGAGGACGCCCCTAGTACTCAGAAGTCAGAAGAACTACAAGCTCTAATAGAAAGAGTAGACAATGAAGCAGAACTAGGTAATTTGGTAGAAAGTACTTTGATAGAGGATGGTAGTGTAGATGCTATTATATTTAATCCTCCAATCAAGGGAATTGTTTCCGATTCTTTTGCTCCATTTAGAGGGCATTTTGGTACTGATATTATTGCACCAAGAGGCGAAGTTATCCGTGCCACTCAACGAGGTACTGTAATCGTTGCAACTTGGTCAGCCGCTACAGGACACATGATTGGTATACAGCATGATAACAATGCTATCTCGTTCTACAAGCACAACTCCTCATTGCTTAAAAAAGAAGGGGATATTGTACGAGCGGGAGAAGGAATTGCAGTCATTGGTAACACAGGTGAAATGACAGATGGACCTCATCTCCACTTTGAACTTTGGTTCAATGGGCAAGCAATTAATCCAGAACGCTATATCTCTTTCAGAAATTAAACTAATCTACTCGTGCAATATATTGATGTCCAGACCCGTCCTGAGGAACTGACGGTTTATCTCCAGAATAAAAATTGGCTAAACAAAAATGAAGTCATCACAGCGGTCACTGTACCTGGAGCAGGTAATATGAATGTAGTCTTACGGCTACAGACCAATCAGCGTTCTTTGATTCTAAAACAATCGCGTCCTTTTGTCCAAAAATATCAAGATTTGGCTGCTCCTCTAGATAGGATTGATGTAGAATATCAATTTTACAAAGCTGTTTCTATTGAGAAAGATAGTCCTGTGCGGATACCTACAGTATTTCATTATGATTCGGAAGCCCATTTGATGCTACTCGAAGACCTCGGTCAATGTGAAGACATGACTTCTATTTACACTTCACAACAGATCACACCAGCATCTGTAAAGCAGCTACTTCATTTTTTAGAACAGGTACATCAAACTACTGCCTCTGTAGACTTCCCACTCAATCTAGAACTCCGAAAACTCAATTATCAGCATATTTTCAGCCTGCCATTTATAGAAAATAATGGATTTGATTTGAATAGTATTCAAGATGGGCTGCAAGAGCTTGCTGAGGTCTACCAAAAAGATTTAGCATTGCGGCAAAAAGTAGAACATCTAGGACAACAATATCTAGCAAAAGGTTCTACGCTCCTACATGGCGATTATTATCCTGGTAGCTGGATGCAGGTAGAGAATCAACTCTATGTTATTGACCCTGAATTCAGTTTTGTAGGAGAACCTGAATTTGATCTAGGAGTAATGGCAGCTCATTTGATTATAGCTACGCAAGACATTACTTGGGTAACTTTCATCCAAGAACATTATACATTACCATTGCAAAAACAAAAGCTACAAGAGCTAACAGGCATAGAAATCATGCGTAGATTGATTGGTTTGGCACAACTGCCATTACCACATAGTTTGATTGAAAAACAGCACTTACTAAAGATAGCTTATTCGTTTATCATGAACTAGATCACTACGATTCTATAATGGGATGACAGTACTTAGACATGAAAAAAAATAAAATACCTAAGACTATTACCAATAGTTACAGGTTACACTTAAACCCTTTCTAGTAAAGGACTTCAGAGGTCATCCTTTTTCTAAAAAAAGTATCCTTTTTAGGCATTCGAACAAAAAAAATCGTTATTCTAGCTTATTTAACGTACATTTGCACTCTCATTTGGAAACAAGCACAAGGCTTGGCTATACCAAATAACTATTAATAACATGTTAGAATTTCAGAAGGTTGGGACTATTATTTTGATGTTTTGCATGTTTTCACAAAGAAGCTTTTCTAAGCTTCGATACAAAACAAAATAATGGAATCTTTTGAAGAAACAGGACTGAGAAGTGAAATCTTAACAGCCATTGCTGACCTAGGTTTTACGAAGCCTACTCCTATCCAAGCACAAGCTATTCCTGTGCTTATCAGTAGTAATCAAGATATGATTGCTTCTGCACAAACAGGAACTGGAAAAACCGCAGCTTTTGGTTTACCAGCAGTACACTTGACCGACTCAAGTGACAAAACAACTCAAACACTTATTCTCTGTCCAACTAGAGAGCTTTGTTTGCAAATCACTAGAGATTTGACCAATTTCTCTAAAAACGACAAAAAACTTAATGTAGTAGCGGTTTATGGCGGTGCCAATATCAGTACACAGATCAAAGAACTTCGCCAAGGAGCTCAAATTGTAGTGGCTACTCCAGGTAGAGCCATTGATTTGATCAAACGTCGCAAACTAATATTGGATGGTATCGACCGCCTGATATTGGATGAAGCAGATGAAATGTTGACGATGGGTTTCCAAGACGATATTGATACTATCCTTGAGACCACTCCAGAAACTAGACAAACACTCCTGTTCTCTGCAACAATGTCTCCTCGTATCAAGTCTATCACCAAAAAATACATGGACAATCCGACTGAATTGGCGGCTGCCCGTGTTAATATGGCTGCAGCTAATGTCAAGCACTTGTGTTATACGGTATTGGCTAAACACAGATATGAAGTACTAAAGAGAATTGCGGATTTGAATCCTGATATCTATGGTATTGTGTTCTGTCGTACTCGTAGAGAGACACAAGAAGTCGCTCAAAAATTACAAACCGATGGTTATAATGCGGATTCATTACATGGCGATTTGTCACAAGCCCAACGTGATGATGTGATGGGGAGATTCCGTAAAAGAAACTTACAAATATTAGTCGCTACTGATGTCGCCTCTAGAGGACTAGATGTCAATAGCTTGACACATGTCATCAACTTTAATTTACCAGATGATCCAGAAGTATACATCCACCGAAGTGGTCGTACTGGTAGAGCTGGTAATCATGGTATTTCTATTGCTGTAGTTACCAATAGAGAACAAAGAAGAATTCGTGATATTGAGCGTATTTCTAAATTAAAGTTTGAATATGCTACTGCTCCAACAGGAAAAGATATTTGCGAAAAGCAACTATTTGCCTTGATTGATAGAATCGAAAAAGTCAATGTCAATGAAGAGCAAATCGAGCCATTTTTGGCTTCTATCTACGAAAAACTAGAAGGACTAAGCAGAGAAGAATTGATCAAGCACTTTATTTCAGCTGAATTCAATCGCTTTTTGGACTACTACAAGAACGCTCCAGATATTAGTATCAATCGTCAGGATCGTAAAGATCGCAAAGACAAAGAACGTAGCCGTAGAGGAAATGCAGATTTTGCCCGCCTGTACCTCAATGTAGGACACCGCAACCGCTTGACTGTACCTAGATTAATTGGATTAATCAATGATACACTAGACTCCTCATCTGCTGCTATCGGTAAGATTGATATCCAAAAAAGCTTCACTTTCTTCGAAATAGAGAAGAATGTGGTAAAGGATTTGGTACAAGGAATGAAGCGTAAGAAATTTGATGGCAATGCATTGATGCCTGAAATAGCAGCACACGCTACTTTCGACTCTAGCAATGATAGAGGAGATAGAGATGGAGGCAATAGCCGAGGTCGTGGTAGACGTTTTGAAAGTAAAAGAGACAAATCAAAACCACGTGGTTACAAAAAAGGTGGCCGTAGTGGAGGAAGAGAACGTAAGAAAAAGCGTTACTAGACCTTACTAAAAGTATATCTAACAATACAACTATCCCTCAAAGCATCACAAGACACTTTGAGGGATTTTTTTCACTATTAATATCTTATATGTCTGCTTTAAAAAAATTGCTAGAATTCATTAATAAACTCGAAAAACATAACATTCATTATTCTATTGGACACCACAGAGACGAGTTCATTATGCTCAAAATAGCTATTCCTGGCGAACGATGGGAAATAGAATTTGGAGAGAATGGAGAGATTGAAATTGAACGATTTAAAAGTATTGGAGGAGTTTCTACTGACTACAAACTGTTAGAGCAAATTTTCAAGAATAACTAACTTTACTTCTTCTTCCGCTTAAAAATATACTTCTTAATCCAAAACCAAACATTAGGGGCAATGGGTGTAATCGTCAATACACCTGTTTGATTGTGAGGAGACAAACAGCTAGGAACCCGCCTAACAAAATCTGCGACGACCGGGTCTTGTTGTTCGGATAAAGTAGGTATAGCCGCTTTGTCCAAAATAGAAAAATTGACGCTGGCGGTTAGACTAGCACTATCGTAACTATGGGGATAATATCGTTGTCCGATCCAATCCAATAAAGATTGATAATACGGTGGGCAGTCCTCTTCTAATAGTGGATAAAATGACTGAGAGCTTCGTCTCCCCATTCGGTACGCCAAGTGGGTCATTCCCATTCCCCACAAAAAGTGACGTTTGAAAGGTTTTTTGACAATAGACTGGAATAAAAACTGAATTGTTGCCGCAGGAATAAGGCTATTGTTTCTATAAGCTGGCAATACAGCTCCATGTCCAATCCCTAGCAGGATTATTTTTTTGTTCTGGAAAATAGTCTCGTCCACAAAAAACGAAAGAAATCCAATGACTTCCTGCCCTACCCGAAAAACAGCAAAGGAATGAAAAACAGAAAGACGATCATAGTAATCGACTTCTTTCATATCATACAGCTGACGGCAAACTTCCCAGGCTTCTTGTTTGATCGCTAAAAAAGATGCTTGACTATAAAAGGTAGTAGTGATTTGGGGAGACATAAAAATACTGATCTACAATGTTTTACCTGCTTTTTGCAATTCTCGACGAATTCCCTCTTGGATATCAGCATCATTGACGACACGACTTCCTCTACGTAGAGCTGCTAAAGAGCAAAAACGCAAGACATTGATGATACTACCTCCCGTCAAGGTATGATTATTTGCAATATCCATAAAATCTACATCTTCATCTATTTCTAGATTCTTGAAGCTATTGGTCCACAGCTCATAGCGTTGATCTACATTAGGAGCAGGGAAATAAATAATGGTCTGAAAACGACGAGAAAAGGCAATATCCATATTTGCCTTGAGATTGGTTGCCAAGATAATAACACCAGAAAAATCCTCCACTCGTTGCAATAGGTAAGCTACTTCTTGATTGGAATGACGATCTTTGGAGTCAGATGTACTCGTTCGTTTACCAAACAATGCATCTGCTTCATCAAAAAACAGTACCCAGTTCTTGTTCTCTGCCAAATCAAAGATTTTAGCCATATTTTTTTCCGTCTCTCCAATGTATTTAGATACAACTTGAGAAAGATCAATCCGATAGACATCCAATCCCATTTGCTTCCCAATCAGACAAGCCGTCAGGGTTTTACCAGTACCAGGAGGTCCATAAAAAAGAGAACGATATCCTCGTTTGAGTTGTTTACTCAATCCCCATTCATCCATAATGGTTTTTTGGTGTTCGATCCATGCCGATATTTCACTGATTTCGCTCAATACATAAGGGTCTAATACCAAATCTGACCAATCTAAACGAGTAGATAACCGTTTAGCTGGGAAATTCATACTAAAATCAGGCTTATAACTATTACCAGAAGTGAAAATCGTCAAATATTCATCACTGATATGTAAGGCACTACTAAATAATGGTTCTGTCCCTTGATTTAGATTCAGTTTCAGAATATTATTTTTGTAAAAAGTATGCTCTGGCTTGAAGAGTTCAATTAGCTTGATCCGTTCTTCTATATTATCACCTGCTATGACAAAAGCTGCTGTTTCGGCAGTAGGCAAAAAGCCACTGTGAAATCGCCCCTTCAACCCTCCAAACTCTGTATAGTAACGCTCATGTTGTTTGTCTTTAACAAAAAAAGCGTCTAATATCTGAGGGCGGATATGGGGGGCTAAACTTAATGCCAAGATAATCCTTTCCTCAAAAGTATAATTCAACACCGTTAACACCCGTCCAAAAATAGATCGGTCTTTTACAAAGTTAGGCATCGGTACCTCTTTGACAGAAGTGTATTTTGTCGAACGATTTTTATCATTTGGAAAACGCAATGCCATCCGAACAGCAATCACTTCTTTAAGCCAATTCATTTCTTTTTCTAATGCCGTTGCATTCAGTGTAGTTGGAGACAATTCCATGGTGTTTATCGTGTATTTTTTGTATTCAGTTTTGATTTATTGCCAAGTAGTGGGTAAGATGTAACGTAATGTAATGGCTCCACGAGCTAAGCTCTTGGGAGGCAATCGAGGAAAGCCAAAGAGGGGTTTCCAATCCAGTGAAATGCTAATAGGAACATGTGTGAAATTGTAGGCAATACCTAGTGCTAAAGTCGCTCCACCTCCAAAATAAGGCTGTTTGCTTGGCTCTGTATACACTCCTGCATAACCCCCTAGTCCTAAAAAAGCAGACCATCCTGTATCAAACCCTATATCTAAATGAAAATGATATAAAGCTTCCAATACAAAACCATTGTATCGTTTGTCCCATTCATCAATATGATACCCGATCAAAACTTCCCCAGCCTGCTGAAAGTAACGTGGATTATAAAAAAGAAAACGCTTGTAACTCAACTCGAAGGAAGTGCCTGCTCTGAATCCAATCGCTTGATCGTAATATTGTCCTTTTGCCTCTTGGGCATCGCCCAAGAACATTATGGCTATTATTATACTCAAAAAGTAACGCATCATTTGTATTTTTTTCTTTAGAACGTCAAACTAGCTGCTCTATTCTATCAAAGAAGAACCAAAATACAATTTTTTGATCTAATAGCAGTTACATCACTGCTATTAGATCTCATTTCAGCTTATTGTTTTACCACTTTGCGTTGAAGTATCTTATCACCTACCTGTACTTTGACCCAATAAGTACCAGCACTCAAAGCACTTAAATCTAGTACCATACGATTACTACCTGCTTCCTGATATTGTTGACTCCACAAAACCTGTCCAAGTACATTGATCACTTCTATAGATTCAATACTCTTCTGATCGTTAGCTCCTTCCAACACAACCGTTAGGTGCGAACCAAATGGATTCGGCAATAACCTTAATGCCGTTTCTTTGCCCTCAAAATACAGCTGCCTAATAGCCGTATAAGAAGTCGTACCATCTTGATGTTCCATTCGTAGACGATAATAATTATCTCCTATCAATGGCTTCTGATCTAGTGCGGTTACTATTCTGGGATCCAGATTAGGAGTCATAGCCTCAAACTGTTGTGCATTAGCACTTCTCTCTACTTGTATTTGTCGATAATTTTGAGGTGTCCCCAACTTCCAGTCAATTTTTGCTTTTTGAGTCGCTATTTTTTCTGCCTCAAATAAAATAACCTGAGTATTCAATAACCCTACTTCATTATCCATATTGTTACTATAGTCACATTCGGCTATAGTTGTCATAGGAAAGTCTGTACTAAAGTCAAAAACAGGAGGCACCGAATTATCACAGTTGATAACTGCATAAATATCACTACTTGTCCCTTCTACTCGATAGGTTAATGTCAGACAGTTACCTGGTTCTACATTTTGACCTATAGGCTGAACAGTAGCGACTACAGATACCGTACTAAATACAGTAGGGTCACCATTATAAAAAGTAATCGGTGTACTAGCTGGCAAAATATTGTCTCCTAAATTACATACCTGAACCGTCATATCAACACTATCTGGTAACACAGGAGCAGTAGAAAGAATTTGTAAGGCGGCATCTGGTAAAGGAGCGTCTGTATTACCATACTGTTTCAAGAAAGAATTTAACAAAACACTATCGGTAACAATATGCTGTGCTTGCTGTTGTGTAGGGATCGTCATATCATCATTGATATTGGTATAAAAATACGAAAACTGATTCCATACTTTTCGAGAAGGAACCCATTGTTCTCCTACTTGTCCATTTCCATATAGCGTCAACCCATTGCCGCAAGCTACTAATATTTCAGTCTGCCCATCTCCGTTGGCATCTACTATAACAGGATATTCAAAGTCTGTTCTAGAGGCACAATTTAATGGTGTGATTACATTGCTTAGTGTAGCACCTGTTAGGATTCTTAAAGTCGTTTCATCTCTATAAATAACTTCATTCGCCCCATCTCCATCAAAATCAAATACGGTAACACTCGTACGAGAAGGATCTGAAACAGCAAGAGCAGCCAAGGTAGAAAATGTCCTTGTAGTAGGATTGAACTTATAGGTATACAATCTAGGATTCAAATGAAACGCTAATTCTAAATCTTTGGTAGGGGCGTTATCTAGATCTGCTATGGCAATTCGCCCCAATCCAATCGCACCTATATTCTGTAATGTAAACTGATCATAAGAAACCCCTGTGAGTGGATTCCATGCAGAAATAGTAAACTCGCTCCGTGCACCAGTTCCCCAACCTGTTACTACATCTAATTGCCCATCAAAATCTAAGTCCGCCACACTCGTAAATCCATCAGAAATAGTACTATTGGTTACCTCTACCGTCATGGTATTGGTAGCAATATCAATACTGTAAATCATATTTCCCGCTACTAGCTCCAATCCCTGACAGTTAGCACAAAATGCATCTGGTAATATATCTACTAAAACAGAAGCGGTACTTATAAAACCGAGATTAGTAGCTCCTCCCCATGCAATAGCACTACCGATTGCATTGGTATTGCCTCCTGAGGCAATCAAATTACCACTATTCCCATCAAATACTTGATTACCAATAACTACTTCGACACTACCATTTCCATCTATATCCCCTAAGTTAATCGTCATAAAATGAACACGTTGCCCATTATTAACATCATAGTTGGGGTAAGGACCAATAGTAGTTGAAGAGAGATATACTAAATTGAACCCTGTTGCTCCATCATACTCTAGTCTGGCAATTCGCTGACGCTGTGCTGCGGAATTAGTTGGTCCTGTAGTAATAAAAACATCTCCTAATCCATCTCTATCGACATCTGCAATTGCTAAATTACCATTAGATGTACTTGCATAATCCAAATCACCATTTCTATACTTTATTTGCCCCGTCACCCCATCTAGGGCATATAGTGAATCCCTAAACACAACCACTACTTCTGGTAAACAATCCCCATCTAAATCCCCAACTGTAGGCATCAGTGTAGAGGCATTGATAGAACCAAAATTAGCTTGCCAAAGTGTATTAACTGCCCAGTTTGAGATAGGTCCAGAAGGTGGTTTGGCACAACTGCTACAGACATTAAAAGTAGGTCCATCACAACTGATTACATTACAAGGACAGTCTGCCTCATCATAGCTATCTATAAGCCCATCACCGTCATCATCTATTTCATTATTGCAAATTTCAGGGCAGACTGAGGTCGTAATAATTAGGGTATCAAATGCGGCATTACAAGTAGTCCGAACTTCTGCTATTAGAGTATCTTTACCAACATTGACCGCATTGAGCGTAATCGTAGAATCTGTTATATTGAGTACAGTATTGACACCACTGTGTGTCCATGTAATCGTGTCTAAACTACATTCATCTACACTTTTGATTAGTCCATAAGTTATCGGTCCTGTAGTAGTACATAGGCTATCGTTTAGCCCTGTTACTTGACTAGCAATCTGAGAGGTAACAGGAAAAAAATAACTCTGAACGAAGGTGGGCAAACTCAAATTGCTGAATCCTGAAACCAATACCACTGCTGTATCTTGAAAGTTGGCTCCAATTCCTCCAATAGCAGGATTATTCACACTAGATAAGAATCGACGTTGAGGTTGACCACCTACCACTTCTCGTCTTGCAACATATATAATTCCATCGGGTCCCATTTGTAATGCTCCGTATTCGTACCGAGCAACACTCTGAGCCAAAGTAGTGCCGCTTGCTAGTATCGCTGCGGCATTTCCTGCATTCAAATCAAATTGCATGAGTTTGCCTGGAGCGGCTAATGCTGTCGCATACAGGTAACGTCCGTCTAGAGAAAATTCAATCCCATAAGCCTCACTCAATAAGGTAGTTGTAAGAACCGTTGGATTGGATATTGTGCCTGTAGAGTTATCAAAATCAAATAAATCTACCGTATTTTTCCTAAAAATTGCTGCCGCTATTTTTTTACCATCTGCAGACGGTTTGAGATAGCCTAATTTATTAGCATTTCCCCCATCATGAGCCGTTCCGATAGCCTGTATATTAGGTGTGGCATTAAATCCTGCGGTATTCAGTTCATAAACTCTATAATTACTATTATTATATTCGTGTCCAATGATCCAGTAATCTCTATTATTGCAATGTTTGACTACTCCAATTTTCTCTGTTGTATTTGAGAACAAAAGGACATTTTTGTTCGTTGCCTGTACGGCACCTAATCCTCCAGACTGTGACAAGTCTACAATAGAATATCGGAACCCATTGCTACCACCACTAAAATCAACTGTAAAAACATAATATAAAGCTCTATCACCAGGATGTGGAACAATGACTCCAGATTGGGTCGATGAGGAATTCCCTATCAATCCCGTTCCATTAGTCATCACTGCATGGTTTCTATTCCAAACTGTTCTTCCGTCTGTATAAAAAAGCAAATTACCATTAGCATCTGACATCGTGGCACATCCCTCTCCTGTACTCAAAGCTCCATTGGATAAAGATACTGGACTACCTGAATTAAAATCTAATCCAGCATTTCCTCCAAAATACCAGAAGTTGGCCTGCTCTCCCGAACAGTCATTACAGTCACATTCCAAATCGACACAATCAATTCGCCCATCGCCGTCATCATCTATTCCATTGTTACAAATTTCTTGTGCTTGCAACACAATGCTCAACAGTAAAAACCAAAAAGTCAAAAATGTTTTCATAATCATTTATTTTGAGGCGAATAATAGGGGTTATAAAGTAGTTAGTCGTTGAAAAATAACAACTTAGATCCAATTTTCGAAATATAATTTAAAGATACTTCAATATCAACACTATTTGTATTACAAATTTTAATTAAGTAAGTGAGTAGAAAGAATACGGTATATAAAATAAAGAGTTATTTTACGA
>CAYOJF010000105.1:0-17423 GCA_964404215.1 uncultured Aureispira sp. | reverse complement strand
AGTTGTAGGACGGAATAGAGTTTCTACCTCTTTTTGAGCAGATATTAAACTAGGTTTAGTATTTTGTGCCAGCAATTTGGTGCCTTTGTGGCTTGAGATTAGCATTTGAACAACTTCACGCTCATAACTCCCTACTGTATGTTAGATTTATCTATTGGTAAAAAACTTTTAATTTTATTCTTTGCCAGTTTATTATGTTGTTCCTTCGGGTTTTATAATGGATTTCCACTCCATTTTTTTGATACATATTCTTATATAGAGGCTGGTTTTGAAGGAATCGCATTAGGAAGTAGACCTGTTGGATATGGTCATTTTATTCGGCATACTAGTCTCAATGAATCACTTTGGTTAGTGATTGTTAGTCAGGGATTTTTGCTTTCTCTCTCTATTTATTATAATTTTAAATATACTTTTCAGAAGAATATCCAAGTATGGCAATTTTTGACTTATATTCTGATTGCTATGTCTACGACTGCGGCATCACTGCATGCTAGTATGCTCATGCCTGATATATTCACACCTATTATTATGCTCAACTTAATTACATTAGTCGTTGGGCAAAAAATTAGTATTCGAGATTGGATTGTCATAGGGCTAATGGTCGTATTGTCTGTGATGATTCACAACTCGCATTTTTTCATATCTACATTAGCGTTATTTGGATTTAGTGCTTTAGCCGTTTTCCCTACTGTGCGAGGATGGTATCGACAGTTGAATATTTCATTCAAGCAGATTGGGGTTGCGTTTCTTTTAGTGGTAGCAGGAAATTTAGCTTCAGCAGGATTGAACTATTCGATAGAAGGAGAATTTAAAGCGAGTAAAGGAGGCTCTATTTTCTTGTTTGGTCGATTGACTGAACTGAAAATAGCACAAGAATATTTGGATAGCAATTGTGCGGATAATAACTATTCGATCTGTGAGTATAAGGATGATATGGTTATAGGCAATGCTTTTCTGTGGGATTACAACAAAAGTCCCCTATACAAGCAAGGTGGTTGGACTAAAGAGAATGAAGCAGAATATGGACGTTTGGTAAAGGATATTTTGACAACACCAAAACATTTCAAAACGTATTTTATTCGTAATTTGGAAGGGTCTGTCATTCAATCTACAAAATTTCACTTTGATATAGGAACCACTCGAACAGATGTATCTTATCTAAATGGGCTCATCCAAAAATGGTTTCCTACACACGATAAAGCTTACTGGAGTGCTCGACAAGTCAATCGTGGCTTTGATCATGATTTCAATCGATTACCTAACCTGATACAGTCTACGACTATTGGATTTTGCCTGATCATTATATTTGTCATTTTGTTTCATCAAAAACACCAAAATTTTAGGTTGACAGCAGTAGTACTTTTGATGTTAGGACTTTTGTATATCAATGCTTTTGTTTCTTCTTCAGGTTCTACGCCTATTGAACGTTATCAGAGCCGAGTCATGTGGTTGGTTACTTTACCTGTTTTTGTATTCTTGATGGACTATTTCAAAAAAGAAGAGGACGAAGTAAACTAGAATTATTCTAAATAACGACATAGTTAATAGAGAGATTGCATAATTAAAGGAGTTGAAGTATTTTGTGCTTCTAGTAATACAAGCATTATTTTAGATTTTTGTGGGGAAGTGTCATATTTTCTCTGTATAATGAACATATTACACGGTTTATTTTTTTAAATAATATTAAGGATTAGAAGTAAGAACACATCTAGAACCTAATTCAAAATTAAAACTATATTAATAACGATGAAGTGGATTACTGATTTTTTGATGTCCTCCTTGGGTAAAAAACTTGTGATGAGTTTGACAGGGATTTTTCTGTGTTTATTTTTAGTAGTACACATGGCTGGTAACTTACAATTGTTTGTAGGGGATGGCGGTTTAGCATTCAATGAGTACGCCTATTTTATGACACACAACACTTTGATTAAAACAGTTGCTTATGGTAACTACTTTTTCATATTGCTACATGCTGTACAGGGTATTATGATTACGATGCATAATAGAAAAGCAAAAGGTGGTAAATACCAAGGGAAAGAAATATCTGATACAGAAGCAAAGTTAGCTTCTCGCAATATGCGTAACCTAGGGCTTTTATTAGCAGTATTTTTAGGATTGCACATGTACCAATTTTGGGGAGTAATGAAATTTGGTTCTTGGCCAGAAGGAGGCGAAATAGTAGCTGGTGTACAAGCTTTTGATGAGAATGGACACAAGAACCTTTATGGTTTAGTAGCAGCAGCTTTTTCCGAGTTATGGGTAGTGGCGTTTTACTTAGTTTCTTTAGTAGGACTGTCTTTGCACTTGTGGCATGGATTCTGGTCAGCATTCCAGACACTAGGATTAGCAAACGCTAAATTTTCTCCAATTTTAAGAATAGCAGCACTAGGATTTGCGGTGATCGTACCATTAGGATTTGCAACCATGCCAATCATTTTTTATGCTAAGAGCATGTAAGACGAATCATTAGGTTTCAGAAAACCAATGTTTTATTCTTATTGTTTATTTAATATCAGGGAATAGTAAAATATACTATAGATTATGAAAAAATTAGATTCTAAAGTTCCAGAGGGAGCATTAGCAGAAAAGTGGGTGAAGTACAAATCGTCTATGCCACTTGTAGCTCCAAATAATAAAAGAAATATAGAGGTAATAATTGTGGGAACTGGTTTGGCAGGTGCTTCGGCAGCGGCTACACTAGGTGAATTAGGGTACAAGGTGAAAGCATTTTGTTTTCATGACAGTCCTCGTAGAGCTCACTCTATTGCTGCACAGGGTGGTATCAATGCTGCTAAGAACTATCAAAATGATGGGGATAGCGTTTACCGCTTATTTTATGATACGATCAAGGGAGGGGATTATCGCTCTCGTGAAGCAAATGTACACCGTCTAGCAGAAGTATCTGCTGATATTATAGATCAATGTGTAGCACAAGGAGTTCCTTTTGCTCGTGAATATGGTGGAACTCTTTCTAACCGTTCTTTTGGTGGGGTACAGGTATCTCGTACTTTTTATGCTAGAGGTCAAACTGGACAGCAGTTATTGATTGGTGCCTACAGTGCTTTGTCTCGTCAAGTATCTCTAGGTAGTGTAGAGATGTATAGCCGTCACGAAATGCTAGACCTAGTAGTGGTAGAGGGTAAAGCTCGTGGTATCATTGCTAGAAACTTATTGACTGGTAAACTAGAGCGTTTTGCTGCCCACTGTGTGGTACTAGCAAGTGGTGGATATGGTAATGTCTATTATCTATCTACTAATGCGATGGGATCTAATACCAGTGCCGCTTGGGTAGCTCACAAACGTGGAGCTTACTTTGCGAATCCTTGTTATTGTCAAATTCACCCTACGTGTATTCCTGTATCAGGAGACTATCAGTCTAAGTTGACGTTGATGTCAGAGTCATTGCGTAATGATGGTCGTGTATGGGTACCTAAACACATGGATGATGTAATGGCAATTCGTGAAGGTAGAAAGAAACCTACCGACTTAGCAGAAGAAGATAGAGATTATTATCTAGAGCGTATTTATCCAGCATTTGGTAACTTGGTACCACGTGATGTAGCTTCTCGTGCTGCTAAATACCGTTGTGATGATGGATATGGAGTTGGTAAAACAGGATTAGCGGTTTATTTGGACTTCTCTTCGGCTATTATCCGTTATGGGAAATCAGAGGCAATTTCTAAGAATATTGCTAACCCTAATAATGCAAAAATTATCGAATTAGGTACCGCAGTTGTATCGGCTAAGTATGGTAACTTATTCGAAATGTATGAGAAGATTACAGGAGAAAATCCCTACAAAACACCAATGCGTATTTTCCCAGCAGTACACTACACAATGGGTGGTGTATGGGTAGATTATAACCTAGAGACTACTATTCCTGGGCTATTTGCTACAGGAGAAGCAAACTTCTCTGATCATGGTGCTAACCGTTTGGGAGCATCAGCGTTGATGCAAGGGTTGGCAGATGGTTACTTTGTATTGCCTTATACGATTGGAGTTTTCTTGAGTAAAGAAATTCGTACACCAAAGATCTCTAATGATCTACCAGAATTCCATGCGGCAGAGAAAGATGTACAAGCTCGTATCCAGCAGTTGTTAGAAATCAATGGAACACGTACCGTAGAATCTTACCACCGTGAACTCGGTGTGGAAATTATGTGGGAATATTGTGGTATGTCTCGTAATGCAGAAGGACTACGATTGGCTCGCCAAAAGGTACAAGATTTACGTAGAGATTTCTGGAAAAATGTCTATGTACCACATACAGATAAGAGTGGAGAAGAGTATAACCCAGAACTGGAAAAAGCATTGCGTGTAGCAGACTTTTTTGAGTTGGCAGAATTGATGATTGTAGATGCACTTGACCGAGAAGAATCTTGTGGAGGGCACTTCCGTGAAGAACACCGTACACCAGAAGGAGAGGCGAAGCGTAACGATGCTGATTATACTTATGTAGCAGCATGGGAGTTTACAGGAGTGGAGAGTGATCCTCAATTGCATAAAGAAGAATTGATATTTGATAATGTAGAACTGAAAACACGTTCTTACAAATAATTCAATCAATTCAAGAGAAAAAAATAATTTTTCATCTTCTAAAAATATAATAGCTATGGCTAATGATGGAATAATAAAATTAAACCTCCATGTCTGGAGACAGAATGGATCTGATGATAAAAGTGCTGGTATCAAAACCTATAAAGATATTTCAGTAGATACGCATATGTCGTTCTTGGAAATGTTAGATGTGTTGAATACAAAACTAATAGAAGAGAAGCACCCTGATGGACCTGTTGCCTTCGAGCACGATTGTCGAGAAGGTATTTGTGGAGCTTGTAGTTTGGTTATAAACGGAAAGCCACACGGACCTATGCAAGGGACAACGACTTGTCAACTACACATGCGTCATTTTAATGATGGTGACGATGTATATATCGAACCATTCAAAGCAAAAGCTTTTCCTAATGTGAAGGATTTGGTCGTGGATCGTTCTTCATTTGATAAGATCATCCGTGCAGGTGGTTATGTATCTGTCAATACAGGTAATGCCCCTGATGGTAACTCGGTGCCGATTCCTCAAGATCAAGCGAAAGAGTCTTTTGACGCAGCGGCTTGTATTGGATGTGGAGCATGTGTAGCTGCTTGTCCGAATGCATCGGCGATGCTCTTTACTTCTGCAAAAGTATCTCACTTGGCATTATTGCCACAGGGTAAAGCAGAGGCAGGTAAGCGTGTGAAGAAAATGATTGCTACAATGGACAAAGAAGGATTTGGTTATTGTTCTAATATTGGAGCATGTGAAGCGGAATGTCCAAAAGAGATTTCAATCAATAATATTGCTCGTATGAATAGAGAATATTTCTCAGCAGTAGTTAGCAACGACTAAGACATCGTTTTTACAAAAATAGAATGGATCCATTTACAGCCAAGTGCAGTAAATGGATTTATTCGTATATATAAGTCTTATCTAACACTTACGTATTTATGGAAGAAATACTAGATGAATATTTAGAAGAAGAAGAAAAAATACTTAAGCAATCTATTCATTGGGGAAAGTTTTCTTTAGTAGTATTACTAGGGATAGTACTTGTATTGATTAGTTGTACATTAGGTGCTATCAACTTATGGGTAGCAGGTGTTGCTATACTAGCGAGCTATTATTTTCTCATTTTATCTTTCTTCGAATCTGTTTTCTTGAGAGAAATAAAATATGTTTTCTTGGCAGGAGGACTTTATGTAGGTATTCCTACTGGTGTCGTAGCAATGATTTTGATCATGGGAGATGGGGGGAGATTTTATAGTCCGCCTAGCTACCCAGTAGGCTTTATGATAGCATGTGCCGTAGGGACTGTGATATTCGTGGTAGGAGGGCTACTAGGAGCTATCATAACTCCTTTTGTTAAAGGAATGAGCAAAAAAGAAAATTAGGGGCTATTTCAACAGGAAAATTTAAAAAAAATGGATGTCTATTATAAAGGTGTCTATGATAGATGTAATCATTGAACAATAAAGAAACTTAGAGATGGAAATATTAGACAATAGCAATGTTGAAATACAAGACTTTAGTAGGAATATATTTTTAAAAATCGTTTTGATTGGAACAGTTCTGGTCATTGTCTCTACAGTTATCTTTGCAACTGTAAGAAATGTCCTCTTAGTTCAGTTTCCTTTACCTATAGCTATAATAGGGACTTGGGTTGGAATTTACTATTTTCTGTTTGATAAATATTTTGAACAAACTTTTTTGAGGAAAAAGAAATATAGTTTTACAGTTGGTGGAGCAATATTAGCGACGCCAGCTCTAATATATGCTTTTGTAGCTTTTATTACTGATGAGGGATATTTAGGAATCATAGAAACCATATTACTACTTTTAGCACTTGTTTTTGTAGCTTTTTTAGTTGGGGCAATATTGGGAGGAATAATGTATTTTATATTTGCTAAAAAGTTATTGCATCAAAATAATGATTAAGGCTTCATTTCCATTTTATACTTGGCATATTTTTCCACAGCGGCTCTACTCCATAGCATTGGTTTATACTCACCAGCTGCCCACATTGGGAATTGATCCGCATAGTGCGGAGAGGCTAGATTACCACTTTGCCCTACAGGAGCAATACACTTGGAGTTGTCTAGGTCTCCCATATCAATAATTTGACGGTAAGAAGCCGCTACCATAGAACCACTATATTCACTATTGGGAATAAAGGCAATTTGACAGAGGGTATCCCCATCTCCTCCAATTGGGAGATTACCAACGTTAAAGATGTCTCCAAGAGGCTCTTTGGCACTTAGAGCATGTTTACAGACTATTTGGTGTAAGCTACCCCATTTCCAATTTTTAGCAGTCTCGCCGAGTTTTTCTACCAAATACTGATGAGCATTAGCGGCAGCTGTTAGGAGTAATTTGTCTTGATTTCCATCCCACCATTGAGCTTCGGGATCTTGGAGTAGTCTTAAGATTGCGGTCGTATCTTGTCCGAAAAATTCAGTATTGGTAAATATCGGAATTTGTTCATTAGACACCCTACCTTGGAGGGGGCGTTTATCTTCTAGCCATAGCTCTACAATCTGCTGTTTCAGCACATGATAGACGGTTCCACCAATACTATCTTTGTCTAAAGTTCCATCCCATTGGGTCAGAAACCAGAGCATTTTACGAATATCATCGGTTATTTTTAGGGTGTCATTGAGTAGCCATTGTTCAAAAAAAGCAGCAAATTCTACCCCTGAAGGACAATAGAAATCCATTTGCCACTTTTCAGAGTCTGCTAAGGAAAATTTATCTTTGGATTGTAAGTATTTGTCTAGTGTCTGAGCACGGTAACCATTCATCCATAAGGAACCCAAATCGTAGGGATAATCTTTGTCTACGATTTGATGATTGCAAGTATAGAAATAGCCTTGTTCAGGGTTAAAAACATGGGGCATTTTCTCAAATGGAACATAGCCTTGCCATTCTTGTTTGGCACTAAAGCCTTGGGCAGGTAACAATCCTTTGGAACGTTCTCTAATAGGGACTTGTCCAGTCATATAATAGCCAATATTTTGTTGTGTATCGGCATAAACAATATTTAAGGAAGGGAACGTCATTAGAGCACAGGCATCTACAAAATCATTCCAGTTTTGAGCCATATTGAGTTGATAAAAACCAAGTACCATTTGGTTAGCTCTAAGTCCATTGGATTTTAGTGTAATCTTAGAAGTCTCATCCAAATCTATTACGACAGGTCCATGATTCGTCTCAATAATACGGTGTTCGTAAGGTGTCTTTTCGCCTTTGATCGTAATATTTTCCGTCCGAATAGTTGATTTTAGAATCTGATCTCCAAAATGATATTGAGAACAACTAGGGGCGGTGAATTTTTCGATATAAGTATCTTGTGTATCGGTGTAAGCGAGGGTGACTCCCCAAGCTACTTGAGCATTATGCCCAATTAATACCAAAGGGACACCAGGCATGGATACGCCTGTATTTTTATAGTCTGGAGCTTCCAGGTGATTCTCAATCCAGATATTGGGGGTACCAATGACCAAATGAGGATCATTAGCTAGAATAGCACTATTGGTTTCCATTTTTTCAGGAGCTATAACCCAGTTGTTGCTTCCGCCAAGTGGATGAAGGTAAGGCCCTTGAAATGCTTCATAAAGCCCATTTTTTTTATGAAATGTTTCAATTCCATACTTTAGAGCCGTTGGATTATTAGCAGGATAGTCGGGAAAAAGTTCCATGGCTTTTTCGAGGCCATATTTCTGAGCTAACGAAAAACGATCTAACTCATGTAACCATCCTTGAGCCATTTGAAGGGCTACTAGTCGAGCCATTCCTAACGAGTCTTCTATTTCCCATTGCTTAGGAGTATGCTTAACCAACTTGAACTCTGCGGGTAAGTGTGAGCAAGTATTAATGAAATGATTGATACCCGCAGCATAGCTTGCTAGGCAGGCATAAATTGGGTGGTTTTGATATTGTTTTTTATCCGCTTCAGCACAACGGCGTATGCCCATAGACCGAGCGATTTTATCTACTGCCAAGGCATCTTTGCCAATGATTTCTGATAAGGTACCCGAAACGACTCTTCTCGTTAGCTCCATTTGCCATAGACGCTCTTGAGCATGTAGATACCCTTGAGCAAAGAATAGATCTGCTTGATTTTTGGCATAAAGGTGTGGAACTGCCCATTGGTCATAAATAACTTCTACTGGAGCACTAAGTTGTGAGGCGACAATAGGCTGGTTGTAGTCAACGAGGCTTTTATTTGCCTTGTGATGAATGTATTTTTTGAGTAGAGGTTGGAGTATATTTATCAGCAGTCCCATATATTATAATTGAAGGTCAAAGGTAATAAAAAACAGGCAATATGATGCTATCACATTGCCTGTTCGTTTTGCAAATTATATAGGAATTTGCTAGTATTGTAATCTACTCCTCTAGTGACAAACCTTTGTCATGTAGATAAATGGCATAAACCATTTGTACTCTAGGATTTTCTCCTAAAGTGAGAAATTCGGCTTTCAGGTCAGCAGCTTTGCTAGCTGGATCTTTCTCAAATTCTGCTCCCAATCCCTCTGATAATCTTTTTTTGATTTTTCTCCAGAACTTACTAGTTGGTTTAGGAATTTCTTTTCCACTTTCATTATAGGTGTTAAAGTCAGCAGTTAGTGCTTCTATCATTGTATCAACGCCTTTTTCTAAATCTTTAGCCATGAGGATTTGTTTATTTTATTTGAATGAGAAATATAAATGTTTGAACAACTTCGTTAAAAATAAGTCACAAAAACAAATTCTATTAACACTTAAATATAAGTGGTTTCGCAAAAGAAACAAAACAACTTTCAAAAAAAGTAGCTATTAAAGTATTTGCAAGTGTAAAAATAGAGCCTATTGTTCTCAATCTCTTAGTGTTGGATCCAATTCTACGGCTTTATCTTGATATTTTTCAGCTTTTAGATATTCCCCTTTTCTTTTATAAGAGTGAGCAATTGCTAAGTAAGCCTTAGCATACAAATCATCTTTTTTGAGAATGAGATTGGCTTCAGCGATACAATCATCATAGCGATTCATTTCTATATAATTGACACAAATGTGGTATTGAGCATCTAAAAAACCTTGGTCTAGTTCTAATGCCTTACGAAGCATTGCGACCGATTTTTTGTTGGCTCGTATTCCAATATATGCCAATGCCAGCCCAAAGTAAAATTGTTTGACAGATGGGTTAATTTTTACGGCTTCTTCGTAAGCAACTACAGCCTCTTCTACTCGCTTGAGTTTGTACAGACAGCTTCCTAGTTTATAATATACATATTCATCAAATTTTCCAGCATCAATTGTTGCTTGATAATAAGCAGCCGCCATACTGAATTCTCCTTTTTCGTAGTAAATCAATCCCAGTCCTTGGTAGGCTTTGGCGTGAGAAGCATCTAAATCAATAGTCTTAGTAAATGCTTTTCGGGCTTTTTTATAGTTGCCGACTTCCATATAGTTCAGTCCAAGATTGAAATAGAGCGAAGCTTCTTCTGAATGTTCTTCAATTGCTTTTTCTAGGATTTCAATCGCACCTTGATAATTGCCATTTTGAGTTAATTCACTGGCTTGTTTTCCAAATTTAGAGATCGCATTATTGAGTTTGTCACTAATCGCATCATCTTGACTGCCGTATTTTTGAGCCATATCAAAAGCTTTGGCGGCATTTTTAGATTTTTTGAGGGCACTGTAGCTTTTTCCTAACAGCAGCCAAGCTTCCCCATCCTTTGTTTTACGAGCCGTATAGTCATTTAGGTGTTCAATAGCGGCCTCATAGTCTCCAGCATGATATTGAGCCTGTCCTAGGCTGAATAACAGTGGCATATCATTGGAACGACGATCATAAGCAGTTTCTAAAAGTTGGACGGCTTCTCCATATTGCTGATCGTTATAGTAAATAGTACCTAAGTTCAAATTACTATTGAAGTGTCTATCGTTGACTTCTAGAGCAAGCTCGTAATTTTCGATACCCTCTGTACGCTTGCCTATATTTTGATAACTAATCGCTTTGAGATAGTAAAAATCAGCTAGAGTTATTTCCTCTGAAAAACTTTCTAGTTTGGAAAGTGCTTTGTGATAAGCTTTTTGGCGATAGAGTACGAGAGCTTGCTGATAGACCGTCTTTTCTAGACTAGTTTCTTCTACTTGAGTTGCTTCATATTTTTTAGTCTGTTCTTTTGCCAGATAGGCTTCTATTTCTTTCAGCTTATTGGCGGCTTTGGTATAGCCCAAATCTATTTGGAGTGCTTTTTTGAGATAGACTATAGTCCGATCATAATCTTTGATTTCTAAATAAGTTAGAGCGAGGTTATAACAGGATTTTTTATCAGAAGGAGATAAGTCAATGACTTTTTCATAGTTTTTGATGACCAATTGCCTTTGTCCAAGCTGTTCTTGACAACTAATCAATATCTTGTAAGCATTGACAAAAGTGGGATCTTTTCGAATAGCATTCTCAAAGAATGGACTGGCATCCGCATAATTATTAAGGTTGTAGTATTTTAGACCAGCATTGTACTCTTTGATAGCTGCAGGTTCTTGAGCGATTGTGACCAAATAGGAGCAGATCAAAAGAAGCAAGAGAACAGTTTTTTGTAGAATCATAGTAAGTAGTGTTAGTAGTGTGTGTAATGCTATATTCTCATAAAATGTCTAGGTAAGCTATATAATATGATAGCCATTTAAATACAATAACGTAAATTCTATAAGATAAATCAGCTAATAGCCTGCCAAATTGAGTTTACATTGAATTTACAAATAATTAATGAGAAGGTTGTTTTGTATTTAAGTGATTGATTATGAGGTGTTTATTGGGTTTTTGTTGCTCGCTTGTTTCAAGTGGGGATTTCTTTGTTGAAATACTTAACTAAAAATCGTATTTTTGCACTCGAAATCAAAATCGTACATTTAATTCAAATCAAAAATCATGAGAAAATTACTAACTATTTTTTCTTTGGTCCTAGTACTAAATTTTGCTGCTTCTGCACAAGTAGTAATCAATGAGGTATTGTATAACATACCAGGTGCTGCTGCGGAGTCAGAGGAGTTTATTGAACTTTATAATGCAGGTGCTACTGCAGTTAGTTTACAAGGTTACCGCTTTACACAAGGGGTTAATCATACATTTGCCGGAGGAACAATTCCAGCAGGGGGGTATTTTATCATTGCAGCAGATTCAGCAGCTTACCAAACAGCTTTTGGTAGTTTTCCAGATGCTACTTGGACTAGTGGTGGTTTGTCAAACGGTGGTGAAGATATTGCTATTGTTGACATGGCAGGTGCTATGGTAGATTCTGTGAACTATGACGATGGGGCTCCTTGGCCACTTAATGCGGATGGTGCAGGTTTTTCACTACAATTGTGCGATGCTACTACAGATAATAATAATGGTAGTAACTGGGGAACATCTAATAACTATGTAGGTTCTGCTTCTAGTGCAGCAACGGATTCTATTTTTGCTACACCAGGTATGATGAATACTTGTCAGGCAGTTATTCCACCGCCACCAGCATCTTACCCATTATACACTATCAGTATGATTAACGGAATAGATACAGCAGGATTAGCTGATTCAGCAGGAGTTACTTGCGAATTGAGAGCAGTAGCTTATTGTAATGATAACAGAGCAGGAGGATATGATTTTCCATTTGCTAACTCTGATAACAGTAACGGAATCCGTATTTTTTCTTTCAATGATGTAAGCAACTATAGTTTTACAGCAGGAGATTCATTACATATCTTTGGTACAGTAGCACAGTTTAATGGTTTATTGCAGTTTTCACCAGATAGTATTGTTATTGCTCAGCAAGGAATAGCTGCTCCAGCACCAATGTCAGTAACGGTATTGAATGAAATGACAGAGAACAAATATGTAATGTTGAGTAATATTGCATTGGTTGACACTGCAGAATGGACAGGTACTGGTTCTGGATTTAATGTTCGTGTAACAGATGGTAGTGCAGACACTTCTATTGTTCGTATTGACAATGATGTAGATTTGTATAATCAGCCTGCTCCAACAGGAACATTCAATATTGCTGGATGGGTAACACAGTTCGATCCAACCAACCCTCGTAATGAAGGATATAGCCTAGTACCTTGTTCGGCTATTAATATTACTTCTACTCAAAAAATTGAAAACAACAGTACTCGTGTAGCGATCTATCCTAATCCTACTTACGGTCAGTTGAATATCGAAAGCGAAGTAGAGATTGAGTCTATCCAAATTCACAGTGTATTGGGTCAGTTGGTATTCAATCAAATGAATATAGCAGCTATGAATACACAAATCAATACAGGAAACTTAGAGAATGGTATTTATATCATTTCTATCCAAACAGAAAAGCACGTAATGACACAGCAAATCAAAGTGATGAAGTAAGCCATCACTTGTTTTAGCACATTTCTGTGTATAGAGAAGCCCAAAGTAGTTCTAACTGCTTTGGGCTTTTTTATTAAAAAAAGACTTCTTGAGCCATTCGATAGGTATTGGTATGAGCATCTACAATATGCGAAAGCCGTTCAGAATAACCTCCGCCCATACTCACGGCTACGGGAATACCATATTTATGACATTGTTCAAATACAATCAAGTCTCTTTCCTTGCATCCTCCTAGTGTCATACCGAGTCGACCAAGTTTATCAGTTGCCAATACATCTACGCCAGATAGGTAGCAAATAAAGTCAGGTTTTACCTTTTCGATCAATGTCGGCAATTGATCCTTCAAAATACTCAAATACGTTGCATCATCTGTTTGATCCTCTAGGGGAATATCAAGGTCTGATTTTTCTTTTTTTAGTGGGTAGTTTTTAGCTCCATGCATCGAGAAAGTAAAGACACGGTTTTCTTGTTGGAAAATAGCTGCAGTACCGTTTCCTTGATGCACATCCAAATCAACGATTAATATTTTTTTTGCCAGTTTGTTGGATAGTAGGTACTGAGAAGTAATAGCGAAATCATTGATGACACAAAACCCCTCTCCTCTATCTCGGTAAGAGTGGTGAGTGCCTCCCGCTATGTTCATAGCCGCCCCATACTGAAGAGCATGCAAGGCACAGTCAACAGTCCCTTGACTAATAATCCGTCCTCGCTGAACTAGGTGAGCAGACATAGGGAGTCCAATTTTTCGGGCTGCTTTAGCAGGTAGTGTTTGATGCTTAAGTTGTTCCCAATAGACTTGATCATGAATCGAAAGTATCCATTTTTCCTCTAGTACAGAAGGCTCGAAAAAATGCTCTTGGGTAACAATTCCCTCATGTAGCAATTGTTGAGGAATCAGCTCATATTTTTCCATTGGGAATCGATGCCCTTCAGGGAGTTGATATTTATAAATGTCTGAAAAAGCAATTTTGAGCATAACACAGGTAGTTTTACTGAAAAGGAAGGTATAAATGAAGCTCCTTCAATTTGTATTAAACAAAAGAAAGGGATTGAGGTTTGAATATAGGTATGAAAACAGTAATTAACATAGTTTGGCTCAAACGAGATTTAAGATGGAAAGATCATCCAGCACTTTATGCGGCTATGAAAGCTAACATTCCAACACTTGTTGTTTATTGTTTCGAACCATCTCTGATGGCACTACCTATTTATAGTACTCGACATTGGCGTTTTGTAATAGAGTCGTTGAGGGATTTGCATCTACAAGCACGAAAAATTCACCCTCATAATGTACAGGTTATTAAGGGGGATTTTATCGCTTTTTTGGAAGCGTTATCTTCTCATTATAAAATTAATGCCATCTATTCTTCACAGGAAACAGGTGTGCAATGGACCTATGACCGAGACTTAGCTGTAAAAGCCTATACAAAGGAAAAGTCTATTGAGTGGAAAGAGTTTAGTAATGATGGCGTTCGTAGAGCGGTATTGCATCGTGACGATTGGTTTGAAGAATGGTACGCCTACATGGATAAACCTACTCAGAACCCTCAATTAGAGCAGATAACATTTGTTACCCTGCCGAAGGCAATCAAAATATCCTTTGATGCGACTAATTTTACCAAAAAGGTAGGTATCCGCAATCTTAATTTTCAGGAAGGAGGAGAACGTAAAGGGTGGCAGTACCTGCATAGTTTTATGGGAGGGCGTTTCCAGAATTATATGTTTCATATTTCGAAACCAGCATTGAGTCGAAAGAGTTGTAGCCGTTTATCACCTTATTTGGCTTGGGGGAATATTAGTATCCGCCAATTGCATCAGCTAACATTGCAGACTAAAAAAGAGCATCCCAAAGGGAAATATATCAAAGGGTTCATAGATCGGATACGATGGCGTAGCCATTTTATGCAACAATTTGAATCTGAAATAGCTATAGAAGTACGGCCGCTAAATCGAGGCTACGAGACGTTTGAGTATGTGGATAATCCTTCTTTTATAACCGCATGGAAAGAGGGGGAAACTGGTTATCCATTGGTAGATGCTTGTATGCGATGTCTACACCAAACAGGATATATCAACTTTAGAATGAGGGCGATGTTGGTATCTTTTTTTGTGCAACACCTTTGGCAAGATTGGCGTATAGCTGCGGAACACTTAGCCGCTTTATTTTTAGATTTTGAGCCAGGGATTCATTTCCCTCAGATTCAGATGCAAGCTGGAGTGACAGGGATCAATACGATACGGGTTTACAATCCAATCAAACAATCTCAGGAACATGATAAAGCGGGCGATTTCATTCGTCAGTGGGTGCCAGAGTTGGCTTCTGTTTCTACAGCAGACATTCATACACCATGGGAAATTGCTCCACTAGAAGCACTCCGAATGGGATTTGAACTTGGTCAACATTATCCTTATCCGATTGTTGATACTAAGGAAACAGGAAAATATGCTAGGGATATGCTGTGGGAATACCGCAAACGCCCTGCTGTCAGACAAGAAGTAGCCCGTATACTTCGAGTACATACGTTCAATAATCGAAAATCATGGACCAAGACCAAACAAAAGAATCAGAACAGTCGGAAGAAAAAATAAGAGAGATTGATCGAGTCATTGAGATGGCTTGGGAAGACCGAACAACTTTTGATGCGATTCAAGAGCAATTTGGATTGACAGAGAAAGAGGTCATCAAGCTCATGCGAAAACACATGAAGCCATCTAGTTTTAGGATGTGGAGGGCAAGGGTATCAGGCCGAAGTACAAAACATCGTGCGAAACGCCAGTTTGTAGAAGGAAGGTTTAAGTGCAATCGTCAGCGATCTATTAGTAACAATAAAATATCAAAACGATAAAGGATGAAAAAGTCTTTTCAGACACTCCGATTGTTGCTAGGAGATCAGCTCAACTATAACCATAGCTGGTTCGAAACAGTAGAAGAAGATGTGCTTTATGTATTGATGGAAATCAAGCCCGAGAGCGAATATGTGACTCATCATATACAAAAAGTAGTTGGTATTTTTGCAGCCATGCGAGCTTTTGCAGATGCCCTTCGCAAAGCAGGACATCAAGTAGCTTATTATACCATCAATCAGTCGGATAACCTACACAGCTTTGCCGCTAATTGCAATCAACTAATTGAGCAATATGAAGTGCAACAATTGGAATATCAGGCACCTGATGAATATCGATTGGATGAATTATTGCGGACTTATACAGCAGAGCTAGCGATAAAAACGCTATGTGCATCTTCAGAGCACTTCTATACCGAAAGGACAGAACTGAGAGATTATGCCGAAGGTAAGAAATCGGTCATTATGGAGCATTTTTATCGCAATATGCGTCGTAAGCACCAGGTGCTTATGGACGGTAGCGATCCGTTGGGAGGCAAGTGGAATTATGATGGCTCTAATAGAAAAAAACTCCCAAAAGGACACAAACCTGCTGCACCTAAACTATATGCACATGATGTGCAAGATATTTATGCAGAAACTCAGGTAGTTGGTCTTAAGACAATCGGAAATATAGATGCAAAGCATTTTATTTGGCCAATAACAAGAGAGGAAGCTCAAGCGGTATTGGTAGATTTTATAGAGCGACTTTTACCTCTTTTTGGTACCTATCAAGATGCTATGCACGAGGATTATTGGTCGATTTATCATAGCCGTCTTTCGTTTGCAATGAATACCAAGATGATTAGCCCCCAAGAGATTGTACAGGCAGCAGAACAAGCTTATTGGGACAACGAGAAGATTGATATTACACAGGTAGAAGGATTTGTTCGCCAAATACTCGGCTGGCGAGAATTTGTTCGGGGTATCTATTGGGCGAATATGCCCAATTACCATCAGTTGAACGCACTTAAGGCCGAGCAAGCGTTACCGTCTTGGTTTTGGACCGCCGATACCAAGATGAATTGTCTACATCACGCCATCAAACAGTCGTTAGATTACGCGTATGCACATCATATTCAACGATTAATGGTGACCGGGAACTTTTGCATGATCGCAGGTATTGATCCTGACGAGGTCGACGCGTGGTATCTGGGGATATATGTTGACGCTTTAGAATGGGTTGAACTACCGAATACCCGTGGCATGAGCCAGTTTGCCGATGGCGGTATTGTTGGCTCTAAGCCATACGCAGCGTCAGGAAACTATGTCGATAAGATGAGTGATTACTGCAAGCACTGCCATTACAAGGTGAAGGAAAAGCTGGGAGACAATGCCTGTCCGCTCAACAGCCTTTATTGGGACTTCATGATTCGTCATCGAGAGAAGTTCGGTAATAACCCGCGCTTAGCATTTACCTATCGCAACTGGGATAAGCAGTCACCGGAACAACAAAACGCCTTACTTGATAAAGCACAGACGTTACTGCAAAACCTCTCTAGCTTATAAAGCTGACATATCTCTTTGTGAACAGGCTAATGACTATCCCTGATTCAGTCGCGTCACATTTTCAGGCATGGCTTCTATTCTCTCACCTGAGACATCGAGGTGGTCGGCAGGCTGATCTGGCTTGGCA
>CAYOJF010000104.1:0-17438 GCA_964404215.1 uncultured Aureispira sp. | reverse complement strand
AGAAGTCGCTGATCAAAAAAATATCATCAAATATAATCAAGAAAATAATGTGTATAGTGTCAAATTAGCCTTATTGAAATACAAAGATACTCACGATGAAGCTGATTTGTTGCCAGCATTTAGGGCAATGGAAAAAAACAAGTCAGCGATTTTGCAATCAGTACTGCAAGATAAGTTTGCCCAAAGGGTTAGTGGCGTTCCTGATAGTTTGCTAAACCAAAAAACAACTTACCAAAAAAGAATAGCAGCGACTCAAAAAGCAATGATAGATGCTAAGTTGGAAGGGCTAGAAATAGATACGCTAAAGAATAGCTTATTTGACGATAAAAGAAATTTAGAAAAATTGGAACAAAGACTGGGAGAAGATTATACTGCCTATAAGAGTCTCCGAACGAACAATGATGTCATAGATGTCACTCAGATTCAACAACAAATCTTAGATGATAAGATGGCATTGTTAGAATACTTGGTAGCTGATTCTAGTAGTTATTTGTTGGTCATAACTAAAAATGATTTTGTACTGCATGAACTCCCTTTTGATAAGACCGTATTGGAAGATCAAATTCAATCTTTTCGGACCTCGATTACAGACTATAAGTTTATTGTGAATCAACCTCAAGAAAATTATAAAAAATATACAAATACTGCTCACTGGTTATATCAAAATCTAGTCTACCCTACGGAAAAACAACTACAAGGAATAGAATCATTGGTTATTGTACCAGACTATACCTTAGGACATATCCCATTTGAGGTGTTATTAACTGAGGCGATTCAAGAGGATAAACCCTATAATTCATTACCATATCTATTGGACCAATATACTGTTCGATACAGTTATGCGGCACAATTATTATCTACTGCATTACCTGCTGATGAGTTGCCTAATCAACTTCATATACTTGGTTTTGCGGCTAGTTATGATAGCATTGGAAGAGGAGTATTGTCACAACGTACTTTGGTACAGCAGAGAATGCGAACAGATCTGCAACCTATACCTGCAGTCAATCAAGAATTGGATATGTTGGCTGATATCATTAAGGGAGGGGACTATTGGAAAGGTGTAACGGCAACAGAAGCACAGTTTAAACAATCGGCTAATCAGTATAATGTGCTGCATCTAGCCATGCATGGTATACTGAATCAAAACCACCCAATGGCTTCCGCAATGGCATTTACAGAAGATGGTGATACCCTAGAAGATAATTTTCTCTATGGATACGAAATTGCTCAAATGGATTTGAATGCAAAACTCGTAGTTCTGTCTGCTTGTGAGACAGGCTATGGTAAATTTGATCAAGGGGAAGGAGTCATGTCTCTAGCACTATGCGGGGGTACCGAGTGCTATTGTGAGCTTGTGGCAGGTCAATGATGCCTCTACTGCTGTTTTGATGCAGCTGTTTTATGAAAACTTGAATCAAGGGATGACGAAATCCATGGCGTTGGCGATGGCGAAACGAAATTATATCAAGCAGGCAGAAGGAATAGCTGCTCACCCTGCCTACTGGGCAGCTTTTGTCTGTATTGGAGAGGATAGTCCTTTGGTCAATACTAGTGTGAACTGGTATTGGTGGATAGGAGGGAGCATATTGTTGTTAATAGCTTCTTTTAGACTTCTTTGGTCTAAGAGGTTTGTTTAGAACGATAGAAATGGCATAGTTTTTATTATTAATTGAATATTTATTCAATTTTATAAAAGAATTATACATGTGTAATCTAAAACATTTCTTATTAATATTATTTATTCTCATTTGTAACTGTGTCTCTGCCCAATTACCTAAAGAGGATTCTCTTATTGTACAGCATATAATTGATATGGGAGCTGCTGCCCAAAACGAAGGTCAATTTGATCAAGCTTTGCTATTTTTTGATAGTGCTTCTATAGTAGCGGAAGAACTAAACATGGCTAAAATGTCTATTTATGCTAGGTTTAAAAAAATAGACATTTATGTCAAAAAAGGAGATTTTGAAAAAGGTGAGAAGATGAATTTGGCATTACTACAGGAGTCTATAGAAAGAGAGGGTGAGGTAGGGGTCAATCAATCTAACTGTTATACTAGTTTAGGACAAATAGAGAGTAGACGGAATAATCTAGATGAAGCACTCGAGTATTATGAAAAGGGGTTATCTATTGCGAGACAGTTGAACAGAGATGGTATTGCAGCTAGTTATTATATGAATATTGGTATTGTTTTCTATTTTAAAAATGATTTTGAAACTGCTTTATCTTATTTCAAAAAATTTGAAACTTATCAAATAAGTTCAGGTAAAAATCAACTAGCAGGAGTTTATAATAATTCAGCAGCTCTGCACCAATCGTTAGGTAATAAATCGGAAGCACTTGAGTATTCATTAAAAGCACTTGAGTTAGAAGAAAAAAAAGTAGTGAAAGATTGGATGGCAATAGCCCTTCAATATAGAAATACAGCACTTCTCTATAGAGATGTCAAAAAGCCCTATCAAGCCTTAGATTACTTGACAGAATCTAAGCACATTATACAAACAAATAATCTTACTAATACTTCTTTATATCAGGACAATTTAGAGGTTGAAATTGCTATATATGCCGATATAGGAGAATTCGATAAAGCGACTAGCTTGTTACAAGAAGAAATTAGACTTAAAAAGAATGCAAAAAATACTTTTAATAATCTAGAAGTGAGTTATTTAAATTTAGCTCAGCTTTACATTTTATCGGAAGAATACGAGAAATCACAGGCAATTATCGATGAGGCACTTCTTACTCTCAATGACTCCTCTTTAATTAGGGAAGGAGCTTATAGGGGATTATATGTAATAGCAAAAAGTAAAAATGACAGACAGAGTGCTATTAAGTGGATGAAAAAAAACTTAGAGTTATATCGAATTATTTATAAAAACAAAAAACATCCTAAAATAGTATCTACTTATCTGCATCTTGCAGAGGCAACACCCAAACGTGAAGACAAACTTACTTATCTTAAAAATGCACTGAATGAGGTATTAACAATAGATGACGATATTAATAATCCTTCAAAAATTATTAAAGAAGAACAGTATATTGATTTACAGAGTTTAGAAGTTGTGTGGCGAGATATAGCATCCAATTACTTGTATTGGTATGAAAAAGAGGGGGAAATAGGAGATTTGGACAGTGCTGCGTATTATATGAAATGGTCAATTCAGGCAATTAAAAAAATGTTGGGTGAGAGCCACAATGCATCAGATAAAACATTTAATATCAAAATGCTTAGGCGTGCAAGCGAAAATAGTATTCGTATTGGATATCTAAAAAATCAACTGAATGAAGATGAGGAATACTTAACTACAGTACTCCATATGATGGAAGGAAATAAGTCTATTCTTTTACAAGATGCATTAAGGGAGAATGATCTGAATCAAATATTAAAACTACCTGATAGTATTCAACAACAGAAAAAAAGCTTAGAGGTAGCCATACAAACTTTACAAAAAAAGATTTTAGACAAAAAAGAATCGGTAAATAAAGTTGCGGTAACAGATTTGCAATCTAAGTTATTTGAAAATAAAAGAGAACTAGACCAATTCAAAGAACAACTAGAAAGAGATTATCCTAAGTATAAGAAAATATTATCGTCAAAAGCATTTTTGTCAATAGAATCAATCCGCCAAAAATTACTCAACAATCAAACTGCTTTAATTGAATATTTGGTGACGGATTCTACTACTTATCAGGTTGTAATAACGAAAAAAAAGGCATTGGTTCTAGACTTAGAATTACCTAAGGTACAATTAGATCAGATGGTGGATTCCTTTAGGAAATCTTTGAGTAACTACCAGTTTATCAATCAGAACAATGAAGCGGCAGATCGTTTGTACTTGAAGACTGGATGTGAGTTATATCAATTACTATTGAGTGAAGGACTCGCTCAATTGGATGGTATCACGGAGCTAATTATCATTCCTGATTACACGTTGGGTCATAT
The DNA here is from genome assembly GCA_964404215.1 of uncultured Aureispira sp. Classification (GTDB taxonomy): domain Bacteria; phylum Bacteroidota; class Bacteroidia; order Chitinophagales; family Saprospiraceae; genus Aureispira. Next base: position 13,494 of record CAYOJF010000104.1, on the reverse strand, counting down.
CCCTTTTGAGACCCTATTGACTACTTCTAAAAAAAATGTTGCTAATTACAAAGAGCTAGATTATTTGTTATACAAATATCAAATTCGATATGCTTATTCTGCTCAGCTATTATATGAATATCAGAGGTCAAAGGATCAGGAATATAAAGGACTGAAAGTATTGGGGATAGCAAGCAGTTATGATTCTATTCCGTCCAGAGGGATGCTTCAACGTACATTTACCCAGCAGCGAATTCGAAAGCATCTTATTCCACTACCCTCTGTACAGGAAGAAGTGGATGCCATACAGAATATTGTGTCATCAGGGAGTTTTTATCGAGGAATGCGTGCAACGGAAGCGAATTTTAAACAAAATGCGAACCAGTATAATGTACTACATTTGGCAATGCATGGTGTTTTAAATATAGAATACCCCATGGCATCAGCTATGGCATTTACGGAAGATGTTGATAGTATAGAGGATAATTTCTTGTATGGTTACGAAATTGCTCAGATGGATTTGAGTGCAGATTTAGTAGTTTTATCTGCCTGTGAGACTGGGTATGGTAAGTTTGAACAAGGGGAGGGGGTGATGTCTTTAGCTAGATCATTTATGTATGCAGGGGTGCCGAGTGCTATTGTGAGCTTGTGGCAAGTCAATGATGTATCTACTGCTGTTTTGATGCAGCTATTTTATGAAAACTTGAATCAAGGGATGACAAAATCCATGGCGTTGACGATGGCGAAACGAAACTATATCAAGCGGGCAAAAGGAATAGCTGCCCATCCAGCTTATTGGGCGGCTTTTGTTTGTATTGGAGAGGATAGCCCATTGGTCAATACTAGTGTGAACTGGTATTGGTGGATAGGAGGAGGGAGTATATTAATTTTTCTACTGGTATTTGGTCTGAAAAAGCGTAATTTTTTAAGTAATGAATAACAGTATTTATTGAATTAACTTACAAAAGGTATTTATTTTGCACGTCTCCCCAACCTATGTAGATACTTATCTAGTTTATAATAATAATTGCTGTTAATCTAAGCCTTTCTATGAAACCATTATTTTTAATCTGCTTTTTGTTGATGAGTAGCATAAAGCTATTTGGACAAGTATTGGTAGTAGATTCATTGAAGGTGAATGATATAATGGAAATGGGACATGTTGCTGAAAAGGAGGGGGCTTTTGACCGAGCATTATCATTATTTGATAGTGCAGTTGTACTAGCAAATGAAATGGGCTTAGTGAAGAAATCTATTGCAGCGAATATCCAAAAAGCTGCGGTATTGATAAAGGTTAAGAGATTAGATCAAGCCGAAAAATTAGCAATGGAGCTAATGGATGAGTCTATTCGGAATGAAGGAGAACCTAATGCAAATCAAGTAGAAAGTTATCATATTTTAGGGCAAGTTACCTTCTTGAAAAATGATCTAGATAAAAGTTTTGATTTTTATAAACAAGGACTAGAGGGAGCAAAATTACTTGGTTTAGAACAATGGATAGCTACTATAAATATGAATATAGGAATTATTCATTGTAAGAAGGATAATTTTAAAGCTGGATTAGCTTGTTTTAACAAGAGTGGAAGCTACCAAGATGTACTCTCCAATGACCAATTATCTAGGTTATATAATTGCTATGCAGGTGTCTACAAAGAGACAGGAAACAATGCAGAATCACTAGAGTATCTAATAAAGTCATTGCAATTGTTAGAAGGGCAAGAAAAAAAGGATTGGTTAGGAATAGCAAAGAGATATACCAATTTAGCTTTTGTATCTATTAGTTTAGAAAAAACAACTGAAGCATTAAGTTATTTGTCTAAGTCTAATCGAATTTTGAAGCAAAAGAACTTAGAGTATCTTTCATTGTATTTGTATAACATCAAAGCAAAGGGCTTTATTTATTTGAAATTGGAAAAATGGGCAAAGGCAGAGGAATTATTGGCAAGAGAAATTGAACTGCGATTGGAGCGGCAGGAAAAAAAAGGGAAATCTTTTTATAACAGCCATCTTAATTTGGCTAGGGCAATTCGAGAAAATAAAGGAGCTACTGCTGCAAAGGTTAGAATTGACAGCTTATTGCCCTTTTTAGGAGATTTCCCACTCCTAAAAGCTAGTGCTTATGAGATTCTTGCGAATACGATGGTCGCATTAGGGGATACTGTCACTGCTGTTCAGTATTATCAAAAAGAAATAGATATACATACTGCTGTTTTTGAGACCAAAAAACATAGCTATATTTCAGAAACCTATACAGTTTTAGCTGGTATAACTCATGATAAAGATCCATTATATTTTTATAAAAAAGCATTGAATAGTGTGGTTAAAGATCAGGCTATTAATAATACGCCACAAAAAATATTAGATAATAAATCTTACATAGATCTATTGCAATTGGCAAAGGTTTGGCAAAGTATGTCTAATCATTTTTTGAAAAAATATAAGCAAAAACAAGAGGCAAAGTATTTGGATAGTGCATCCTACTATATAGGTTATTCAAGTATAGCAGTTAAAATAATACTTGGTCAATTACATACAGCGGAAGACAAGAAAAATATCATTAAGTCACAGCGTCTAATTAGCGTGAATAATATAGAGATTGCTCGGTTAAAAAATCAGTTGCAAAATACGACAGAGAATGGGAGTATTGCTCTAAATGCAATGGAGGATAATAAGTCTATCATCTTGCAAAGTGTGCTGAAGGAGGAAGATATCAACCAGATTATTAACTTGTCAGAAGAAATCCAATCTCAGAAAAAATCATTAGAAGAGTCGATGGCATTAATTCAGAAAGAAATAATTGATGCAAGAGGAGAACGAAATGAAAACCTATTGTTTGACTTGGAGGAGGAACTGTTTGAGAAAGAAATCGCTCTAAAAGAGTTGCAGGAGAGAATAGAAAAACAATACCCTAAGTACAAACAACTACTTGGTGCAAGAGATAGTGTCATGACTATAGAGGGCATACGGAAGCAATTGCTTCAGGATCATACGGGACTGATAGAGTATCTGGTTACAGATAGTACCGTTTATCAAGTGATTGTGACGAAAGAGGAAGTGAGAATTCTGGATTTGGAATTGAAGAAAACTAAATTGGATAGCATAATTGATGATTTTAGAAAATCAATCAGTGATTATACTTTTTTAACAGAAGAAGGAAATGCTGCCCAAAACCTGTATATCCAAAGATCTTACGAGCTTTATGAGGAGTTGTTAGAAGAAGGATTGCGAGGATTAGAAGGGATTAGGAAACTAATAATTATTCCAGATTATACAATAGGACATATTCCATTTGAGGCACTAACGATGAGTCTTAAACCAACAGCGAGTTATGAGGAGATGGATTATCTGTTGCATAAATATCAAGTTCGATATAGTTACTCAACCCAGATGTTGTATGAAGGGAGTGAAGAAAAAGATAAACTCTCTGGGCTAGAAGTGTTGGGTATGGCAGGGAGCTATGATCCGGTAGATTCTGTGAAAATACAAGAGCGAAAGCTAACGCAACAAAAAATAAGAAAAACGCTAATACCATTACCAGCAGTTCTTCGAGAGGTAGACTATATAGCAGGAATAGCAAAGGGGACTTATTATACTGGAATAGAAGCGACGGAAGCCAATTTTAAGAAGCATGCAGGATCTTATGGTATCCTACATTTAGCAATGCATGGAGTACTGAATACGGAACACCCAATGGCTTCTGCGATGATTTTTACAGAAGAGTATGATAGCATAGAAGACAATTTTCTGTATGGACATGAAATCGCTCAAATGGATTTAGAAGCGTCTTTAGTAGTTTTGTCTGCCTGTGAGACAGGGTATGGTAAATTTGAACAAGGAGAGGGAGTGATGTCTATGGCTAGGTCGTTTATGTATGCTGGTGTGCCAAGTGCAGTAGTGAGTCTATGGCAAGTGAATGATGTATCGACTTCGATTATTATGAAAATGTTTTATGAGTATTTAGGAGGTGGATTGTCTAAATCAGAAGCTCTGACAGCAGCTAAGCAAGAATACCTTCAAAATGTAACGGGCATAGCAGCACATCCTGCTTTTTGGGCTGCTTTTGTTTGTATTGGAGAGGATAGCCCCTTAGTTAATACTAGTGTAAACTGGTATTGGTGGATAGGAGGAGGAGTCATATTAGTTTTTCTAGTTGTATTGGGTCTGAAAAGGCGTAATTTTTTAAGTAAGGAATAACAGCATTTATTGAATTAACTTATAAAAGGTGTTTATTTTGCATCTTTCTACAATCTATATAGATGCTTATCTAGTTGATCATAATTGCTGTTAATCTAATCCCTTCTATGAAACCATTATTCTTAATCTGTTTTTTATTGATGAGTAGCATGAAGCTATTTGGACAAGTATTATCAGCAGACTCGTTGAGAGTGCGGGATATTCTTCATATGGGATATCTTGCAAAAAAAGAAGGTGATTTTAAAAGAGCATTACTATTATTTGATAGTGCTGCTACTATAGCAAAAGAAGCTGGTTTGGAAGGACGTGCTATTTCTGCTCAATGGAATAAATTTCCAGTGTTTATTCAATTAGGAAATTTAGAAGAAGCAGAAAAATTAGGTCTAAAGCTGCTAGATGGTTCTATGGAGGATGAGAGCATTCAGCTAAGAATTTACAATGGATTAGGACAGGTAGAATCTAGGAGAATGAATCCTGATAAAGCACTTTTTTATTATAATAAAGGAGTTGACATAGCTACTAGATTGAATGATAAAGGTAAAATTGCTGATTTTTACATGAATATGGGAATTGCCTATTATTTGAAAAAAAACTACGAAAAGGCATTGGCCTATTTCAAAAAAAGTGAAATTTATGAAAAAGAGCGAGGTGGAAATGGATTATCGAATACTTATAATAATACAGCAGCATTATATCAACAATTAGGTAACAATGAAGAAGCTCTTGAATATTTACTAAAATCATTAGAACTAGCAGAAAAGGAAGTTCATAAAAATTGGACTGATATAGCTTTAAGATATACCAATCTAGCTATTCTGTTAAAGATGCTACATCGTCCTTATGAAGCTTTAGCTTATTTATCAAAATCAAATCGTATTCTTGAGGAGAATAAACTAAAACAAACAACACTTTACTTAGATAATTTGGAGGTGAAGGGAGTTATTTATATGGCACTGAATGAATGGGAAAAGGCAGAAACGATATTATTGAAAGAAATTAAAGAAAGAGAGTCCAAGCAAGAAAAAAGAGATATTGCTCTTTGCAATGCTTACCTTAACTTATCAATAGTGCAAATTTATACTTCTCCTGTTGATGACGTCAGATTCTTGGTTAAGGAGTTGCTACCTAAATTAGATAATGCTCCTCTTCTTGAAGCAGATGCTTATGGTGTTTTACACAGAGTGGCTATTATAGAACAGGATACCTCCTTAGCAAAAAAAAATCTAGAGATACAATTGGCCATTTATCAATCTGTCTATAAGGATCATAAAAACGAACTTATTTCAGATGTTTATTTGAACTTAGCTAAGTTGACGACTGAGCGAAATGGGAAGTTATTCTATTTACACCAAGCCTCGTTGGGTATTGGAACCCCTAACAAAAATGCATTATTGAGCGAAATACTCTCAGAAAACAAATTTATAGACTTAAATCAACTAGGTATAATTTGGAGTGAAATAGCAAGTACTTATTTGAATTGGTATAAGGTAGAGGAGAATAGGGTTGATTTAGATAGTGCACGGTGCTATGCACAGTGGTCTAGTGCTGCTATAAAGGAAATTTTGAAAAACAATAGACGAAATAAAGACAAAAAATTTAAAATAAAGGATTTACAGAAAATTAGCGAAATAAATGTGCAAATAGCACAGTTGCAAAATACGACAGAGAATGGGAGTATTGCTCTAAATGCAATGGAGGATAATAAGTCTATCATCTTGCAAAGTGTGCTGAAGGAGGAAGATATCAACCAGATTATTAACTTGTCAGAAGAAATCCAATCTCAGAAAAAATCATTAGAAGAGTCGATGGCATTAATTCAGAAAGAAATAATTGATGCAAGAGGAGAACGAAATGAAAACCTATTGTTTGACTTGGAGGAGGAACTGTTTGAGAAAGAAATCGCTCTAAAAGAGTTGCAGGAGAGAATAGAAAAACAATACCCTAAGTACAAACAACTACTTGGTGCAAGAGATAGTGTCATGACTATAGAGGGCATACGGAAGCAATTGCTTCAGGATCATACGGGACTGATAGAGTATCTGGTTACAGATAGTACCGTTTATCAAGTGATTGTGACGAAAGAGGAAGTGAGAATTCTGGATTTGGAATTGAAGAAAACTAAATTGGATAGCATAATTGATGATTTTAGAAAATCAATCAGTGATTATACTTTTTTAACAGAAGAAGGAAATGCTGCCCAAAACCTGTATATCCAAAGATCTTACGAGCTTTATGAGGAGTTGTTAGAAGAAGGATTGCGAGGATTAGAAGGGATTAGGAAACTAATAATTATTCCAGATTATACAATAGGACATATTCCATTTGAGGCACTAACGATGAGTCTTAAACCAACAGCGAGTTATGAGGAGATGGATTATCTGTTGCATAAATATCAAGTTCGATATAGTTACTCAACCCAGATGTTGTATGAAGGGAGTGAAGAAAAAGATAAACTCTCTGGGCTAGAAGTGTTGGGTATGGCAGGGAGCTATGATCCGGTAGATTCTGTGAAAATACAAGAGCGAAAGCTAACGCAACAAAAAATAAGAAAAACGCTAATACCATTACCAGCAGTTCTTCGAGAGGTAGACTATATAGCAGGAATAGCAAAGGGGACTTATTATACTGGAATAGAAGCGACGGAAGCCAATTTTAAGAAGCATGCAGGATCTTATGGTATCCTACATTTAGCAATGCATGGAGTACTGAATACGGAACACCCAATGGCTTCTGCGATGATTTTTACAGAAGAGTATGATAGCATAGAAGACAATTTTCTGTATGGACATGAAATCGCTCAAATGGATTTAGAAGCGTCTTTAGTAGTTTTGTCTGCCTGTGAGACAGGGTATGGTAAATTTGAACAAGGAGAGGGAGTGATGTCTATGGCTAGGTCGTTTATGTATGCTGGTGTGCCAAGTGCAGTAGTGAGTCTATGGCAAGTGAATGATGTATCGACTTCGATTATTATGAAAATGTTTTATGAGTATTTAGGAGGTGGATTGTCTAAATCAGAAGCTCTGACAGCAGCTAAGCAAGAATACCTTCAAAATGTAACGGGCATAGCAGCACATCCTGCTTTTTGGGCTGCTTTCGTTTGTATTGGAGAGGATACTCCATTAATTAATGTTGGAATTGCCTGGTATTGGTGGCTGATATTGGTAGTGCTAATTGGAGCAGGAGCCATATTGATAGCTCGTCAGCAGAAGCAAAATTAGGACAATAAAAAAGATGTATCAATATACTAAGAGCATGATCTGTAAGTTGGCAGGTAGCTATATTAGTATTGATACATCTTTTATACTATAAAATATATAGGTGTTTGGATGTTGTGTTAGATTTGGGTAAGTGTGTCTTCTTTTTAGATGGAGGAGGAGTTTATCTTAGATTTTATACTATCTATGAGTGCAGGAGATACACTGCGTCGATTTACTTTCTTTCGTAGAAACTCTCGAAAGGATCTTTCTTTTTGTAGTTTAGAAAACTGTTCTGGTGAGTTTTTAATCTCTGTCAGAAAATTGCGAGATTCTTCGTTTGATAGGGCACCGTCAAGATACATCACTAGTCTCCTTTGGAACTCCCCTTTTTTACCAAAATCATCCATAATACTTACTTTTTATTTGAAATAGATTGAAAAATTGATTGTTTTGGTTCACCACTACCATACCGTAGTACAGTAGTGGTTGTACCGATTATTTTTGACCACGTTTGTCTTCGTAGCCCATTTTTTGAGCATAATCAATCAGTTGTTCTTTGAGCATGTTTCTAGCTCTATGCAATCTACTACGTACCGTACCAATTGGTATATTGACGATTTTAGCTATTTCTTCGTAGGTGAATCCTTCTATATCACAGAGTAGAATTACTGTTCTGAAATCAAGCGGCAAGGCATTGATGGCATTAGTGACTTCGTCTCCCATCATTCCTTGGAATATCTCTTCTCTCAGATCGAAAAAATCGACATAACTTGCGTCTTCGGTATCGTGGTAAGAAGCAATCTCTTCATAATCGACTTGAGTAGGTCTTTTACTCTTTTTGCGATACTGATTGATAAATGCATTCTTCAATATCTTAAACAACCATGCCTTGGCATTAGTTCCTTGAATATATTTATCCACAAATCGATAGGCCTTGAGATAGGTCTCTTGTACCAAGTCGTTGGCGTCGTCCTCGTTGTAGCACAAGTGAAAGGCAAAGTTGTACAGAGCATCGATTTGAGGTAGTAGTTCGTTCTCAAAAACAGCTAATTGTTCGGGAGTGACTTGTTTTACTTTCGACTCCTCTATATTCGTTTCTTCAGTATTCTCCAATTCGTTTTTCACGGTAATGGTATTAGGTGTTGCGTTAATCATAGTATTTTGTCTTATAACTTGTTTTTGAGATACGCGTTGCGTATTCTAAGACAAAAAGACGGTTTGAAAAGTTCCAAACTATTCAAAAATATAAAAAAATGTCTATTTATTAGATACTATCTATAGAGATAATACTATCTAAGCGATTGTATTTTAACAAAAACAGTCCCCTATTTGAATAAGAGGGGACTATTTGTAACAAGTTATAAGAACCAAGGATGATTTATTGTAGGGAGATTTTTTTGACTTGTTGTACATTGTTTTGTAATTGCAGCACTACAACATAAATACCATGGTTGCTTCTATTAGTTAATGGCAAGTGAAGTATTTGTTCTCCTTTTTGAATCTTAATGAGAGTACTTGTTATGAGTTGTCCTAGAGCATTGTATAATAGTATATTTCCTTGATCTGCATTATTGGATGAAATACGACATTCAATAGAATTTTGATAAGCAATGGCATCAAATGTTGTAGGAGAGGAATCTAAGGTAGATGTCGAACTGACAGTAGATACTTGAAAATTAAAAAAGTTTGAAAATGAGCTGCATTTGTCATAATCATTTTCTCCTCTGATATGCCAAGTATAATTTTGACCTACCGTTAGCAAGTTTGAATTGAATTGAAATGTATTGGTATAAACCACCGTGTCTAATATAACAAACCTAAGTCCAGGGATAACTCCTTGTCTAAAAAGTTTTACTTGGTAACGAGAGGCATTTAGTAATGGAGACCAAGATAATGTTGTTGTTGGATTTGCAATATTGATAGTTTGATTATTAGTAGGTTGTAACGCTTGTATCCCAGTAGTATCTATAATAGCAGCACCAGGGGGGGCTAAATTATTCCAACCTCTTCTAGTAATGTCTGCTAGCATGGCTAGTCCCTGCTCAGGAGAGAATTGATTTTTACACAAAAAATAAGACATCATATTGCTCTCATCTGGCACAGTGAGGACATTGTGTGGGTCTCTCAAGTCAAAACTAGAAAGGCAATTGACCGCAGTGTTTACATAGTCAGAAGGGGTGTCACAAAAACCATCTCCTGCTTGATTACAATTAGCATTGACACCAGTTCTAGCAACATTTTCAACTTGTACATATTGCCCTCCAAAATCAGGTATATAAAAAGAATCAGGTGCAGGGTTACCAAAATGATTATTATAATCTACGTTTGTTTGATATTCCCAACCGAAAAAGGTATGTAATAACGAAAAAAAATGTCCCATTTCGTGTGCAGAGATATTATATCTGTTGATAATTTGTTGGTCAAAGACCACAAAATCATTACTAAGGGAATAAAAACTGAAATCGACGCCATATAAATTCTGATAAATCTGATTTCTAGAAACAAAAATATTAATGCTATTAGGTTGTTTATATCCAGCAGCATGGACTTGTGCTGTAGAATCAAAAGGATTATAGTCTAGCAGACTATCATTGAGATAACGGATTGATTTTTCATAAAACTGTACATTAAAATCTGAGAAAGCATCATTTAGTTGACAAACAGTGATGTCTAATAAACTTGTATCTGTGTAGTAGTTACCAAATTTGTCGCCTACTATCATAAAATCAATAGGAAGCCAAGTAGTTGTCTGTGATCTAAGATGCTGTTGCAATACAGCAGTAGGGATGTTTTTTCTATTATCAAATAGTCTTTTTTTGAGTTGACTGCATTCTTTAGTTCCTAGCCCACAATAGTGCTGTGTAGGGATTTGTTGACAAAAAGAAAATAAGGGAATAAATGTTAGTAAGAGGAATATTAGTAATTTCATAATTGATAAAAAAATAGTCTATAAGTACAGTGTACTAATTCAGAGAAAATAATTTCAATACAAACTTCAATGATTTTATCCGTACAAAATTGGTTAAATGGGACAGAGAGAAAAAAAGCTATTTGAAAGTCCATAAGGTATCTTCAGAACCTAAGTGTGCTAATTCCTTAAAAAGTCTTTTAGGGCTAAGACCTGTTTTTTGTTGAAAATGACGAATTAGCTCTGATTGATCATAATAATCATTGCTATAAGCTAAATTCGTAAAAGAAGGCTTATTAGATGTAAATTGGTATTGTTCTAGGGCTTTTCGAAATTGTACAACATCAATGTAGTCTTTGACAGAACAGAGTAAATGTTTTTTGAATTGGCGTAGTAATGTACGTCTATTGAGTTGTAATTCTTGAGCAATACTTTGAACAGTTCTTTTTTCCTTTGATTCTAGAATTAGTTGAATTGCATGTTGTACATCCTGATTCTGAAATGGGGTGTATCGTTGCTCAAAGAAAGTATCTAATGTTTGTACTTTCTTTGCTAAGGAGTCCAGACTGAAAATTATTTTTAGACCATCGCAAATAATTTGGTTAGGGATCTTAGTGTTAATCGAAAGGGCATTATTTTTAAAGATACTTTGTAAGCTTTTTTTTGTAAAATGATTTAGCCCTAATGGATTGAAAACGATGCCTAATTTTTGGAATGGCCCATGTATTTGAACATTCCAAGGTTTGGTTTGTATCGGGGTGTAAATGAAAGTATAGTTATCATTGTGAGTAGGGGAGATAATTCCTCTTTGTTTGTTTTGGTCAAATAAAACGCTGACTTTGGAATAGACGGTTAGTGCATTTTTGATATGAGGATAAAAGATGAAATCTTCTTTTAGAGTATTATCTGTAGATTGGTGGAAATAGTAATATGCAATATACTTTTGTAAAAAAGTAGAATTAGGTTTTTGAGTCACAAAAGAGGATGTACTATTCATATATTTTAAGTAGATATTTAGTTTAAATCATTTCACTATTTCTCAAAAACGTACCCTTTTGAAAAAAGGTAAACAAATTCTTTGAAAAAAGGAGGAAAAAATAAAGTGCTATCACACTAGTTTGGGACCTAGGTTCTAATCTCGATTATCTTCCAACAATAATTGCATTCTATTAAGGGCGTTTTGTTATATAAACCTTGTTAAGTGACCTCAAATCCAGAGAATTTCAAATGCATAAAAGTATACTCAGATGCCCTCAAAAGCTTAGTGACTTACTCCTTATTTTTACTTAGTATTCATCTTTTATTCGATTTCAAAAGTATATGTTTTAGAGTACTATTTTTGATCTTCTCTTTCTTTCCAGATTTGGTTAAATGTCTTTTTGGGAAAAGTTGGAAATACTCGTTGTTTTCCCCATGCACCTTTTAGAAATAGATGACTAAAAGCATTTTTAGCAAAGGCAGGTGTATTCATCAGAGAACGGTTGAGGGAGGCTGTTTGCCAACTTTTCCAAATCAGTTGATCAGAGAGGGGAGGGGATTCCTTGTGACTTAGTTGCCTATTGTAGAGTAAGAGTCCATGTAAGTCAATGCCTACAGGACAGTTTTCGGTACAACTTCCGCAGAGCGAGGAGGCTTCTGAGAGATGTGAAAAATCTGTACCTAGATGTAGATGAGGACTGATAACTGCCCCAATAGGACCACTGTAAGGACTTTTGTAGGTATGCCCCCCTATGGTCTGATAGACAGGGCAATTATTGAGGCAAGAACCACAACGGATACATTGGAGTGCTTCTGATAGCTGGGCATCTGCCAATAGGTTACTTCTGCCATTGTCTAGCAGTATGACGTGCATTTCTTCTGGACCATCCACTTCTGTGGGGAACTTGCCACCGCTCAATAGGGTATTATAGACTGTTAGATTTTGTCCCGTCCCAAAAGTAGCCAATACTGGCAATAATATATTCAAATCTTTTAGAGATCGAACCATTTTTTCGATTCCTACAATAGCGATATGTATTTTGGGAAGTGTGGTGGTCAAGCGAGCATTGCCCTCATTGGTCACTAGTGCAACACTGCCCGTTTCAGCTATCAGAAAATTGCCCCCTGAAATACCAATCGTTGCGGTTGCGAATTTTTTGCGTAGAAGAGTCCGTACATGAGCGGTCAGTTCTTCTGGGGTATATTCGAGTGGGGTGTCAAATTTTTCGTTGAAAAGTGTAGCGATATCTCCTTTGGAAAGGTGCATAGCGGGGGTAACAATATGATAGGGCTTTTCTCCTTTGACTTGTACAATAAATTCCCCTAGATCCGTTTCTAGTACTTCTAGCCCCTTCGCTTCTAGAAAATCATTTAGCTGAATTTCTTCCGTAATCATTGATTTAGATTTGACAACGGTTTGAGCTTGATGTTGCGTAGTGATTTTGTCAATTATAGTTAGAGCCTCTTTACTATTGATAGCCCAATGGACTTGTCCGCCCCTAGTCGTAAAGTGGTGTTCAAATTCCTCTAGCAGTTCTGGTAAATTTTGGATGGCATCCTGTTTGATCGCTTTCGCTTGTTTTCTTGCGAGGGATAAATCAGCAAATTGTTGTTTACCAAGGATTACTTTTTGGTGGTACTTCCCCATGTTGAAGTCAATGCGTTGGCGATGAGCAGCCGATTGACTTTTTTGGGTAGCATCTAATCGGAATTGTTCTTTTATAGCTATTCTTTTCATAAAACTAACTTGCTTTCATCATTTTTTTTGATTAAATTTAGCCTTACTAACGATTTAACTCGTTTAACAAACTAAAATAAATAATCACCTTAAAAAAGCAAATAATGAGCTTTAAATCCAAATTAGATCCGACCCAATTAAGTGGGATGACTCAAAAAGAGTACGAAAAATTAATTAAGAAAGAAATAGGGAGAGCGGAAAAATTCGGAAGTACAGAGATAATGGTATTCTCTGATTTTGAATTTTCGTGTGGGAGTGTTTCGACCTTGATGTTGTTAGGGAAGCAGTCAGGTAACCTAGCGAAGTTTTACAAAAAAGCAAAAGCAGAACGGAAGAAAGAGAATGATTTTGCAAAAGGCGTGTGTTACTTTGAAGTGACGGCTAAGGAAGGGACAAAATTGCACATCGCCCTCAATGATGGAAAAGGGAAGCCCAATAAGATGGAAAAGAATGGTAAGGGACTGTTCAAAAAACTAGGGATCAAACCAAATATATTCAAA
>CAYOJF010000103.1:0-17462 GCA_964404215.1 uncultured Aureispira sp. | reverse complement strand
TGTATTCAACAATTTGGATCTATATACCGTATTCTTTTCACTTAACTACTTAAAATTTCGATAACACTTAATAAGTATATATTTTGTTTAGTAACAATTTTTCTATCAATAAAAAGGACTATTATTGTAACCAAAAGAATTAATGGTATCATAAAAAAAAGAAGAATTGTTCCTTTTGTTCCCTGACCACTTACTTCGGTATAAATAGCAGGTACAATTGTCCCAATACATAAAAAAATAACAATTGATCCAATAAATAAAAAAGGCGTAATTCGATACTTTTCGAATGCTTTTACTAAAGGATCTTTATCTAATATTTCATTCATTTCTAAGGTGTTTTAGCTGAGGAGTACGATAGATACTTTTTATCCATGCATTCATTGTAGATAATCCTTTTTCAAAAAAATTAGGTTCAGGTTTTTTATTGCAGTTTCTATAGAATGATCTATTGTTACATCAAATTTTGTTGGTCCAGTATGACTTCCTCTATTCGCCCCTTGTTGACTTTGATTTGTAATGCAAGCCGCACACTGTTTTTGTACTTTGCTTGTACCTCGTCGATTAGATATCTTCGTCCAAATTCCAAATTTGAACTACCCCCTACATATTGGGACTATCGGGGAATTTTTTTTCTACATTTATAAGTATATCTGATAATTTACCATCCTGATTATATTGTAACTCAAGAGCATAATTGCTATATTTATACTTTTCTAAATAAGGTAGTTTAATTATGCTATTCTCAAACTTCTCGCGAGTAGATGACGGCAAACCTAAGAGTTTTCTTATTTCAGTCTTAGTTATATCTAGGTATAGTCCCCAAGGTAGTGGACCAGAATAAGGAAGATATTCTGTATTATACTGTTCTGAATTACTAATAAGCCTGATACTTTCCAGTTTTTCATCTAGAGTAAATACAAGCTCCATTCCATGATTATATATCGTAATAAATATTCCATTTAATTCTTTACTGATTTCTGTACATCTAGGAGCTTCTTTTTTATGTAATTTATTTATATAATTGAGTACTATTTTATTTTTAATAATATTATTTAATATTTCTGTATTCATTTTCTAGTATTTTATTCCAAATTTATTAAAAAAGATTACATTATCTTTATGTACATTTTCAAACATAGTATCTAATTCAGCATCTGTTAATCCTGTTTTTTTCAAGTGAGGGCGTAATCTATTCATATTACTAGTAGTAGCACCTCGTAGGTTTGCTGCATCTGCTGCTATTCGTTTTGCAGTATTTCTACCTCCATATGTCTCTGAATAGCCTCTATGAATAGCATCCAGTATATTCAATGTTGTGGCTTCTTTATATATCGCCCTTTTATCTGCTTTTGATAGAGTTGTACCAAATTTATTTTCAATAGCTTTTATGACTGAGGCTATTTTTTCTATAAAATGAGTGAAGTTTAGAACAACCCTTGAGTATCTACTATTGTTGGCTTGGATTTGCAATGCAAGCCTTGCTACTGTTTTTGTACTTTGCTTGTACCTCGTTGATTATATATCTTCGTCTAAACTCCAACTAACCCTTACATACTGGGACTATCGGGTGGTTCTCTAAACCTTGTAATTCAAATATCGAAGACGGTAATTGAATGACTTAATAATTAGTTTCAATATCTTCTATAAGTAGACTCCAATAGCTGGTTTCATCTAGTAAGATTTCTTTATCTATTTGATTGTAAGTGTTTTTTAGGTTATGGAGTACTTGTGCGATAGGCCTTTCTTCTACTTTTTTTGGAATTAATTCCCAATAGAATAGATATTGTACTAAACTAGATATACTGTTGTTAACAAGCCTCAATATTTGTAGCTCATTTATATCAATTTGATAGACTTTCATTGTAGAGAGTTGTAGAGCCATAATAATACCATATTCTAAACCATTATCGCCACCTATTTTTAGGTATTCTGTTTCGTTTAATAGAATCTTATCTTTAGTATTTAATGAGAGACAAAGTAATAAATTTGGAGAACTAGGAATACCTATGTTCACTAAAAAATTAAGCTCATCTTTACTAAAATTAAAGTCTTTTAATTCATCTGGAATTAATGGTTTTAAATGCATTTTGTCCCAGTCACTTTTATTATATTTCATATTCTTAATACTTGGTGATAAGTGTGTTGATTGTCAGTTCGACTTGGCTTTTTAATGCTATCAATTAATAGAGCAATTAAGAATACTACTTATGAAATTTTTCTATTGTTTGTAGGGCTAAATTGTTATTCATATCAAGTTCAATATTATATAGTTTTGTAGGGCTAGATAATGAAGCGTCTACTGTTGTATAGGTTATGATACCTGCATGGATTTTAGGCAATATTTCACTTATTTTGATATTAAAATCCTTTTCTAAAAAGGAAAAAAGAGAAGGTAGAGTTATAACTCTGCCTCTATTAATTATATAAGAAGTAATAATACTAAATATCGTAATGTTATTTTCGATAATAGTCATTTTTAGATTCTTCTCACTATTCAAAAAAATAGCTAAAGCTGTTAAACTATTAATAATAGTTTTTTTATTATTTTCCTCCCAGATAACTTCAAATTCTATTGAAATATCATCTCCGTAATATTTAGGAGCTAATCGTTTTTGAATAAGAAATAGTTTTTTATCTAAAAAGGTTAAGTTTTCTAGTATTTGATATTTCATATATTCCTTCGTTTTTAAAAAATTATCTATTGCTGATATTGAACTCTTATTCCTTTTATACTTTTAAGAGTCTGCTAATCCTATGGCAAACCATCTAGGTATTCTTATCATAGATATCAAAATCTACAATACTGATGCGTTGATTATGCATGGTATTCTGTATTTGTATAAGGAATTTATTTGTTTTTAATTTGACTGGTTCGATTTCATTCGAATCTGTGATTAAATTACCTGGTTGTTGTCTTTTCATTTTATCTTTGGAGTATTGGGGGGAGGGATTGGACTATCTGGAATCAACAATTTTATCGCTTGATGTATATAGACATTATTAGGTCTTTTTTTATTAGCATTCGTTAAATATTCTAACCATCTATTAGTGTTGTCCGAATTAAATTCAATTAAACTACTAGCATCAAATAAAATACTAATAGCAGTCATACCAACCTCTCCATCATGCTCACACAACAACTCTAAAAAAAAATCTACCTTTTGACTACATTCATATAAAGAGTATTCTCCACATAAATAAACAAGAGAACCATTTCTGGTTTTATACTTTTCATTTTTGATAATGTCTATTAACTTAGGGAAAATCTTTTCGTCTTTAAAGTTCTCCACTAAAAAAAACATTAATATAGTAATGGATCTTATATCATCCATAGAATCTATAATCGCTATTAATTCTTTTACACGGCTTTCCTTTTCAATAAGGATTTTATCTATTAATTCTTTTAGACGACTCATTGTATAATTTTTTTAGGATTATTGATGTGAAAAAATACCTAATTTTTTATATTCATTATCTTTCTGTAATGATGTAAAAGAACTGTAGTGTTGTTCTTTTTTGCAGATAATAGTAATAGATAAAACTCCATTAGCTGGATTGCTATCGGTCATATTATAGCTAACATGAAGTTTCTTTATTTTTGCAAAATAAGCTCCTTTTTTAGTTATAATTTCAATTAAGTCTCCTTCCGATACGGGGATTTTTTTGGCATCTAACTCGTTAGCATAGCAGCCAATATGGCTATCATCTAAGTATATCAATGTAGAGCAGAATAAGTCTCCTTTTTTATTCATTTGTGTCAATTTGTACCATGTTTTTTCTCTAAAAAAATCATTTAGCTAGGTTAACCTTCCGAAAAATTTTCGATTTTAATTTTTTTATCCAAGCATCTAGCTAAAGCGATAAAAGTATTTCTATCCCGAAGAAGTGTCTCCGATATAATTAGTCTTTCATTGTTGTGTAAAATCACTATACTCATATGACTATCAATGCTATGTAAAAATATACGTTTGATGGATGAATACTTAATCATAATGTTTTGCCCCATCGTGTTACTTGGTGGACTAGAAATTCCTGTATTGGTGACTATTATTTGTTGACGAGATGTTATGGTTTTATATAAAACCTTTACCATTAAGAAAGAACAAATACTAAAAACAGTGGCTATGACTGTATGTAGAAATAATGATCTATTAGTATTAGATTCATAATAGGCTAATAACAAAAAAGATATACTCAAAATACAAAAGACAGTTAAGGTGTAAATAACCCTCTTAATTTCAGGTGTATACTTAAAAGGAAATTTTTCTGTGTGTTGATTTATTATAATTAGGCATATATTTCCCAATAAATAAAAAATCCTTCCTCTAGACTAATCTAAAGGAAGGATTAATAGCACAAGTGTTAATTATACGGTATAATTCAGTACTAATACAATATCATCAATAGCTTCAAAAGCAGCTTGCAAATCATTACCCGATAAAGAGTCAATAGCTGTTATGGTCAAGGTCCAATCCAGAGAAAGGTCCGTATGATCGACCAATAGATTACTCAAGGTATTATCTGTCATCTGACCTGTATTTACACCATTATCAGAAGGCTTTTGATCTTGAACACCACTAGCCCCACCGCCAATTGACAAACTAAAAGTAGAAGTATGTGTACTTCCATTTTTGGTAGTCAGTAGTATTTTACCATTTTTGATAGTGCGACCACTTCCAAATTTTGTAAAATAAGGGAAGTGTTTTTCACTGATCTTGAAGGTCAATTCGTGAGCACCACTGGTAGTGTCTGCCTGAATGAAACGATGCCAAGCAGTAGCAAACTGCTGTTTGAGGCTTAATAGAATAGCAGGATTTTCTACGGCTGCTATTTGAGCCCCAATACGATTTTTGACATGAGTAATAGCTTCGTTTTTCAATGTGTCACCTCCATCGCGTGCTGTATAACGCATGTGCAGGACGACATCTGTAATAGAAGTATAATCAAATTGAGCTAAATCAGTATCGGCCAGTTTTAATTTCCAACGGCTAATAGCGCCCATTCCCTCGAATGGTAAATAACGTTCATCATTGAAGTTGAATTCAAACAAACCACTGTCATTCTGCCCTTGGCTGATAGCAACTGATTCAGAAACAAAAGTATCAGCACTAGCAGCCATATAGCCACTACCTACAATTGCACTAGAACGCACGCCGTGTTTTTCAATACTCAAAGTACAATTAACATTGGTGTAAGGGCCAACAATACAAGGCATAGACATTGAAATCCCTTTGATACGACGCATATAGTGTCCTGCAAAATCCATATCAAACCACCATTCTGGAATATCAATACTACATTCACCTGTGGTGATGAGTGCCAATAGTTGAGCAGGAGCTAATTGACGTAATGAAATGTTTTTGGTCAATTCAAACTCACGTTTGTTCTGTTCGAGATAAGCAGATTCCATTTTATTGATGTCCAACATCAATTTGTCTCCAGCCAATAAGCCTTTTTTGAGACTATCCCAATAGCCAAACTTAATATGGTCAGCACTACTGCTAGGCAATGCCAATTCATACTTAAAGCTTTTTTCGGCACGTTTCGCCATGTCGTAAGCCAGTTGGTAGGCTTGGAAATATACCGTAGAAATCTGTCCTACCATCCAAGAGTATAATTCTTTGTTGGTGTATTTAGATTTTAGGTATTCGCCCTCTGTTTTAGCATTTTCTATTTGTAGCTCATGCGTATCCAGATCCTTTTCCGCAATTGCCAGTCGAATTTGAGCCCCAATAATTTGCTTCTCGATCTGTTCGAGTTCTTTAGTTGCCAATTCTGCTTGCAAGTCCCATTCTTCTTGACGACGTTGGTAGCTAGCCTGCTGTGAGACTATATTAGAGGTTTTATCTAGTAGATTGGAAACTTGATAGCTTGCACTGGCAGCTCTACTTAAAGATGTACCAATCTTATTTCCCCCAGTTTCAGCTGTAGTAACAGGAGAGCCTGTTACACCAGACACTCCTGCTGTAATTTCAGGGATAGGTGTTATAATAGCGCCTATGACTTCTAATACTGTTCCTGCAAGATGAACTCCTAACGAAACTCCTGATAAAGCTGTAGCCGCTTTTTCCCCTGCATTCATAAACTCTCTACTCTCATAAAATTCTTTACGAATAGTTGTAGATGCTTTAGAAATTTCTAAACCTGCTAAGGTCTCTTTTGTTTCTGCTATTTGTAACTCTTTGAGTTGAGTGGTTGTTTCTAGGATCTTGGTGGTATTGCTAGACTGGAGTAATGCCATACCTTCTGCATCTCTACTCTGCATAGCAGATAGTAAGCTCTGTCCTAGTGATTTTACCTCAGAGGTGAACTGTGCAGCTGTACGAGATAGTACTCTAAACTTGTAGCTTGAACGAGGAGCTGCCATATCATTGAGTACACTACCTAGATCTAGTCCACTTGCGGTAGCTTTCACTAGTAATGCAGGGTCAATAGGTGGGGCAAATAGAGGCAATTGACGTACCAAACCATCTATATTCATACAATGACGAATCTTAAACAGTCTATCTTCGACCAAGTCCCAATAAGCCAATAGTTTATCGTTATTAGGAACACAGAAGTATTTAGTGGTAATGACTGGTAAGCCTTGCTCATTTGTTGTACTCAAATTAGCGGTATTCGCAATCAAGCCCTCGGCTGCTATCATGACATCTGTATTTCCGAACTTATCCAAATCATCCTTGATTTCATCAAAGTTCTTGGTTACAGGATTCAGTGGTGGAATTTGTTGTGGACGTTCACCTAATAGTTCACTGGCTACTACATACAATAAAGTAGCTTGATTGATAGATTCTATAGACTCCCTCCTAAATAATTGATCGCCCCAAGCAATGAGATTGTCAATGTATTTCATGACGACATTACGCTGATAGGCAACCGTACGTCCACGAGCCACTAAATGAGGCTGGAAAGGATTGTTTTTCCACTCTGTTATTTGATTAATCACCTCTTGAGCTCCTGTGTTATTCAGAATAGTATCTATCTGCTGAGCTAGATATTCAGCACTTCCTCGTTCAAAGAAAGGTTTTGTTTTCCAATAGCGTTGAGGAGGATTGACTACTTCTCCAAACAGCTCTTTGGTGGAGTTGGTAGGGTCAAAAATGTAATGGAACCATTCCATGGCTTCTTCAAAACGTTGGTTTTTGCTCAACTGTGTTGCCACTAATAGTGGAATATGGAAGAAAATTTCCCAGTTGTAGCCACTGTAAGCTCCTTTTTTACTGAAATCTACAATATCTCCATTCATTATACTCTCTGCTCCATCCAACAGACCAGGGAATGCAGGTTGATATTGTCCAATAGCAAATCCATTGTCATGAATGGTTTGAGGATAGGATTGTGTTTGTCTACTTAAGAGTTGTTTGGTGCCGCTACTTGTTAGTTGACGAACAAACATACCAGCATAAGGATGGTAAAAAGGATAGATAGAAAACAGTAATGATGGATCACTATAAGGCTGCCAATCCATAAATAAAGATCGTTCTTCATCTTGATGAAAAAGAATAGATAAATTCCCCATAGAGTTAGCCCCTCCACTAGTGATTAACCTGTAGGGGATTATGGGTTTTTTATAAATACTCGTATGAGTACTAATATTGTCATGGATATTATTAGTCCCATAATTATATTCCAAGTGTAAATTATTTAGTGCTATATCATTAGCTATTTCATGATCCAACAATTTACTGTGCATTCTTCCTTCCTGACCAAAGTTCTGGAACACATAGTCATAGGCATCTATAGCAGTACTAGTAGTATTAGCTGTAGAAGTAGGTGGCTTAATGAAGATATTTAAGTCATATATATCAGGTATATTGGTTAGATTATTTTGAGCATCTAAGGCAGCATTTTTATTACTATGATATAACACACCAGTGCTTGTATATATTTTGAAATACAAAAAGTCATTGATACCATTACCTAAATTAGGTGCTCCTAGCAAACGATAATGTTCTAATTTTGTAATTGAAAAATTAGGTTTGTATTGCTGGATGGCTTGATTTAGAATATCTAAACCTGTAGACTGCCCTGTAGTCCTATCATACTGTATGATGTAATCAGATTTATTTGTTTTGACTTTATAGACGAGAGTTGTGCTATTGCTTGTTTCTCCTAAAACATCAATTATGACTAAACCTTGATTTGAGTAAGCACCTCCCTTAGTTCCCGTACGTAATTTTTGAGTTTTATTATCAATAAAATAAGTACCTTCTACTCCTCTTAGCTTAACCTCTTTGACATAGCCATCAAAAACAAAAGAAGATATATGGGTGGGGCTTGTTGTCTCATTAAATGGGACATTGGTCATTTTTTCGTGTTGCCCAGAGTATTGATTATAAAATGCTGTATCATTAAACTCCCTAGAAGTAGAAGCAAAAATATCTATCCAGAGCTGACGCAAATGGGCTTTGAATCTTGGCTTGATATGTAAAGCAAAGCTAGGTATAGGCCAAGGATGAATGAGTTTTTTCTGAGAAATTTTCTTAGGTGTCCAGCCTTCTGTTTTCCTGACTGACCACGAAAGTTGTATTTCCGAATACGTTGGATTTTCAGGAGCAGTACTAGGACTGTTGCTAGACTCATTCGCTGGTAGCTTGCTGACCTTGTTTGGTTTTTCTAGGATCTCTAGCCAGAAAATATGCACCTTATTATTAAAGACATAAGGAATCGCATGGTTGCCTTTGATATCTACATCTACTTTCTCCCAAGCATTCCAAGATTGGTAATCATAATTGTAAGTACGGAAATAATACTGCTGAGGCATTTCTTTGGTACGAGCCAAGACATGCATGACTTTGCTGCCGTCAGCAGCTCTACTATAACAACAGCCCATAATATCTAAATGAGCGACTTCATTTACTTTTTGTAGGTAGCGTTCAAAAGCTCCTTCTACGTTTTCGTGGGTAATATCATTCTGAAGGAGTTCGTCTTCAAACTCCTTGAAAAACGGTGTCTTATCGTCTCTCAACTCGGGCTCTATCCAGTTTTCTGGATACAAGAATACTTTGCGGTTAGCTTCCCATATTCTATAGTTTTGCATCCATTGCCATTGTTCCCAATTGTCATGAATATTGTCATCTACATAAGGCAAAGCAACTTCTGTCTCTAAGTTCATGACACAACGCTGTACAAATAGCTGTACCGAACTAATCGCTTGTTTGATACGAGAAGTCATCTGACAAGAACTCATTTCTACATCAATCAAAAAATGCTGAAACAGATGATTGGTAGATTCATATCTGTATACAGGATTAGACTTAGTATGATAGGTAATAAGAGCATCTCTTTTTTGGAGTCTGATGGCATCTTGTAGTGGTTTCAATACTTCCAACCATGCTGAACGGGTATATTTAGCTTTGGCAGCTTCTTGTATTTGGTTGGCGGTGTTGATCTGATGGTTGACCAGATTGAAATAAGACCCAGGAATTCCGCTGACAAATCTATCTCTATCTGTCCACGATACAATCGAATCTACTGCGGCACCTAATAGCTTTTGGTCAGCTAGACAGTCTAGCAGGCGAGCTAGGGTAGTATATTGTTTGAAATCGCTAGCAGACCAACCAAAATGGTTGATCATGTCGTTCAGAAGAGTACTTTCTATACCCAAATAGAGGGCAAATTGTTGCTGGAAAGCAGTCCAACTGAGATTCCATAGGCTAGTGATGGATGCACCACCAGATTTATATTTTCTATCTAGCTGCAAGAAATTCCACCACTCGAATAGCTTGAGCAAAGAGGCGGAAGCATTGGCACTAGATACAGGTAATTCTGTCAAGAATAAGAAAGACAGCGTCGTATTGTTGTAATGCTGCACATAATTATGGAGTTCCTCTACAGTGATTTGCCAACTGTCTATCAGTAGAGCCATTTTGTGCAGTCTATAATAAACTACTTCTATATCTGCTACTGCATTGGCTTGACGCAAAACATCATAATAAGACAAACTATTGGTATGTTCCAAGGAGGATAAAAGCAGATTAGCGTTATTCTCTTCTATGCCAAGGTTTTCAGAAACTTGTTCCAGAATAACTTGACGTTTGAAATGATAAACGAATTGCTCTAGCAGATAATTTATTTTTTGCTCTAGCGTATAATTATTAGCAGGGTTGAGTATTGTTTTGGCGAGTTGGATATTGGCGACAAAAGTAAAATACCTGCTGATAAAATTATCTATCTGTGTACCTAGAGGAATTGGGATGGGAGAATTAGGGCCAGCCGCCACGGTATAGGTAGGTACCCATCGACCTTCATTGTAGATCAAATCTATTCCATCACTTAGCGTTTCTTCATCCGAAAAAGTAGGAACTGCTCCAAGGTTTCGCTTCAGTAAATCCTTTAGTTTTTCAGAAGTTTGATCTAATCCATTGGCAACTAAATCATCATTGAATAGGCTATTTTGTAGGTCTGCTACAGCTTCTTGTTGTTTGGTCCAATAAGTCGCAATAGTAGTGGCTTCTAGTTGGAAACTAGAAGGTCTAGTAGTTAGCAGATAAATGGCTTCTTCTACAGAAAGACTACTTGCTTGGAGCTGCTGATGATACTCTACTAGCTTACAAGTATTCTCTAAAGAGGAAAATGGATTGGTGACAGCAAGTATTTGTAGATTAGCTAGTTCTTCTAGTGAATAGCCTAGTTTTTTGCTGAGTGTGATTCTCTGATAGAGTACTGTCAAGGTCAAAATACCCAAAGAGCTACTCAAAGCATTCATAAGTGGAATGACCTGTGTATTATCTACTCCCAATACAGCCGCTACAGTAGAGGCTTGTAGTGGGTTGATTGGACTGGTAGTTATTTTTGATAGCTCAAAGTCGGTCAAATCTGCTTCCAGAGCTGGATTGAGAAATAGACGTTCATAAAAAGATAGAATAGGTTTGTTTTCGGCATCTCTACGAGCAGTGGTATCTAGTGGCTCATAGAATGCCATCAACTCTTCTACCGATAGATTTAGAGTCGTTTGTAGCTGATGGAATTTGTGCAAACGAGTGAGTGTGGTATCATTGATAGCATTATTACCAATTTTGCTACTGATGAGCAATAAATCTAACTCCCACATTTCCCAAGGGGTACTTCTCCATAGTCGAAGAAAACGAGTGATTTTACTCAATTTGTCAACGGTCAAGTCTCCTTTTAGCCATTGCTGGCGAATATCACAAGAATTGTATGGACGATCAATAATAGTGGTCGCTCCTGAGTTGACAAACTCTAATTG
This sequence comes from uncultured Aureispira sp., assembly GCA_964404215.1. Taxonomy (GTDB): domain Bacteria; phylum Bacteroidota; class Bacteroidia; order Chitinophagales; family Saprospiraceae; genus Aureispira. The sequence continues at coordinate 6,253 of CAYOJF010000103.1, read as the reverse complement.
TAAGAGTTCGAGTAGCTGAGCATAAGATAGATGGCTGGCATCCAAAAAGTCAGCAACTCTTTTATTTCTATCTTTATCTACAGTAGTTGTTTGGCTGTAATCGTGTTTCCATTGCCACAAAAAGTCCAAGCCATTGGCATTCAATCCTCCATAGAGTTGATCGGTCAAAAAAGCCTTGTCAACGGTAGTAATGTCAAAATAAGCTGCTGCTATAGTAGCTTGATTAGGGGCTTCGTTCCAATGGTCAATTAGGTCTGCATAATCTAGACCTAGGTGCTTCAGAAATAGATCACTTTTGCTCTGCCAAAGGCTGTAATGACCATGCATGGTATAGAGCTGTGCCAATGCCAAATAAGCCCCTTCTTTCTCATGCTCTGGCAGTGCTTTGAGCTGTGCCGCCTCCAAGGTCGTATTATGCTCAAAACCTGGCGTAGAATTAACTACATTGATGAGTTCTACTTGATTTTCCAATACCTCACAGACCAAGTCAATGTAAGGCATAGGCGTATAGGTATTCTGACAATTAAGGTCTATCCCATCTAGGTCAGGACGACGAGCAAATAATAGATCTCTAACGATAGGGTAAGTTTGTGTCACATTACCATTCGCATCTTTTTCATCTGGTTGACTTTGTTTTTCGCCTAAAAACCGAAGTAAATCGGTGAAATAAGCTGCAGGACTATATACAGACTGGCAGTGCTGGCAGGCACAATAGTCAATAGAACCAAAAAGTTCGTCCAAGTTAGGTAATCCCTGAGGGGTATCATCAAACTGGCGGAGGAACCCATCTGTAATCTGAACAATAGCTTTAGGGTTGAGCTGATTGAAGCTGTAATTACTAGCAATAACGAGTGCTCCTGCATATTGTTGGGTGGCGTTGTTGTAGGCTTGACCTATTTGACTGTTAGTAAACTGACCTTGGGGATTGATGGTTTTGGTAAACTGAGTCTGCCCCATACTATATACTTGTCCAGCACTATAGATTTCTTGCTCTAGTAGTGCTGCACCCATCGTGGCAGAAGTGGCGATATTTTGTACCCTTTTGAGTACTTTTATTTCCTCGACAGCTTCTTTGGAAATCAGATCAGGCTTCTGCTGAATATAATGGGCAATGTGATTAGTTTTGAGATCAAAATCACTGTGGTCGTCCAAAAAGCTGGTAACCTCCTCCAAACGTTCTAAGGCTATTTTGGGGCTACGGCTAGCATGAGCCACTAAGGCTGTATTAGGATAGAGTTTTTCTGTATTGCTTTGCAATACTTGAGCGTATGTCTTGATAGGATCAATCTCTTTATCTGCTAGTAGAGCTTGAGGGATAGATTTTTCGTTTGCTGCGACCAATTCCATCCAGTTTTCTACTGACCACTTGGCATAGTCACTTAGTCTTTGGATGGACTTATCTTTAGTAGACTCTAAGGGCTGTTGGAGTGCTTCCATCAGCGGCAAATTTGCTGCGGTCATCTCCATCAATTTGTACCCTGTTTCTATTTTGCTAAGGGTAGCCGAATCAATAGCAGGGTTATGGGCAATTTCTTCTAGGAAAGAGCGAGGACTTTGGGTCTGATTGGCAAAACTCTCTACAATAGCAGGATAAGAATCTTCTTCTATATTTTGACTAATCAGCAGCTCTTTTAGGCTGATTTTATCTTGTAGTAGTGGCGTTTGGAGCACCTGATCGAAAGCCAATTTAGCCAATTGGGCTTTTATTTCTTTGAGTTGGAGGACTTCCTGTATAGGGAGTAAATTTGTCTCTATAGCATTATCTAAAGTGCGTTCCTGTTGATCCACATTCAGCAAGGCTAACGACCGGGTTGCTTCTTTTATTACCTCTTCTATCCATGTTGCCCAAGTTGCCGTTTGGTTTAGGGGGAGTGCCAAGCTATTTTGTCGAATAAAGGCATAAATAACAGCAGGACTCAATGCGGGATATTCTGCCAAAGCAGCTGCAATATGATGTGCCAATAATAGCTGTGTAATCTCGTCTCGTTGCAGTCCAGTCTCTGTCTGTAAGAAACTAATATCTTGGTTTTTGGCACTTTCTTCGAGTTGGAGCAAATCCAAATCACCTAAGGCACAGCTAATCGGTTCTAGATGTTGTTCAAAAATAGAAATACCTTGATAGGGGAGATCACCTGCGGTAAAATCAGCTTGTATCAATACAGTAGCTTTATCAAAAGTCTGACGTAGCACTTCTTCTGGCGAAAAAGTAGCGGTGACTACTACTTGGAAGGTTGTTTTGGCTACTTTAGTTTTTGGATGTAGGGGAGGAGTATAGTTAATCTGGTAGGTTCCGTTGTCAGAGGTTTCACCTGACCCTAGTAGGGTTAGTTGATCTCGTAGCCCTCTCTCCAATACTTCTATTTTGATTCCTGCCTTTTCTTGCCAAGCGGCATCTCGTACTGTTCCGACTACTTGGTGAGTCATATCGTCATTAGGTACTGTTTCTACCACTTTGTTAGTAGTGTCATCATCACTAGGTTCTTTTATAGTGCTAATTGTCGTTTTTATATTAGATATAGCATCATCTTTAATAGAAATCGTATCGGTAAGGATATTTTTATCTATGATGGGTGATACCTTAGTGATCTTTTCTGTTGCCTGCTTTTTTGCAAACAATTCATTGATTAAGTTAATGGTCTCTTTATGGAGCTTTTTGATTACCTCAAGACCATGCTTTTTTTGTAGGGCATTGATATACTGCCACCCTAGCGGACCAATGGCTTTAACCGTAATTTTTTCTACATTAGGAAAGTTTTTTCCTCTAATATACCCCAAAACTCTATACAAGTTTTTGAGATCTTCTAATATGGTACTGTCAAATTCTAAACTAATTGGGTACATATAATTTTATGTTTTTAATGGTTGATGATATTTATTTTGGTTGCCAGTTTGGCTTTGCTTTTATTAGTAGTGTATCTTTACTTCTAGTCCTTTTGTAGACTTTTTTTGATCGCTTTTAACTATTTTTTCTCATTTCTAGTATCTTCTCAATACCTGTAGGTAAGTAATCTAAATCGTCTGATAATTCAATAGACATATCCCATTCATTTTCTATTACAAGCTGAATGAAATTATAAAGTCCATTAAGACTATAAACGACTCTATCATAAGAATTTTTAAGATTTAGAATCTCTTTTTTTCCAAAGAAATCTATCTCTACAAGTCTTCTAAGTCCTGTTGGGCTAGATTCTCGTTTTTTGAATTGATCGGTCATAGAGTCTACAACAACTTTTTCTATTTCCTCAATGTCCTGTTTAGATAATTTGTATTCCTGTCTAGGAATATATTTATCCAATTCTATTTTCAAATGTTGATAAGTATCATCAGAAATACATCCCTCATTAATACCTATACATGAAAAAAACCAAAGTATCATAATTTATTTTTTTATACCCCAAGTTACAAGAACCTATTGTTGGCTTGGATTTGCCCCAAAGTTTCATTTGGGATTTGCAACAATGCAAGCCATGCTACTGTTTTTGTACTTTGCTTATACTTCGTCCATTATGTATCTTCGTCCAAATTCCAACTAACCCCTACATATTGGGACTATCGGGGGGGGCAACTAACCCCAATATATTCGGACTATCATTGTATCGTTACTTTTTAGAAAAAATAAAATCAAGTTTAATTTCCTTTAAGTTCTCTATCATCTTTTTAATTTTGTCGTCAAACAAATAAGGCATATTTATTTCTATGCTTAATGAATAGTCATCTTCTTTCTTCTTGGTATATGGCACCGAATACTTTTCTAATAAATTTATAATTTTTTCTTTTTTAACAGAAAAAGTGTAGAACGTAAATGAGTATATATTATTAATTGAATCAATGTAACTTGTTTTGTTTCCTATTTGAGTATTCCACCAATAATTAGAAAAAACAATTTCGTAATTGCTTTCTTCTAAACATGTTTTATCTTTGAAAGGAACTTTTCCGACTATTGACTTATCATTTTCTAATACATGTAAAATAAATTTTGAAGGGGGAACAACATTATGACTTTCTATATGATGAATAAAATCTTCCTGCCAAAAATACTCCATCTGTATAATAAAAACCTTCTTTATTATAGTCTTTACACCGAAAACGACAGTAATCCTCTTCATTTGCTATTCCTCTTGCCAGAGAAAACCTAGTACAGTTTTTCATGTACTTTAAAATTATTATTTTTTCATTGTTATTCCATTTAGAATCAATAAAGTATTCAATATTAGGAAGTAAACGATGGTTTTGTGTTCTAAAAAAACCTATTGAAATTAAATTTAAACTTCGCACAATTTTTTTTAAAAAATTAAAAATCTGAATATCTAAATATATTATATCTATGTTTAGAGTAGATTTATTAAAGTGTTGTATTCTAAGGAGTATTCGTATTTTATTTCAAATTCTTCAAATGAAATTTCGTCAACGACTAATGCCATGATTAGCTCTTCATTATAATTGCACATTGGTATATTATTTTACTATGTCGAATCTATGTATATTTTTATTGAAAACATCTAGTCCTTTACCATTTCCCAAAGAAATATTAATCTGTTGTTTAGGTTTACCTTTACCATTTAATACTCTTTTATTACTTTCTGTCTTAAATCGAGGCAAGCCGTGCTACTGTTTTTGTACTTTGCATGTACCTCGTCGATTATATATCTTCGTCCAAATTGCAAATTTGAACTAACCCCTACATACTTGGACTATCTGGGGGGATCAATATTAAACCAATTCAAAATCCGCATTTATACAAGACAGAAAATTTAAATATTTGAACTCTATTACAAAAGGCAATATATCTTTCTTAGAATCAAAATGCAAGGTGAAAGTAATTTGAAAACCATACTTTTTTTTTAATTTTATCAACTGCATCTCAAAAGGTATAAATATATCTAGCATATTATATATCTCATCTTCTAATGAAGTATAAGTAGCATCCCTCATATAGTCACATGTGGAATATTTATATTTTTCTTTTGATTTATTTCCATTGACATCTATAATTGAATCGCCTTCTTTCCAAAACCAATAGGGTTCTAATGGTATTAGCGATTTAACTAGTTTTAAGCTGTTCTTTTTTGTGTAGTCTTCAAATTTTAAAAATAGCTGTACATCTTTTCTCATTGTTATTTCTTTATGAATTTACCTGTTAAAATATGAGTATTAGTTTTTCGGTGAAGTAATCCTAGTTGACGTGTCTTAGTGTCAATAGTCATATTCCAATGAGCATCTTTGCCCCCAACTTTGTTTGCCTTTTTAAAAGCATGAGCATCTAAATATCCAGCCATTTCAGCATACCTATTACCATCTTTTTCATCAATTTTCTTGAAATTTCCCTCTAGATTGTTGTTTTTTTTCTTCGGCTTTGTTTTTTTTATTTTTTTATTAGCTGCTTCTTCAAAAGCCTCTAATTCATCTGGATCAAATTTCATAATAGACTCTGCCTCCAAATCATTGGGCGACACATGTATCTTACCTCCTCCAGAAGTAGAAAACTCTATACTTCCTCCTCCGCCTCCTCCATGTGTCCTTCTTATTCCTTCAGTTATGAGATCTAATTCTTTCTGTACTACATCTCCTGCTTTTTTAAGTGCAGCTTTTCCTTTCTTTTGAATCTTTTTTAGGACTTTTAATACATCACCTACTGGTAAAAGACCAATGAGAGCTAATACTAACGCTTCCCCATCTCCACTTTCAACAGCCTCGTATATATCTCTTAAATCGTAATAAATTCCAAAAGGAGTAAACCCTGCTGCTACTTCTAAAATCACTTCTCCCCAATCCCAAATCGTCATTTGTTGAACGCCTTCCCAAATTCCAGGCAGTCCTAAATAATCCCAAATCGTATCTGGTTCTGCTGTAGGTGTATTAGAATCCGTGCTAGGTGTCTCAGATATACTAGAGTAATACCATTTATTATCTTGTGCACTATAAACTCCATATCCATCTTGTGCTCCTTCTATTGGTATTGTTACCATTGTACCATCTTCTGCATTCTCAGGTAAAGTAATTCCTGTTAATGTTACCCCTTCTGGAGCTGAATGCAATTTGGGTGGTTCTACAGGAACATTTTTTTCTGTATTATATCCCAACTCATCCACTCCATTAATAGGATTATTCCTGACATAATGATACAGATTGAGTCCATCAATAAAGCCCCCAGGGTCAGAACTCGTCCATCTACCTAGCCATGCGGCATAGTAGCGGACACCAAAGTAGTACAGCCCTGTCTCATCATCTCGTTCCTTGTTGGTAAATCGGAAAC
>CAYOJF010000102.1:0-17536 GCA_964404215.1 uncultured Aureispira sp. | reverse complement strand
CCCCTCTTTCCTCCTTAAAACAAAAAAAAGAGACTGCCCTTTTCCGACAGCCTCATTTCAATCAAGTTGTTTAAGCAGTCAGTTTGTGATGAAATAAAGAGAATTTTTAAATAATTTCAATCTTCTAAAACCGTTAATTATTGTTAGTGATTTTTCTCCTGTTCCGAATTTTTTCGACGAACCAAATCAAAACAACACTAACCCCAAATAGCGGTAATAAAACACCTAGTGTAATAATTATAAAAACTAGCACTTTGTCTAGCACTACTGTGTCACTAACTAGAGGAATACTCCATGTTCCTTTTTTCTTCCTAGCTAAATACGACAAAATAGCAGTTATGCTCATTCCAAGCAAAGCAATAGTTGTGACAAGTACCAACAACCAATTCCACCATCCAAACTGACCTTGATGGAATGCCATCACCCAAAGTCGAGCTCGCATTAACACTCCAATCTCTGCCCAAGTAGCTTCATAAATAGGTGTACCTATATATTGATCGTAATGATTTTTTCTCATCTGCCCCAAATCACTTGTTCTATTAGAAATAGTGTATACTCCTCTTTCTGATTTAGGTAATTCTATGGTTACTACCCCTTTTAGATCTAGGCGTTTTGCTTCCTCTACCATTTCGTCAAGTGAAACACGTTTATCCATTTTAGACTTAGGCATAGAAACTACACCTCGACCGTTCCATTGCTCTGAAAAACCTGTTCCAGTTACCTTCTGTACCTGCTTAAAACCACTGCCAAAAACATCTGTCCACGGTAATCCACCTGCCAACATTAATACTAAAATAGCAGAAAACCAAAATCCAAGTACACCATGCAAATCTCGATACTGCTCCCGTTTTGTCCCCTTTCGATTAATATAGACCAAACCTTTCCAGCCTTTACCTCTAGGTACAAAAAGGTAAATTCCTGTCAATAATAAAACAAACATCCAACATGCGACTAGTTCGACAATCTTGGTTCCAAAACCACCCAACAGCAACTCACCATGTAGTTTACGAACCTTATACATATCTGTCTTATTGACCTCCTGTTTCCCTAATACCGTTCCTCTATAAGGATCTAGATACAAGCTCTTTGTTCCAGAAAAACGACCAATATTAAACACAGTTGCTCTATTTTCGCTCATTGGCAAAACCATCGCTTGGGGAGATTTCCCCCAAGCTTTAGTTGCAATTTCCAATTGTTTCTCATAAGTCAATGGATAGCCATCAACGACGACTTTTGTTAGTTTTTCTTTATCTCCCTGTTCATAAGCATCCTTGAACAAGTAGATAATACCCGTTGTGGAAAGTAATAGCACTACTGGTAAACTCAACAAGCCACCAATAAAATGCCATTTCCAAATCCAGCTATATATTTTTGGATTCATCTTATTTCTTTTTGTGTTGAAATTTATATGATAATCCTACAACAAAATTCTGTGGACGCCCTAACGAATATGACTGTCCCCAATTAGAAGAACTGGCTACTGTTGCGTACAATTCATCTGTTGCATTCATAAGATGTGCCCAAATAGAGATTGATTGCCAAGTATATCCAACTCTAAGGTTGAATAAATCATATCCCCCGTAAGACATTGTATTCCCTTGATCCATCAAATACTCTCCAATATGCTGCCACTCTATACTAAATAAAAATCCTTTAAAATAGCTAGGTCTATAAGTCAACTGTGCGTTTGCAATCCACTCTGGTGCTCTAGGCATTTTATTGCCTGAAAAATCTACTCCATTTACTCTAAAATCAGTAAAACGGTGCATCGAATTGGTACCTCCTATTCTAAACTGAAAGTCTTTTCCCAGAAACGCCATTAAACTATATTCAATTCCTTGATGCAATGTTCTCCCTGCATTTTGACGAATAGATGTTCCATCATTTTGCAATACAGAAATGATTTCATTTTGTCCATCCATACGATAAACATTGGCCTCAAATTTTGCTTTGCCTTTTGCAAAAGCAACCCATCCTCCTATTTCAAAGTTATTGTAATAAACAGGATCTAAAACAGGAATATCATCTCCTACATACAATTCTCTAACCTGAGGAGGCAAAAACCCTTGTCCAAAATTAGCATATAACCCAGCATCTTTACTCAATTCATATGTAATTCCAATCTTGGGGGTAAACTGATAAAAAGAATTGGTCCCTTGCAAAATAGACGTGAAATTATTTTCATCCAATGCATTATCAAAGTCATAATTAAAGTAATCATACCGCAATCCCAAAACAATATTAAAGCCTTTAGCGGGCTGTATTTTGTATTGCATGTATGCTCCAACATTAATCAAATGAGCCGTATAATCAGCTAAAAGGCTATCCGTTTTTTCAAAAGAATCATATACCCCATCATCTGTTCTATTGATGCGAATATAATTTGCATGATAGGTATTAGGACTATAGTCTAGGCTAGCTCCTACAATAAAACTGCTATTCATCCAATCAAACCCTTGTTTGTGTTGCAAAATCACACCATAACTATCAAAGCTATTATCATTTACCTCCCCGTGTGCTAAATTAGGATCACCCGTAGATAACCATGGTTTATAATCGTTTGAAACTCTATAAGATGGATTTTGCTGAATAGAATTTTTTCTAAAATAGGCTACTGCTGTAGATTTCGCATAATCGCTCCAATGATGATTAAATCCCAATTTAGTCCTGTAAGCACGTACTTTTCTATTTGTAAATGTTTGGTTGGAAGTATACTCTTTACTATAAAAATCAGTACTATCTAATGAGCCTGACATATCAGAATAATAATCTACAAAAGTATTCCTCAGAGTTATTTCTGTTTTATCTGACAAATAGTAATTAAAATCCAAACTCATAGCCAACTTATGAAAATCGGAGTGAGCAATTACTCCATCTGACTGATCAGCATAATAGCCAGAAAACCGCACCCCTAGTTTTTTGGCAATAGTAGTAGATGCTCCTAAATCAATTCGTTTATAACCAATTGTATTCCCTTGTATACTGATATTAGCAGAAGGTAATATTGTTGGTTTCTTACTAATGAAATTCACAGCTCCCCCAATCGCTTCACTACCATAAAAACTAGACGCAGGACCTCGAATCAATTCAATACGCCCGATATTTGCCATATTAATTTCTAATAAAGCATTGTGATTAAAAACACCTGAAGTCCGAATTGGGACTCCATCTTCTAAATACAAATAAGAAGCTCCATAGTCAATAGGTTTCCGAATACTCATCGTATGTTGCTCGTTACCCAAATCTACCATGTAAACTCCTGGCGTTTGATTTAGCACTTGGTCAATAGTAGTGGGACGATTATCTTCAATACGTTCTGTTGTGATAACAGTAATTGCAACAGGGGCTTCTGTTCTCTTAGCTTGTCCCCTACTTGCTGTTACAATAGTCTCATTGATAGTCAATGCTGTTGGAGTCAGTTCTATGTTAGCATTTTCTTCTGAAAGAATAATAATCGTTTCGTAACCTATATATCCAATCTTTAATGAATCTACCCCAACATTTCCTTCTAATACAAATGCTCCATTCAAATTTGTTGTAATACTCTCTTTCGTAGATAAATTTTGTAAAGAAACAAAAGATAAAGGGGTTGCTGTTTCTGAATCTATAATAGTTCCTGTAATAGTATTCTGAGCCATGCTACTAGTTATTAAACTTAGTAGTGACCATAAAAATAGTATATATTTCATTTTAAGTTTTTTTTAAAAAAAGAAGGACACAGCTGCTTAAGCAAGCAGACCAAAAAAATCGCACCATCAAAAAGCATCAATTCAGACATGCTTTTATAAAATAACTTTTGTGCGAGGGTACTGGTCTAACTACTTGATATTGTTCAAAGGTCAGTTTTCGGCATACTATTGCTATCCCAATAGCTTTACTATTGAGCAAAAGTAACCAAAGCCTTGTTTTACGAAAAAATACAGTGCATCCAATAAACACCCTGCCCCTATTACCTAAGAGCCGGTTTAAAAATTAAATTCAAGCTGCAAATGCCTGATTTAGAATTTAATTCTTAAACATACTCTAATAGAATAGGACAAGTATTACCTAATTCTATGTTATAGAGAACATAGAAAATCTTTCCTATCAAGAAGATTGATAGAAAGTACATATATATTTGTTAGAGTATGGACATAAAACTATCCCCACTGCTACAAAAAGACAGTTAACAAATATTTTTTGCACTAAAACTTAAAATATACGAGGAGGATGAAAGACAGCTTTCAAATAATCAAAGGAATAATGATTCGTTAGCTCAAAAAATCCTTTGGGGAGTAATAATGATGTGGTCATTATCTTATAATCCAATGCACATATAGTGCAAAATGTAAATCTTTTATTAGTCTGAAGATTAACAGGCAGTTGTTTTCGGCTGATCGAATCAGGGTATTCCTGCTGTTCTTCCTCTCCTTCTACTTGTTTGATCACATAACATTTACCTCTACAGCAAGAGTTTGGTACATCCCTATTCACACATAAATTGGTCGTAATGAAGTCTTGATGGATCTTAAAATCAATCAAGATCCAAACCTTACTCAAACTGGAGCAAAGTAGTAGGGTAATAAATGATATGGAAAACAGTAATCTCAATTCTTGAGCCGATTATGTCTGGGAATATTACCAAAGTATAATATGATAGATCTACAATTTATACTTTAATACTTTGCTCAAAAATCGGATCTAAAATGAAATTTAAGTTCATAATGTTAAAGTTTAACATTTTAATAACTAGTAAAACAACCAAGTTCTACCTCAAAAAAGCTCTTATAAAACTCAAAAATAACTCAAAACAAGTTTTCCATAATATAGTAACTCTATACAGATACCTATGATCACCAGCAATAAGCCCCCCTGAAAAATAAACTTGGGTTGTTGCCCTAATTTAAAATCTAGTAAAAACAATAACCAGTATAATAGACCCAATAACATTGGTATATAATATAGAATAGATTGTTCTACTCCAAAAAACTGACTAAAAGATAACACTCCTTTACCCAGTGACATGACAATCCCCCAATTAATCATCCAAAGTAACCCCTGTAATATAAGACTGACTAAAGGTATTGTCCATAAACTAACATCTCTCTTTTCTGCTCGCCCTTCCGCATGCAATAGGAGTATCATATATAAAGGGGAAAAAGCATGTAGCAACACTGCCCAGACCAAATCAATAGCAACTGGAGGCAAGGTAATCGTATTAAAAAACAGCCAAAAGGCTGTAATGTTAGTTACAACCAAGGCAATAGATGCTATCAATAATAAAGGAAAAAAAATAAATCCCATAATATTCCCTTCCATCCCTTTGCTATAGGTAGCCAGTGTCAACACCGTAACTGTCCATGCTCCTCCTGATACCCAGTAGTTGGTGGGATGAAACAAATCAATTGGGTTGATATCTAAGGAAAATAAACTACTAAAGCCAGCTACTCCTCCCCAAATTAACCCAACATATACTAGACAATAAATCGCATAAGGTAACCAATGTAAGCGATAAACATTTGTCTCTACTTTTGTGAAAAATCGACGTTCATTGTCAAACGCTCCGATTAAGAATATAATTAAGCAAAAAGGACTCAAAACTAGGTTAATAATGGAAAGAATCATCTCTATCAAATTATTTTCTACTTGAATTTTATAAAAAAATAAGAGGATTATCTTATTGACAATCCTCTTATTTACTTTACCATAAGAGCCATATAGATTAAGGCATTTGTACATTTATAAGTTGCCCTTTTCCATATTTTTCTGACTTTAGTATAGTGCCATCTTTATAGTAATACATCCAGTATCCTTCTCTTGTTTGAGACCATTGATGAATAGATAAAGAAGATGGCAATTTAGATTTCCCCTCCATTTTCACTTGTCCATTACTCCAGAAATTCTTTACTGTAATTGCTTTTTCATCCTTCATTTCTGTTATTTCCCAAAGCAAATTGCCATCCTTAGTCCACTCTTTATATTCTCCATTCATAACATTATTGATAGAGAAAAATTCTCGTTTGGGATTTCCGTTATCATACCATGAACGGTAGCTTCCATGTACACGGGTATTTTTCATCATAACATCCTCTTCTTTCTGCCCATTCTGATACCAACGCTTCACTCGTCCATATTGCTGACCATTTTTATACGGAATTACTGATTTTTTTTGTGTATTGGAATAATACTCCATCTCTATACTACGGCCATTATCTTCTTGAATAGTTTCATATTTCAACCATCCTTCTCTATGCCAGACTTTTCTATCTCCGATAGGCTTACACTCTAGGTACTCTACTTCTTCCATTTTCTGTCCCTCTTTGTACCATTTCACTAACTTTCCCTTCGGACAGCCTTCCTCGTAAGAAACCGTTGCTCTTTTTTGCCCCCCACTATAGTAAAAAGTCCACGCTCCTGTACGAATAGCACCTTCATCTTCAATAGCTGACGAACGACCTTTTCGAACTACATTAATAACTTTTCGATCACTGTACGTGCCTGTATAATTACCTTCTGCCTCTAAGTTACCATTGGTGTGGTAGTACTTCCAAATCCCTGTTTTAACTCCTGACGTAGAGTAAGCTCCTTCACTTTTTTTAGAGCCATCAGGCCATTTATTGACCTTTGTCTGTGCTATTGATGTGCTTACTGCCATCAGTAGTAGACATAGTATTGTATATGATTTCATATCTTTTGTGTTTTCTCTATTTGGGTTCATTCTGCGTCAAGCTACTTCTTAATGTAGCTTTATGTAGAAACATTACTGTTCGCAATGAAAGTTATTTCAGTATATTCCAGACAATAGTATTACCAATAAGAACAGGTCTAAAAATTAACTTCAAGCTATACTCTAACTCAAAAGAAAATCAAGCCACAGCACTCCTATCTGTTAAGATCTATATAAAACAATAGAATGACCTACTCTAATTCCCTCTCAATAAATGAATAGTACCTGTCAGTGTCTGAACAGCGTCACAAGATATACAATTTTGCTGTACATTACAAGTGTAAAAGTAAACACCTTCTGCTACATCCTGTCCTGTATTGCTATCCTTACCATCCCATTCAATATTAGGGTCGTTTGTTTGAAAAACAACTTGTCCCCAGCGATTTGTCACCTTAAAATCAACCGCTTGTATATACCGCAATTCCAAACAAGGAGTAAATAAATCATTGAATCCATCTCCATTTGGCGTAAAGGTATTGGGCAAATCATAGAAAGGACAGTTATCGGTCTGAATAACATCACTTGGCAAACTTTCATTGCCACCTCCATTTACTTCTAACGAATCAATAGAGGTAATATAGTAACACCCTGCCAAATTATCGGCAGAAGGTACATGCTGAAAGACTGTATCTGTCAAATCTTGCGACTCAAACACCAAGGTGTATTCACCATTGCAGTAAGGAGCAAAATAAACTTTAAACCTAGCAACATCATCACTACAAGTATCTCGTTTGACATTTGACCATTTTATTTCATTGTACAAAAAGTCTACAGAAGTGATATTCCCACTACAAGGCTGCCTATCTGGGTTATTCGCATCGTCCATCACTAGATCGCAGCTAGAAACACCTACAATCGAAGAAATATCGAGTGGACATGGTGCTATCGTATCCAGTGGCGTACCACAGGCACGTTGTGATTTGTTGAGTAGTGTATCTGGTAAATAAACCGTATTATAACTACCAATACTCTTTACCCTATAGCAATATTCTTGTCCATTGGTCAACCCTGTATGTTCATATTGATTGGTACTCACTGTGTCCAAAGGTGTATAAATACTACTCCCTAAAGGTGTCTCTTCATAGACCACATAGCGAGTATTTGTCCATGGTACTATTTCAGACCAAGTCAAGCTATTTTTGGCATCTGTAGCTGCTACTTCCAAATAAACAGAAGAAGCGTCTTTTGTTTGCCCTATAGTATCTCCATTGGAAAAGAATAAAATATGGTAACTATAGGCATTGTCTAAAGTATTCAGTCCTGTAGAAACAAAGAAAGTATCTAAGGCAGTGGAAAAACTAGCTGCATTAGGAGAAACATAAACTGGTGTTGTATTAAAATTAGTTCCTCCCATATCATCAGATTGATACAATTCGTATCGGTAAGGTGGTAGATAGATTGTTGTATCCAATTCTTTAGGATTGGGGCGAGCCCAACGTACTAGGATTTCACCATTGGTTGGAGAGGTCTGTTCAACATCTACATTTAGAATAGTCGGCAAATCTTCTCGTGTTTCTATACAAACTTGCTCTGAAGTAACTCCATATACAGGACTCTGAAAATTGACTACATTACCATTATTAAAAATAGGTGTTGCAAATTCAGGTAAAACTCGATAACTGTACACCACCCCATTCTGAATCGTATTATCTACATACTGATAACTTCCTCCTACAGGGGTATTTATGTAATTAGTACTTATTTTGGTATACCCAGTACCATCTAACCCAATAGTACAGGAATCAGGCATGAAGTTATCACATCCTTCTTTCCTCCATACAGTGAAACCAAAAAAACCAGTAGCATTATCACAAGCATAAGGAGCATCCCAAGTAAGTGTCGCAGCAGTAGGACTAACTGCGGCTTGTAAGTTTTGTGCTGGTGGTCCTATTATCTTGATGCGTACTACTTTGAAGGTAGCTAATGGTGGCGTATTGTAGTTATCCTTAGCTTTGAATACCATTTGCCATGTATTTTTTTGGATATGCTCACAGGTAGTTTGCCATCTAAATGTACTACGAAGCGGACTAAACTGTGGGGCAATTCCTGAAACTGAAGTGAAGGTAGCTGGCGAATTTGCCAATGACAACGGACCACCAGTCGCAGTCAATTCGACACTCTGAAGTGGTTGGTCCAAATCATATGTTTCGACATCAAATTCGATCAATTCTCCTGCTTGAACACATATTTCCTCTACTGTTTCTATAACTGGAGGAGTATTTTGAGCATTTTCAATTTTGATCTGAATATCTCGAACAATCCCACCTATGTACTGTCCATTACGATAGGACTTAACTAAAATGGCAATATTGTATTCCCCCGCACGCTGTGGCGAAGTCCACGTAAACAAACCTGTCAATACATCAAAAGTAAATACATTTTGAGGACCAATAGTAGGGCCAACTAAATCTACACTAATATAACCTGGTACATTGACGCCTCTGTCACTCATGGGAGAAATAAGCTCATAGGCGATACTATCTCCATCTGGATCAAATCCATTAGGTGTATGCTGAAACACCTGCCCTACGACACCAAAATCAACTGGTGGTTCTAATAAAATCGGAGAGCTATTGAAACCAAAAAAAGTAGGATTGAACAGAAAGACCTCTGTCTGTAAATAAAAAGTTACATTGACAGAGTTACCATTATTGATATTCAAAATATTATCATTTCGATTAGGATCTTGCATTGATACCACATAAGGTCTACCAGGAGGATTAGCCCCTGGATAGGTATGGGTTCCTATATAGACATTCCGTTTGATATCGGTAAATACCAATCCCGTCTGAGTTGGATCTCGATTAATTACTTCTGCTGGCGAACCATCGCCCCAGTTGACGGTCAAATCTGGTCGATCCGCTGCCCCACTAGAGCCACTAATTTTTGTATAAGTAACAATTTTGATTTCTACGGTATTGATTCCCGTTTGCCGATAAGTGATTTCACCCGAACGATTATGAGTGGCAAATCCGACTACTGGCATCAATAGTAATAAAAACAATGTATATAGATAGATACTTAATCTCATTTTGTAGTATTTAATTTAAGCAATAGGATACCCTCAAAAACCAACCCAAACCTCTTGTTCTAACTTCCAAAAATAGTATATTGTTGGAGAGGTCAATCAAAATAAGATAGTTTTTAGAAAAAAAGCCCTAACCAAATGGTTAGAGCTTCGTATAAATGATAGGTTACTTATCTTTAAATTTGTCAATATCGCGTCGATCTCGCTTAGTTGGTCTCCCAACTCCTTTCTCCCGAATCTCTGCTGCTGTATTGTAGAGGTACCAGTTTTTGAACTTATTCAACTCTGACTCTGGGGTCAGATTTTCATAACAAGGTTCTGCAAGTTTTGCAGACACTCGTTTTTCCAATAGATCAACTACCTTGTAGGTTAAGTTATAACCATCTTTTTTGACATGTAGTACCATTCCTCTCTCTACCGAAAAAGATGGTTTTAGCGTCTGCTCGCCTAATGAAACTTTATTGTTCTTGCAGGCAGTAGATGCCATAGTACGGCTCTTAAAAATACGTACTGCCCATAACCATTTATCTATGCGTACTTTTTGTAAATCATTTGCCATTTTCTATTCTTTTTATTCGATAATGCTTCCAATCATTTTTTAGTTCTAAAGAAATAAACCTGCTAGATTCTAGTATCTAGCAGGCTTACTAACATAATCAGTAATCAACACTTTATGTGTGCTTTACCGTATCAAAATTAGTCACTACTAGAGAACATTGCTAATAGACGTAATATTTCCATATACAACCATACTAATGTCCACAACAATCCCATTGAAACAACCCATTCCATTTGCTTTGGAGCACCTGATTTTGCTCCTCTTTCTATATTATCAAAGTCTAATATTAGATTCAATGTAGCTACTCCAATGATTACTAAGCTGATTCCTATACCAATAGCATTAGCCTCGTGCAAGTAAGGAATATTCATTCCAAACATATTCATACCCAAATTAACGATATAAATCATTGCAATCGCTCCTGTAGCAGTAGTTATAATAGAACGGAATTTTTGTGTTGCCTGAATCCAGCCCATTTTATAACATACAAGCATAGAAACTAAACACAATGCTGTTAGCATGATAGCATTAAAAATAAGCCCAAAGCCCAACATACTAGCATAAGCTCCAGAAACAACTCCTACCAAAACACCTTCTACTAAAGCAAATGCAGGTGCTGTAATATGAGCAATACTTGGTTTGAAATTGGTTAATAACGCTAAACCAAGTCCCAAAAACATACTTCCATATAAAATTGGCGTAAGATAAGCACTACCTACACCGATCATACTGGCACTAACCAATGCTGTTACAATCAAAATAGCAGCTAATATCAAGGTTTTGTTAACCGCCCCTTGTATAGTCATAGCTCCTCCACTATTAATGGTATTCCCTAAGCTACTTTGTGAAAACTTCTTCTCACTCACAAATGGATTGGAAGAAGACATAAATTTATTTCTTGACATAAATTTCAGATGATTTTTTATTAAAAAATGATTTTAAAATTTCACTTTCTTGTGATCTGCTAATATAACGAAAAATAATTCAAGAAGGTTTCATTGTCTTTTTATTTTTGATTTTTGACTACCTTTGGATATAAGACGTTATTACGAATAGATTCGTATGGGAACGAAAATATCTTTTTCCGATTAATCTTCGTCAAGTGCTCAATCCTGTAGCCCCTACGTCCGTTGGGACAGGCTTAGGCTATGAATTTCCGCATCCGCTAGCGGCACACTTTATTAGGTGTTCACAGAATACTTACTCTACGAGTATATTCGTGTGTCCTTGTTAATCAAAAAAATCTATCTCGCTCCCTCTATACAATTCTATTCATAATAACGTCTATAGGCTAAACATACAATCATAATGCAAGAGATCAGAAAAAAATTACTAGAAGTTAAAAACCTAAAAACTTATTTTCGAACCGACGAAGGTATCGCCAAAGCAGTAGATGATGTCAGCTTTACTATCTACCAAGGTGAAACAGTAGGTATAGTAGGTGAATCTGGTTCTGGAAAATCAGTCACTTCACTTTCTATCATGCAATTGATTGCAAGTCCTCCAGGATATATAGACAGTGGTCAGATACTCTACCATCAACCTGATGGAACAGTAATTGACCTAATACAGCTATCCAAAGAAGAAATGCGAGCCTATAGAGGAAATGAGATTTCTATGATTTTTCAAGAGCCGATGACCTCGCTCAATCCTGTTTATACTTGTGGCAACCAAGTCACTGAAACGATACTCCTACACCAAGACGTAAGTGAAAAAGAAGCCAAACAGAAAACAATAGAGTTATTTGAACAGGTACAGCTACCAACTCCTGAGCGTATTTTTGACGCTTACCCTCACCAACTTTCAGGAGGGCAAAAACAACGTGTGATGATTGCGATGGCACTCTCTTGCAATCCTAACCTATTGATTGCGGACGAACCTACTACAGCATTAGATGTAACGGTACAGAAACGTATTTTAGAATTGATGGAAACACTCCGAAAAGACATCAATGCCGCAGTGATTTTCATTACACATGATCTAGGAGTAATTGCAGAAGTAGCCGATCGAGTTATTGTGATGTATAAAGGAAAAATTGTAGAAGAAAATAATACCTATGAGATATTTGCCCATCCTCAACACCCTTATACCAAAAGTCTACTAGCATGTCGTCCACCATTGGAATATCGACTAAAGAAACTACCTACAGTAGATGATTTCATGCGAGTGGAAATAGATAAAACTGGTACTCGACAAATCACTTCCAAATCCAATTCGATTGAAGAAGTCATACAGTCTGTTAGAATTTCATCTACCACTACCGTCAATAGACTCGAAAAACTATTGACACAACAACCTATATTGGAAGTAAAAGGGCTTTCGACACACTTCCCTGCACAAAAGAATTTTTTTGGCAAGGTTACTAAATGGGTAAAGGCAGTAGATGATGTAAGTTTTAATGTTTATCCTGGTGAAACTCTAGGTTTAGTAGGAGAATCTGGCTGTGGAAAGACCACCCTTGGACGATCTATTATTAAATTAACCGAAGCAAAAGCAGGTCAAATTCTATTTGAAGGAAAAGATATATTGACGATGACTCCTAGACAGCTCAAAGCTATTCGGAAAGACGTCCAAATTATATTTCAAGATCCTTACTCCTCTCTCAACCCAAGGATGACAATCGGAAATGCCATTATGGAACCCATGATTGTACATGATCTCTACAATAGTGATGAAGAACGTAAAAACAAAGTCATTGAATTATTAGAAACAGTTAGTTTAGAGGCCAAACATTTTGCTCGCTACCCTCATGAGTTTTCTGGTGGACAACGTCAGCGTATTTGTATTGCTAGAGCACTTGCCCTAAAACCTCGTTTCATTATTTGTGATGAGTCAGTTTCGGCTCTTGATGTTTCGGTACAAGCCCAAGTGCTCAATCTATTATTGGATTTACGGCAGAAGTATAACTTCACCTATATTTTCATTTCACATGATTTGTCTGTGGTCAAATTTATGAGCGATCGAATGATTGTAATGAATAAAGGAAAAATTGAAGAAATGGGTACGGCTGATGATATCTACGCCAATCCTCAGAAAGCCTATACCCAACGCCTTATCTCGGCTATTCCTAAAGGGAGACTAGAAGATATCCAAAGAAGAGTAGAAGAAGAAAAGTCATAAGTAAACAACTTCATAACAAAAAAGGACCAAAGCAGCCACCACGCTACTTTGGTCACACACCATTTAATCTACCTACACCACTAGGTAGATCAAATCGCATCTACTTTATTCGTTTTCCTTCTTTTGTGTAATGGTGTTCTTGGTCTTTCATCGTAGTTGCTTCCCAATATTCCTTTTTTCGTCCATTGGATCGATCACGATAATAAACACTCCTATATTCTAAAGGAACTACTACCTCTAGTTGTTGATTGAGGACTCCCCCTTTATTTGGTCCTTCAAATACAATAAATTGTTCTCCTTTTCTATAATAAGCTCCATGATCGTAACTGATATATTGGTACTTAAATGGGGTCAGTAATAGACCACCTGAGTCTATAAATGCCCACTTTCCATTCTTTTTGACGGCTGCTTTGGTAATGTAGAATGGCACTACCTCTTCGTACTGAGCAGAGACTATCTCTCTCCCTTTTTTATCCAAAAAACCATATTGATTTTCTTTATTAGCGAACCAAATTCTTTCGTTCATAAAAATAGCCCCTAACGTAGGATATTTCACAGGAATCATTACCTGATTATTTGTATCCAAGAAGCCATAAAAGCTATCTTTTTTGACTTTGCAATACCCTTGAGAATAATTTCTCAAATCTTCATAAATAGCAGGGATAACTAGTTCAAAATCTTTATTCATCAAGCCATATTTCCCCTTCTTTTTAACTTGTATATAAGGGTATTTATTCAAATGACTAATGTGTTGAATCTCCTCATATCCTTCTAATATTTTAAACGCTCCTTTTGTCGCCTCATAAATCCCCTGACATTTTTTGTCTAGCCAAAACGTATACACATGATCACCTTCGTGCCTATAATCGTCAAATAAAAGGGGTACTATGACTTCATTTTGAGTATTAATAACTCCAACCTTCCCCTTTCGAAAAGCAAAAAAATTATCCTTAATTGGTATCAAATCTGCATACATATAAGGAATTACCTGTTTTCCTCGCCTATTTATCAGTCCTGCATCATTCTCTTTCTGTTTAGGAAGTGACTCCCCTGTATATCTAGAAGTAGGGTGCAACCCCTGTTCTTTGTAAACCACCCAGTATTTATCATTGACGTAATCACCCTCTACATTCCCTAAGCCAAACAAAGCTTGATTATTTGTTATGCCATTTTGTTCCGTATTCGTTTTGATGATTGCAAAATGTGCCGTCAAAGTATCTAATTCAATATCTATATTAAATGCCTTAATTATTTTGCCTGATGCATTTCGAAATAAATAAATATTGTCAGGCATCGCCCCGTAAGGTGGCAAACTACTCATTGTAGAGTATTCAAAAGAAATCCGTTGGTTATATAGTATTGCTCGCTTTCTCAAATTGACAATAATAAGCTGCAAACCATCTTTTAAAGGATAACACAGTGTATCTACCCTTATAGGGTCTTTAGTTTTTCCACCAATAAAACCCAGTTGTGCCTTTAGTTCAACTATTAACATTAGTAGTATTAATAAGACCAGTATCTTTTTTCCCATTTGCAATTCAACTAGTTCTAAAGCATATAATCTTGAGTAGTTCTTATCATTTTTTTATTTCACCATCTAAGGTGTATTTATGTTTTGTACCATTTTTTAGGATTCCAATCCAATGATACATTTTATCCTTTCCTGCTATATTAATGGATTGATATTGGCATAGAATAATTTCTTTCCCATCTTTGTCTACCAGTCCAAATTTATCTTCCATATTTTGAACTAAATGGCAATCATCTTTCCAGTACCGAGCATATTTATAATCAAATCCAGTCAACAAATTCCCATCTAAATCTATAAAAGCCATTCCCTCTTTACTCCCAACAATAGCACAATTGGTAGTAAAGTTATCAACTCGTTGATATTTGGCTGGCACCACCTCTATTCCATTTGGAGTCACATAACCATAAAGTTCTGTTGTTGGGTCTTGAAATCGAAATCTTTCCTGACTCATATGAGCATCTAGTTTTTTATATTGAGGCTTTATCAATACTTTTCCTGTATGATCTAATAGTCCGAATAAATCTCCTTTCTTAACTTGATAATATCTTCCTTCATTAGTATTTCCATTTATATAATCATATACAAGAGGAACAACAAATTCAAAGCCTCTATCGGCTACCCCCCATTTCCTATCCTTGATAAGTAAAAAATGATTGGGGTGTCCAGAAAAATCTAAAGACTGAATTTCGTCATATCCATCCAAAGAATAATACTTTGATTCATTACCATTTATAAATCCTCCAATTTTTTCATCTTTATATAGACAATACTGATTTATATCTTGTTGTGTATACCAATCAAATTTCATTTTACTAACTACTTGTCCTTTAGCATTCAATACTTTACAATAACCATTACGAGAAGCAATAAAAAAGCTCCCTACCGATATGATTTCTTCATAAGAATAAGGAATAATTAATTCGCCTTTTGTATTAATTACACCTACATTATTAGGCAAATTACTTGGTTTTGGGTCATAACTGTCTATTTGTTTTCTAGGTCGTACTTTTTGCTTTACTACAAAAAACTGTTCTGTTAAGACTACTTTCCTATTCGTCTTTAGCTTCCGCAGTCTTTCTGTCCAGCTATCTAGAGATTTATCAATCGTATTGTACACCTTAATAACCTTTCCTTGACTATCTCTTAAGATATATTCATTGGGTGGTTCTATATGTACAGGAGGGAGTCTGCTAAACATCCACCCTCTACTTATGGCATCGTTTCGTTTTTGAGCGTAACTATCATGATCAATAATTATCCATTGCATACCGCCTATCTCTGGATAGCATATGGTATCTAATGATAATAAATCTATTTTAGGTACCTTTATTCTACCGATTTGTTGAGTCAGTCCAGACTGAACTACTCCAAATAAAAAAAGAATTACTACACTGAGATTTCTCATGATTGCACAATCAATTTAATTATATACTTCATAGACTTCATTATTCATCACAAATCGTACATTTCTACCTAACTTCAAAAAAGCAACTGCTTCTTCATTTTCTAATAATTTAAAATAGGCGGTAGAGTTGAACTGTACACGATTTGTTTTCAGTTTTTGATTTTCTATTAAGGATAAATTGGCATCCACCCATTCGTTATTATTCTGATAAATAGCCCGTCCTTGTACATTCACAATATCGTCTCCTAAATTGCGTGTAGCTCCTTCTTGATCCAAGTAATCGAGTCGCTCTTCACCTTGTTTGGTTGCTCCTAAGTTATCTGCTCTATTAAGTGCTTGACTTTCTTTGCTTGCTCGAACGCTCTTCTTCCCACTCTTCTCTCTTTTCTTAAAAACAGCCACCTCTTCTTCTAAATCTTCCGCGATTGTAGGAGCGTTCAGTGTTCTTGGACGAAGCACTTGGTTTTCTAGCCTTACATTTGGCTGACGAGCGGTAATCGCCTCATCTTCTAAAATCAAGTAGCTGGTATAAGGAGTGATGATTCCATGTTTTTTGGCCAGCCTCGTTACCTCTTTTACCAATTCTTCATTTTCTCCTTGTAGGCGAATTTGGTCCAATAAATACCCTACAGCACGAGATGCCCAAAGACTAGGAATAAAATCTAGCTTTGTTTCCTGTTTTTTCCAATTAATATTATACTCAAATGTTCTTTTCTCCCCATTGACCAATCCACTAACCGTTACTTTAGATTCCCCTTCTCCTTTGTATCTCCCCAACAAGGAAATAGAGCCGCCTTTAAATAAATCTGGAATTTGTTTATCATAAACTTCTGACACTCGTACCCCTTTGTCAAACGTTACTTTGATGTCAGTCAAAATAGGAGAAGAAACTTTGGTATAAAAATCAGAGACTTTTACCTCTATATCTTCATCAGGAAGTACATAGGTACGATAAGCCTTCGTCGCTGCGGTGATTTTGTCTAGCAAATGTGTATTGAGATTAGTACCAATCCCAAAAGTAAAAATTCGTACATTATTTTGATTGGAAGTATTTACTTGCTTCAGCAATTCCTCTTCATTGGTATCCCCAATAGTTGGTTTCCCATCTGTCATAAAAACTACTAAAAAAGGGCGTTTGCTCTCTTCATGCTGAGCCGCTAATGCCAAATCTAATGCTTCGCCAATAT
>CAYOJF010000101.1:0-17757 GCA_964404215.1 uncultured Aureispira sp. | reverse complement strand
ATATCTGATTCATGTAATGGTACCAGGAGTAGGAGAAAGAGTACTGAAGAGCTTTGTTATCAATAGAGCCTTTGATGCTCAACGTTTGTAATCAAACTGTTATGATTTGAATACATACGGTCACAAAAATGAGTCATTCTATAAATTAGGATGACTCATTTTTTATTTTTAAATATAACTAAGAGTGTTTGAAAAATGACAACATGTTTTTAGATATAAATATATCAGGAAGTACTTTAAATATAATATTGAAGCATTATAAAGCTATACTATAGTAGATATGTGTTGTGATTTTAATGTAGAGAGACTATGTTTTAATTTTCCCAATTTGGAAAAAAAGAAGATGCTGATTATTAAAAAGCTATGATTAGGTGTCTATTTTCTTATTAAAAAGCCTATTTTGAATAGCATAGTAAATGGACTATATTGAAATAAAAAAGTACTCGCGAAAAGTAAAAAGAGTAAGTAAGGAGATAGAAAGATAGGGAAATAAAAAAAGGTTGAATCTCCCATAGAAGATTCAACCTTTTGTAAAAAATAAGGAAGTAAAATTACTTCTTATTTTTCTTCTTTACGGTTCAAAATAACTGTCTTAGTCATTTCAGCACCACTCTCGTCAGTCAACTGGAATTTGTAAGTTCCGTCTTCCAAAGATTGTACGTTAAGTGCGTTGTAGTTGTTACCGTTTTCTACGTTCAATACACGATTAGCAGACAACTCATAACCTTCTTCATCAAACATTTTCATGGTTAAGTTCTTTTGCTCTTCTGATTTCAAAGAGAAAACAAAAACGTCGTCATTAACTTCGTCTTCTGATACCATTTCGATATTCAATACTTTAGCTACTTTCTCAGCAGCCATTAAAGATGTGTAGATAGTCGCAACGATTTGTTGATCGTCTTCACCATCGTCCATTAACAATACTACTGCAACCATTTTGTCCTCGTTTGCAGGAGCTGCAAAAGTAGTCGTACCTAAGGTCACTACCAATGCTAATACTAACATTAAAACTCTCATAGCTATTTGTTTTTGATGTTAAAAAATAAAATTAATTCCAAATTTGAAAATAAGAACAAAACCCTCTAAATGAGGATGTTGTCTGTCTCAAATATAAGATAATATTTTGTCTTTCTAATGGATTAGAATAAAAATATAATTTCTTATCAAGACACTTATTGTCGTATTTAGTAATATAACATGAAAATATGAAAGAATGTTGTTATATTACCGATTTTTCAATTTTTGATTAAAAAGCTGTGTAAATATCCATTATCTTGCAGCGACAAGCGGATTTTGTATATTAATTTAACTTTAAATCTTTTAAATACATTCTATGTACGAACAGATAGAGGAAGCGGTCACTTTTTTGAACGTTAAAAAATTAAATTTTATTCCTAGGTATGGGATTATTTTAGGAACTGGTTTAGGGAGCTTAGAAGAACAGATTGATGAAGTGTGTAGTATTGCTTATGCAGATATACCACATTTTGCTCAATCAACGGTAGTTGGACATGCAGGAAAATTGATTTTTGGCTATCTTGCTGGAGTTCCTATTGTAGCGATGGCAGGTCGATTTCATTATTATGAAGGATACACAATGTCGGAAGTGACTTTCCCTATTCGAGTATTGCAGTTTTTGGGAATAGAGCAACTTATTATTTCTAATGCAGCAGGAGGTGTAAAGGAGCATTTATATCCAGGAGATATTGTATTCATACGAGATCATATTAATTTGCATGCTTCGAACCCTCTGAGAGGAGCAAATGATGAAAGATTAGGGGTACGTTTTCCAGATATGCTGCAGACTTATAGTAGAGATTGGAATCAGAAGGCTCTATCAATTGCAGAAGAAAAGGGAATTAGGGCTTTTGAAGGAGTCTATGTAGGAACGCAAGGACCTAATTTGGAAACAGCAGCAGAGTATAATTTTTTCAATATTATAGGAGGAGATGTCGTTGGGATGTCCACTATTCCAGAAGTATTGGTTGCTCGTCATATGAATTTACCTGTTTTTGTAGTGTCAGTGGTTTCTAATCGATGTTTTCCTATAGAAGAGTTGACAGAAACAACATTAGAAGAAGTTATTGCAGTAGTAGGAGAGGTTACCCCCAAAATGACAGCTATTATTACGGAATTAGTCCTATTTTTTGCTAACAAAAAATAGCTTTTTACCCTCAATTACCAATCTTAGGATTCACAATGAATATTCAGTTTTGCGAATGTCTGTATTTAGTTGTACTTTTGTAAGACTAAGTAAAGTATAAAAAAGTAACATGTTAGCGAAGTTAAGAGCATTAAAAGATAAATTTCAATACCTCGAAGAGCAACTTTCTGATCCTGAGATCACTTCAGATATGAAGAAGTTCATGCGGGTGAGCAAAGAATACAAGGGGCTAGAACCAATCGTGAAAGCACACGATAAATACCACAATATGTTGCTCCAAATAGAAGAGTGCGAAGAGATAATCAGTGATGGAGATGATCCAGAATTTGTAGAAATGGCAAAGATGGACTTGCAAGAGTTGCAAAGCGAAAGAGAACCTTTTGAGGCAGATATTCGTATGATGCTAATTCCGAAGGATCCTGAAGATGAAAAAGATGTTAATATCGAAATTAGATCTGGAGCAGGTGGAGATGAAGCAGCAATTTTTGCAGGAGACTTACTACGCATGTATGAGCGTTATATCGATAAAAAAGGCTGGAAAAAGGAATACATCACTTCTAACGAAAGTGAATCAGGGGGATTTAGTAAAGTAGTGCTGATGGTATCAGGAGACAATGTCTATGGTACGCTTAAATATGAGTCGGGTACACATCGTGTACAACGTGTTCCTAAAACGGAATCTCAAGGACGGGTACATACCTCGGCAGCTTCTGTCGCGGTAATGCCTATTTTCGAGATGGAAGATGTTGAAATTAATAAAGCGGATTTATCATGGGATACGTTCCGTGCATCAGGTGCAGGTGGACAGCATGTCAATAAGACAGAGTCAGCGGTGCGTGTTACGCACAAACCTTCTGGTGTAGTAGTAGAGTGTCAAGATGGACGTTCGCAGCTCAAAAATAGAGAAATTGCCTTGCAGAAACTCTATGCCAAGCTATATGAATTGCAACAGCAAGAACACGAAGATAGTATCTCTACGTTGCGAAATAAGTTAGGTATTTCGGGAGACCGTTCTGCAAAGATCAGGACATACAATTATCCACAAAGTAGGGTGACTGATCACCGTATCAGTTTGACTAAATATAATTTACCTGAAGTAATGGATGGATCATTAGATGAGTTTATCGAAACGATTCAGATGACCTACAATATGGAGAAATTGAAAGCTACGGAAGATGTATAAGATAAACATACTATAAGAGCATGTTTAAGAATTAAGTTCTTCAAAATCAATTATTTGGGCGAAAATGCATTGATTTAAGGATTGAATAAGCCTCTTTTTGAGTTTGATAGCCTTAGCTATCATGACTTAAAAAAGGTGCAATTGAATTCTAAATCAGGCATTTGCAGCTTGAAGTTAATTTTTAAACAGGCCCTAACAGAAAAACCTACTTGTATGAATACAAGTAGGTTTTTTTTATTGAGGAGGAATCAGCTGTTCTAATAACCACTTTTTGCTTGTAAGTGGAGATACACTACTGATAGTAGTATAAAGTTGTTGCTTAGCTTTTTTGTCAAATGGATTTAACTTGAGGAGCTTTTGCATATAGTAGACAATGTTTTTATAATTTTCTTTATGATAACCAACAACCTCTTTTCGTACTAGATATGTTTTGAGGCTATGGAGTAGCGATTCGAGTGCATCTAGTTCCTCCGTTTCATAATAAATTTGAGCTAAAAGTACTTTACAGGAGAGCATACGCAATATGTCTTTGGGGGCTACTTGTACTAGTAGTAATTGAGCTTTTGCATACTCATTTTGAGCATAGTGCAGTTTTGCCAAACATTCTTGTCGAATACTAGCTTGAGATTCGATGGGAATTTTTTCAGCATATTGAGCTATAAATTCGGTGACCCACTGATAAGCTTTCATCGAAATACTAATACTCACCATATTGTTGAAGGTAAAAGGGGAGATAACCTCTTGCTGAATTAAGTAGCCTTCTTTAATGCCCGTCTGATAGAGTTCAAATGCTTTTTCGAGGTACCATTGTGAGCCCGTATTTAGTTTTTTGATAGTGAAATTAATCGCCAATAAATACAGTTCTCGTATTTCTTGTTGAGGAAAACTCATTTTATTCTGCTGGAGAAGTTCCATCATATTTTGAAAATAGTGTTCATTATTTTCGGCTGCTGTCAAAGCAAGATAACAGTTGTAATAGATAGCAATAGCAGGAATATCTAAATAGTTGGATGTCTTGACTTGATGAAGTACGACCTCTAACATACGAGGTTGATAATCCATTTGAAAAACAACCAGTCGAGAATAGAGTAAGCAAGCTCTCCGAAGCTTATCAGCAAAGTATTGTATGTCTAGTGCATCTGATAATTCTTGTAGATTGAGTGGAATCGTACGTTGTTGTTGCTCTGCAGTGTCGTATACGATTGTTTCGAGTTGGTACTGGTATCTAAGTCCTTCCCAGTTAGAGGAAACTTTGTCTTGTAGCAGCCGTTGAGTTTGATTGATCGTGAGGTCCACTATATTAGAAAGTTGTCGTTCTTGCAAATCTTGTAGTAATAATAGTGCCCCTTCTATAGGATTTTTTTGTAGTCGTTGGTATTGCAGAAATTGCTCAATATTAGAGAGTGTTCTGAACATAATTTGTCGCATTTTACCATCATTATATATAGTATTAGGATAGATAAAAGCCCAAGCGGCTTTTTTAGTTAATTTTTGTGGAGACTCTTTATACTTCCAAAAAAAATGATAGAATTGAATCACATCTTCTCGTTTATTATGCATAGGACATTCTATCCATGCTAAGCAATTACGTTTTTCGCTGGTAGAAAAAGTCTGAAGTATTTTTATCACCTTTGCCTTATTCATTTATATAAACAATTTTTATTGTAAAGTATTGGAAGTTAATGTTTTAAATGTTTTTTGTTTGTTGTTTTAGTAAACAAAATCTAAAATATGTAATTTTTTTTGTACTATCTAATTACGATGTTTGTAATGTCAAATAGTACAGAAAATATAAACCACTAAATAATGAAAAAATTATTATCCATCCTCCTGCTTTTAGTAGGGGTGTTTACACAAATACCTAGTAGTATAGCACAGACTACATGGAGTAGAGTCATAGCAGGGATGTCCTCTAATCAGTTTGGGGGGGGAGTCAATAAAGGATTAGATGTACTGGAAAGCCGTTCGGGCGGATATATTGCCGCTGGTATACAAGATTTGGTAACTGGGGCACCTAGAGAATATCCATTTTTATGTAAACTAGACGCTTCGGGGAATACTATATGGAAACGAAATTACTTTGCTGGGACAGATACAATAGCGAATATTTATGGATTGAGTGATATCTCTGTCGTAGAAACAATAACAGGTGATTTATTAGTAGCAGGTGCAAATTCTTTCATGACTTCTAGACCTACAACAGGTATTCTGTTAATGAAGACGAATAGTATAGGAGATACTATTTGGGTAAAACAAAATTTTTTATCGAACGCTTTTAGTAGCTTACCAACGACTGCTACTATTTTTAAAACACGTATTGATACTACTGCTGATGGAAATTATATGATTTTGTTATCAGGAAGTTTGAATCTAGGAGCACCAGGACCAGATGATTTTACAATCCTAACTAAGGTAGATGCGAATGGTAATATTTTATGGCAAAAAATACTGCGAACAATTATTGGAAATCGAGTGATTTCTACTCATAGTAATGGTTATGTTGTTGTTGGGAGTCAAGCTAATGTAGCTTCTATTTATAAGTTAGATGCAATAGGAGATAGTATTTGGCAATCTACAATGCAGCCTGCATTTACATTAGAAGGAGTGGTTCAACTACCAGATAGTAGTTTTGTAGTCAGTATGCAAGATTTTTCCTTAATGGCTAATCATTCTGCTTTGGGACTAGTAGATAAACAAGGTACTTTTGGAAGTCCTGTCATAATAAATAGTACTCAAGAAGGGGAAATAAACGAACTGCGATATGATCCAAATGGGTATGTTATAGGAACAGGTTTTACTAAAGTACTTCCTATTGCCGCTCCTCCTGGTATTACTAGTACACGAGCAGCTATTATGGAATATGATATTAATACAAGAGTAGTAAGACAAACAACTTTGCCTTCTCCTTCATTTATGTCTTATGTCAGTAAAGGTCTAGATATAGAATTGACGAATGATGGAGGTTATATTATGGTGGGGCAGTACATTGATAAACTCTATATTGTAAAGACCGACACTAATCATATTATAGCTTCAATACCTCAGCACACTTTTAGAGGAAATATTTATGCAGATAGAAACTTTGATTGTTCAAGAGATACTACAGAGCAAAATATGGCTAGCTGGTTAGTGGAAGCTGAAGTGAATGGAGTACACTATTATGCTACTACCAATGCGAATGGAGATTATGCTATTTATGCAACAGATACAGGAACCTTTACGCTTAGAGCAATGTCACCTAATCACTTGTGGGAGAGCTGTCCTGATAGTGTTGTATTGACTTTTAGTACGCTAGCGAATGTAGATACGTTTAATTTTGCTGCTCAACCTTTAGTCAACTGTCCACTTATGGAAGTAGATATATCAACGCCTTTTCTTAGAAGATGTAGTACCAATACATATTATGTTAATTACTGCAATGATGGAACAATAGATGCTACTGGAGTTTATGTAACAGTAGAATTAGACACTTTTTTGACAGTGTTAGGGGCTAGTTTGCCCTATACTACTGTTGGTAATGTATATACATTTCAGTTAGATACAGTTCAATGGAGTGACTGTGGTAGTTTTACCATCCAAACAGCGGTTAGTTGTAGTGCTATATTAGGACAAGTACATTGTGTAGATGCTCGTATTTATCCAGATTCTAGTTGTATTGTACCCAGTTTACTTTGGGATGGTTCTGATATACAAGTTCGCTCTACTATCATAGGAAGTGATGTAGAGTTTGTACTCAAAAATATAGGGAGTGGTAATATGAATGCCATGCGACAATACTTTGTGACAGAAGACCATGTTATGTTGCTTACAAGACCTTATCAACTTAATAGTGGCGATAGTATTATTGAACGGATTCAAACGATAGGAGCTACTTACCGACTAGCTGCGGAGCAGGATCCTAATCATCCGACGAATACCTTTAGTGCAGCAACTGCTACTCGATTTACTTTTTTGACAACGACAGGAGCTAATCCTGGAAATTTGTTGCAATATCCAGATGCAGACGAAAGCCCTACTGTTTCTATTGATTGTCAAGCAAACAGAGGTTCTTTTGATCCTAACGACAAACAAGCTTTTCCGATTGGTTATGGTGTTAGTCATGCAATAGAGGCGGATACAGATATAGAATACATGATTCGCTTTCAGAATACAGGAACAGATACCGCTTTTAAGGTGGTAGTAGTTGATACTTTATCTCCATTTCTAGACAAAACCAGTATTCAAATGGGAGCAAGTAGTCACTCGTATACGTGGGAGTTAGTTGATACGGGTACTTTGAGGGTGACTTTTGATAATATTCTACTAGTGGATAGTACGACCAATGAGCCTTTATCTCACGGATTTTTTAAGTTCAAAATTGCTCAAAAATCAGCTAATCCATTAGGAACTATAATTAAGAATAAGGCAGGGATTTTCTTTGATTGGAATGCTCCTATATGGACCAATACCGTCTTTCATACTATTGATGCCAATTTCATTATTGATAATGTTCGGAAAATTAGCAATGATGATAACTTACAGATCAATGTATTCCCTAACCCAATGCATACCACAGCTACATTAGAAATTGAAGGAACTTCGTTTAATCAATTGGAAGTGATATTGGTCGATGCCATGGGACGAGTGGTGCAACAGCAGCAAGTAATAGGAGGGGAACAGATAACGCTACATCGAGAAGGATTGAATACAGGCATTTACTTTTTTAGATTGAGTGGTGATGGCGAACTGATAGGGACGGGGAAAGTAATGGTCAAGTAATTTGGTTGTTGTCTGTATTTTTAAACAGGCTCTAATAGTCTTTGTTAGCTCACTACTAACAAAGGCTATTTTTTTTTGTATTCAGAACGATACCATTCCACTCCCCAATCTTTTATTTCTATGAGTTCTAAATGAGTGAGATGTACCGTTCCTTTGATGACAAATTTTCTGATAGGAAACTGCCAAATATCTTCTTGAAGTTCTAGTTGAAGATAGTTTTCTTTTATTGTCCAAGTACCTGAATAATGTTGTGAAAATGCTTTTTGGTTGATTGCTACACTGTATATGAAAGTCGCATCTTTTTTGAGTTCAATTTGATCTTTTCTTGCACGAGAGGGGGTTGGTGAGAAGCTATATTTCCCAAATAGTTTTTTTGTTTTTAGAGCAGCTTCCGTGACATTTTCTACCTCCAAATAATCTAACCGATAGCGTTTATCTAGTACACCATTGATAAATTCGGCATGCCAAGCTTCAGTACCATTTCGATAGTATAGAATATGTAATCCATGCCATGTCCCTTGGCTGTTACACTCTGTATCACTTTTCATAGTCCCGTCTTTATAGAACTGTTGGATATAAGCAGACCAGCCATAGTTATAATAGGCTAAAGCCAAACAATTGGTATCTTGATTATAGTAGACTTCATAGTATCCTCGTGGTAACCCTTCAGGCAATACTAATAAGACACTATCATTGGTAACAGTAGTAGAAAAACAATAAATATTTAAGGCAGGTAAGTTGATTTCTAGTAATTGGATATCATCATTAGAAAGGGTATCAAAAGGCAAAAATGTTTTCTGTGCCCAGCTAGTGTTTAGGACACCAATGAGCAAGACAAAAGAAAGGAGTATGATAGAGAAATACTTTTTCATCAAAAAAGAATTACCAACGGTTAATAGGTTGTACTACGTTTATTTAGGCGAACTAAAATAGTTTTAAACTCACTCTAAACATAAGGTATTACATTGGAAAGTAGAAAAAAAATTATATTGATTGTATCGCAGCTTTTAATGGGGGCGGTACTATTTGCTCAGGGTAAGTTGATAGTAGTACAAGGACTAATAACAACGAGTACTCAAAATCCTATTGCTGCCACTGTAGCTGTACAGCAGGCGAATTCTAGTACTATGGCTAACGTGACAGGAAGGTATTCTATTGTTGCTAAAGAAGGACAGCAATTACTATTTTCTTATTTGGGGATGAAGAATAAGAAAGTCCGATTGCCAGATTCTATTAGAGGGACTACTTATACACTAATGATTACTTTGGATTCATTAGAAGATACATTAGCCGAAGTGGTGGTAGGTCCTTGGTTGAATAGAGATAATTTAAGTGCTAACTTTTTGGCTATGCCGTCTACTAGAGAAGATGTCTTGAACGAAATAGCAGATAATAATATGTCGGAGGAATGGTTGTTGGAGTTAGGGGAATTTTTGGAACATAATGCAATGGATAATACAAAAAAAGTTTTAGATCAACGAATTTCTAAATGTGAAGAACAGGGGCAATTACCACCTATGAATTTGTTTAGCCCACTTGCTTGGTCAGAAGTTTTTCGTAAGAAAAAATGGAATAGAAAAACAGAACTGACCGATAAAGAAAAACGCCTGTTAGATATTATGGAAAATGAAAGTCCTTAGACATGCTCTTAGCGTATAAATAAGCCCCATTTCTATCATAGAAATGGGGCTTCATATTTTTAGCTACTACCGCTCCTTTGCAGAGTTGTAGAGTAATTGTTTATTTGATACCGTGCATCCATTTTGAAATAACAATAGAAGCAAAAATCAAGAAAATACCTGATGCAACAGCCACTAATCCTAAGTTATTGAAAACAGAAAGACATAATGCTAGTGACTCTTCTGGTGGTGTTCCTTCTGGGACTACAGTGAATCGTGCGATGGTTTTACCTGCTTGGTGAGCAAAAGAAGACCCCATCATCCAGAAGCCCATTACAAATCCTACAATTTGTCCAGGAGCCAATTTAGTTACCATTGATAAACCTACAGGAGAAAGTGTTAATTCACCCAATGTGTGCAATAAGTACAAGAATACCATAAACATAGGAGCAATCATACCTTTAATCGCACCAGCACTAGATAAGTTCAAGACTAAGAATCCAGCTCCTAGTAAGATTAATCCAATCCCAAACTTGACAGGAGCTGATGGTTCTCTATCGGCTTGAGCTAGTTTGACCCAAATCCAAGAAAAGACTGGAGCAAATAGCATGATAAAGAATGGATTCAATGAATTGAACATTGCAGCATTCAAATAATCATTTGGTCGTACATTGTTGATCGTAAATACAGTTAATGCACTACCTGCTAGCTCAAAGAATGTCCAGAAAATAATCGTAAAGAAGAATAAGGTAACAATTACCCAAATACGTTCTCGTTGTACTTTTTCATACTTCATAGACCCAGCCAATAGGTAAAGAACCATGATAGCACCAATGCCACCAATACCAAAATCTAGTATATCATTGTGCTGAATAAGGAACAAAAAGAAAGGAATAGCTAATAATGAAGCAGCATAAATAGCAAGATTAACAGGAATTCCAAATACTTTTGGTTCAACAGGATTGTCTACAAATACAAAAGACTCAACTTGATTATCAGCTACTGCTGTTGAATCACTTGGTATGTTAACGTCATCCAAAATATCTTCTAAGGTATCTTCATTGCTATTAGCGATCGTGTCAACGCCACCTGCTGAAGCTACCAAGTGTGGTGCATGACCTTTGTCTCCTAGTACTCCATTACGCTCTGCTACCCAGAAGATAATCAGACCAACAAGCATTCCTATACCTGCTAATCCAAAACCATAGTGCCATCCAAAGTTAGGGTCCAATCCCAGGGCTCCACAAGTTAACCCTGATAGAAATGCACCAATATTGATACCCATATAGAATATAGTGAAAGCACCATCACGTCTAGGGTCTGTCTTTGCATAAAATTTACCAATCATACTGGAAATATTTGGCTTGAAAAAGCCATTACCCATTATTAGTAATGCAAGAGCAGTAAGGAATATCGTTTCGTTTTCTATTGCCATTAAGAAGTGACCAACCATCATCAAGAAAGCTCCCCAAAGAATCGCTTTACGGTACCCCATAAATTTTTCGGCTGCTAATCCCCCCAAAAGTGGTGTTGCATACACCAAAGCACCGTAAGCACCATAAATACCATAAGCGTCACTGGTTGTATAGTTCATGATTTCACTCGTCATGTACAAAACCAATAAAGCACGCATTCCATAGTAGGAAAAACGCTCCCACATTTCGACGAAAAATAGATAAAATAGTACTTTAGGATGTTCTTTTCTGTTGGTTGCTATCACAAAAGCAATCCATATACTACAGAAAACCCAAGCGAGTCCCATTACTGTATATTGCCCCATAATTTTTTCTTTATTTTTTATTTAATTAAATTTTAAGAATAGCCAATATAGTAAAATATAGGGATAATGAGTTTTTTGAACGATTGGAAAATGAACTAGAAGTGCAAAATAAGTGTTATAAGGCTCTCTTTAGTCCCATGTACGTCATTGGATAATAAGAAGAAGCGTAGATTTAGGGTATAGATGACGTATACCAAAGTACCCTTTAGGATAAATTGTATAGCGAAGTTGTTTAAAGTGGCTTGAAATTAAATTTTAGACAATAATATTAAACATGCTCTTACTTTTTACGAACAGCTTGAGCTTCACGCAGCAAGGTTTCTTCTACATTTTCGGGTTCTATATAGCTATATTTCCCCTTTCCCCAACGAGCAATATCTTCCAAAAAGACTTTATTGTGATTGAATTCTTTGGCTGAAAAATAAAAAACACTCAAATAGGTTTTATCTCTCTGCTTACTTCCTTTCTTTATTTTTTTCTTTATTCTTTTCTCTACTTTAAATCCACCATCGGTAGCGAGTATGATCCGATTGTTGCCATTGGGGATATAGGCTTTCTGAGCGATGGTATAGGCCAAATTAATCCCAACATTAGCATTACTGACGCCTTCTGTTTGTAGCTGATTGATAGTATTAAGAATACTATCTTTGAGTAGGGCAGAAGTAGGGGGAAGTAGTAATTCAGCTTTAGTAGAGTAAGTAATGAGCGTAATTTTATCTTCTTCTCGCATTAGATCAAGTAGATACTTCATAGCATCTTTGAGTAAAGGCAATTTTTCTGGAGTATTCATCGAAGAAGATATGTCCAACAAAAAGACTAAGTTATTGGTGGCATACCCTTCCATAGAGGGGGTGTCAGAAGGAATCACCATTATTGATTTAGCAATAGAATCTGCTGATAGACTATCTTTAGTTACGAGAGCTATACTATCCTTTTTGGCTCGCTCTTCCATTATTTTTTTGATAAAGGCTTCTGCATCAGGGATGGAATCAGGCTGCATGGCAGCATAGGCTGGGATATCTGGATATACTACCGCAAACAAGAAGGGCATTTCATGCTCATAGAGCCAGTAGTTACTACTGTTGGTGATTATTTTATTGAATAAAGTGGCCAGACCATCTCCATAGCGGTTGTACTGACTCAATAATCGAACATTGTAGTAGTAGTGGCTGGGAGGGTGAGGCAGTTCTTGATAAGAAGGGTTGATTAAGTATTCATTAGCATTGGTGTATAGTTGATTGGCCTTTCCAAGCAAGTTGTCGAATCGATTACGTGTTGATTTGAGATTTTTAAGATCGGGTGGAATATCAGCAAAGAGTGTCTTTTTTCGTTGTTGCAATATATTGATCAACTCTTTTTGTTTCTTTAGTTCAAATGCTAGAGAGCTGCTAACATCTTTGGCTCGGACAGATTTAATCAATACTTTAGACTGAGTCAATAGTGGTTGCAGTTCTTGAATAACGACTAGAAGATCATTGTCTATAGCAGGTAGTTCGTAACTCGCCATAATCGTTTGGAGGCTCCAGTATAGTTTTTCTTGCAGCGTAAAAATATCATAATAAAGAACCTCGACTCTACGTAGGAGTTTATAGCCTTTTTGGAGTACACTATCTCGGCGATAGTCTTCAGACTGTATATATCGATCTAGTGTATTTCTAGTTCGTTGTATTTCGTCAATAACACTTACTACTTTCCCAATTAATTTGAGAGGAGCCCCTCTTTTGTCGTAGGGGATGTGAATGTTTTCATTGTAGATAGTATTGAATAAGTCTCTTGGATAGACAGGGAAGTATTTATAATTGTTAAGCACCTTTTCTTTGGTGTAGCGTATCGTATCCGATTTTCCTTCTGCAAATTGATTAAATTGTTCATTGAGCAAACAAAAGTCGTTGTACATAATATTGACACCAAAAACTACTTCGTTAGAATAGATTAAATAGTTGTTGAGGGCATCGGCAGTAGCTTTAGAGAGGACTCTGTCTTGAGCACGAGTAGATGTCAGACAACAAAATAAAAACACATAAAAAATGCAAAGATATGGAAGATTGGTTTTCATGGAATAGGGGTGATAATCCTTTCTAGTACAAAGAGAGGGTTATCAACGATAGTAGAATGATTGGATAAAGAAGGTGTTAGTTTAGAAGTTATATCTAATAAGAGCAAAATTTTTGCCAAGCTTCTGTTGTTAACTTATCAGTAATTTGTTCGATATAGTAAGCACCAGCAGCAGGATCGGTTACTCGATCAAGATAACTCTCTGAAACCAATAAATGTTGAACATTTCTAGCAATTCTTCTAGAAAAATGATCCGTGGTGTCCCAGCCTTCTCCTGGACAAACCGCTAAACTGTCAACGCCTCCAATAACAGCAGACATAGCTTGAGTAGTCGCTGTAATCATATTCCAGTGTGGACTGTCTTTCTCTTTACTGAGTGTGGTACTGGCATGTACAAACGGATAAGTGGCCTCTTCAATTCGGTAAGCCTCCAATATCCCTAACCATAGTCTTCTGAATGCTCGGAAAATAGCAATATTTATAAAATACAACTCGTTCGTCTCTAATTCAAAACGAAAGAGATCGACAATTTGACGCTCGTCAATATCATTTTGTAGAAGAAAATCAATCCATAAACTTGCTTGATGTAGTGCCTGAGCTAATTCATCAGCATTATGTTCTTTGATTTGAATAGTGATTGGTTGGAAAGATAAGAAATCTGTTGATTGTTGTAGATACCATAATAATTGATCTTGCGAAAAGCTGTTGCCAGACCAACTTCCTCGCCATTTCGAACTTCCTTTTACGGCTAGTATTTGTTCTAATAGGGCAGCGGCATTGGTTTCAATGACCGTTCCTTCCAGATGGATTGGAATCAACTCTAATATGATATCCTTCCAGAGTTCTTCTAAGTTGGAGGAAGAAGGAAGGCTGTTTAATACAAAACAGAGTCCATTTGCTCCTTTTTGGAGTGCTTCTAATGCTAGTTGATTGGCCTGTTGGTAGTTGTTGTCCTGAACAATTATTTTTTCGGTAATATACCACTCATTAGCAGCAGATAGATCAATTGTGCCTAGAGAATGACTAGTGGTGTCACTAGCTCTAACTGTAGGTGAAATAGTGAGGGTGTCGGTCAAGTTCCAATCTAAAGAATCTGCTTTTTTGCCCTTTAAGTGTTTTTCAATTGCTACCATCCACTCTTCCTTCGAAACAGGATTAAAGTCTTCTAGTAAGTGTTTAGACGCCATAGTTTTTGCTTTTTGATAACGAATGATATCCCAATAATTATGTAGTAGACGTTAAGAGGATTCTAACCGTATTTGATATAGGAAATTTAAAACCTGTTTAAAAATTAACTTCAAGCTGCAATTGAATTCTCAAATCAATTCATTTTCGCCCAAATCGTTGATTTTGATGTTTAATTCTTAAACATAATTTTATAAAAATAGAGGCATTAGGTCATAAATGACTTTCTATTAAGCTTTCCTTGCCTCAAAAAAGTTAGTTGGTTAAGTATAGCTTACAAATATAGAGAAATAATAGCTAAAAGAATAACCTAATAGTAGTAACTTCTGCTAGTCTAGTATAACTAAGGGAAATAGTCCCTAATCGCTTCCAAACTATTTTGATAAAAAATGAGTTCTTATTTTTTAGTCATCTTCAAAACTCCTAACTTAGAGCAATTCAAGTTCCTAACTATTATGAGACCATTTTGAGTGGTGATTAATAGTAGAGTCGTGTTAATTAATTTTTATTTACAGAACACAGTCACAATATGAAAGCCATCATACCAGTGGCAGGGGCTGGGACACGCCTCCGACCACATACTTACACACAACCCAAACCACTTATTCCTGTAGCAGGAAAGCCACTTATTGCTTCTATTATTGACCAGTTACAAGAAGAAGCAGATATAGAAGAATTTGTATTGGTAATTGGTTATCTGGGTAACAAAATCAAAGCTTATATTGATGAGAATTATCCTACTTTAAATATCACTTATCTGTATCAAGATGAACGATTGGGATTGGGACATGCTATTTGGATAGCTGCCGCTTCTTATCAAGACACTTCTGAGATATTGATTGTATTGGGAGATACTATCGTGGAAGGAGATCTAAAAGCTCTTTTGCAACAACCTAATTCTTGTTTGGCGGTTAAGAAGGTAGATGATCCTAGGGAATTTGGGGTAGCTGAAATAAACGAAAAAGGATTCATTAAGAAGGTGGTGGAAAAACCGAGAATTCCTAAATCGAATTTAGCTTTGGTTGGTATTTATAAGATTACAGAAGTGCCTGCCTTGATGAAAGCTCTCCATCATATTATCGAAAATGATATTAGAACAATTGATGAATATCAACTGACAGATGCTCTGATGTATATGATAGACGAGGGGGTAGAATTCACCGCTTTCGAAGTCGATAACTGGTATGACTGTGGTAAAAAAGATATTTTGCTAGCAACGAATGCCGTCTTATTGAAACGACAAGGAAATGCTACGTATGCTTTGCCCGAATTTGAGAATACTATTATTGTTCAGCCTGTTAGTATTGGTAAAAACTGCTGTATACAGAATTCAATTATTGGACCTAACGTCACGATTGGAGATTGCTCGACTCTGAACTATGCTATTGTTCGCAATTCGATTATTGGCAACTATGCTTCCATTGAAGAAGCTGTACTACATAAGTCTATTATAGGCAGTGATGCTTCTATCAAAGGGCTGAGCCAAAGTTTGAATATTGGTGATAATACAGAAATTGATTTTTCCTAAGAGTATGTTTGTATTACGAATTAAAGTAAATTGGAATATACTCCAAACAATATAAAATTATGCAAAAAGTAAAATCATATCAAAGTGATAATAAACAACGCTATTTAGATGAGTTGTTTGATTTATTAAGAATACCTTCTATTAGTGCAGATTCTAAATATAAGGAAGATGTAGTTCGTACGGCTGGTTTCATCAAAGATAGTTTGATCAAAGCTGGAGCGGATAAGGTAGAGTTGTGCGAGACAAGTGGTTATCCTATTGTTTATGCTGAAAAAATAATTGATCCTAATCTCCCAACAGTTTGTGTCTATGGACACTATGATGTACAGCCACCAGACCCATTGGAGTTATGGACTTCAGGTCCATTTGAGCCAGTAGTCAAAAAAACAGAATTGCATCCTGATGGAGCTGTATTTGCAAGAGGAGCTTGTGATGATAAAGGGCAGATGTACATGCACGTCAAAGCTTTTGAGAGTATGTTGGCAACAGATAGCTTACCATGTAATATCAAGTTTATGATAGAAGGGGAAGAAGAAGTGGGATCGGATAATTTAGAGCCTTTCTTGAGAGAAAATGCCGATAAATTAGCCTGTGATGTCATTTTGATTTCTGATACAGGAATGATAGCAAACGATATCCCTTCTATTTGTACCGGTTTGCGTGGATTAAGTTATGTAGAGGTAGAAGTGACTGGACCGAATAGAGATTTGCACTCTGGCTTATATGGTGGTGGTGTTGGGAATCCAATCAATGTATTGGCTAAAATGATTGCATCTCTACATGATGATGATGGACACATCACGATACCTGGTTTTTATGATAAAGTAGAGATCGTATCTGATGAAGAACGAAAAGC
This sequence comes from uncultured Aureispira sp., assembly GCA_964404215.1. GTDB lineage: Bacteria > Bacteroidota > Bacteroidia > Chitinophagales > Saprospiraceae > Aureispira. Next base: position 629 of record CAYOJF010000101.1, on the reverse strand, counting down.
AATGAACGAAGCACCGTTTTCGTTGGATGAATACAAAAAACACTTGGATATAGAAGCAGTACAGGGCGAAAAAGGATATACAACATTAGAGCGTACTTCTATACGTCCGACTTTGGATGTCAATGGTATCTGGGGTGGTTATACGGGAGAAGGAGCGAAGACTGTTTTGCCATCCAAAGCCTATGCTAAGATTTCTATGCGTTTGGTCCCAAATCAAACCTCTGATGAAATTACAGCTATTTTTAAAGAGCATTTTGAGCGTATTGCTCCGGATTCAGTAGAGGTCAAAGTAACCCCTCACCATGGTGGGGAGCCTGTTGTGACTCCTTCAGAAGGAGTGGAGTACCAAGCGGCAGCTATGGCTTACAAAGAAACATTTGGTAAAGATCCTATTCCACAGCGTGGTGGTGGCTCTATTCCTATTGTGGCTCTATTTGAAGAAGTCTTAAACGTGAAGACTATCATGATGGGATTTGGTTTAGATTCAGATGCCATTCACTCACCAAATGAACATTACGGATTATTCAATTACTATAAAGGAATTGAAACCATTCCTTATTTTTACAAATACTATACAGAGTTGAAGACGAAATAAGAGTTCGTCCAAATTAGTTGAAATCTCGTGAATT
>CAYOJF010000100.1:0-18086 GCA_964404215.1 uncultured Aureispira sp. | reverse complement strand
GAAGTGAGATTAATATTGATGGTGGAAGTAATTTACATTCATTAGTTTAGAGCATTTTCCGACAAATTCATTAGAAAGTATTAATTGTTATTACGAATAGTAATTTGGAATGAATGTTCTTATTATGTAATTTTGTAGGGTAAGCTATGCTTACTCTACAAAATTTTTCATCAAATGCCCCCTGTCTTATGCCTAAAATCAAACAATTCGACGAACAAGCTGTCTTGATAAAAGCAACTGAATTATTCTGGGAAAAAGGCTATTTTGCGACCTCTATACAAGATTTAGTAGCTCACCTTGGTATCAACCGAGCGAGCCTATATACTACCTATGGTAATAAAAAAACGCTATTCATAAAAGCTCTTAATCACTATCAAGCAACTAGCCGAGCAGGGATCAAACAGCTATTGAGTACAGCCGATCATGTCGTAGAAGGACTTCAAAAATTATTTGATTTTGCCATACAAGAGGCTCTATCACAACAAGAGTGTTGCAAAGGCTGCTTCATCGTCAACACAACAACAGAACTCTTACCACACGATGAGGAGGTTCGACAGGTAGTCTATACTAATCAAAAAGAATTTGAAAAATTGTTAGAAGAATATCTGCAAAAAGGAATTCAACAACAGCAAATTAGTAGGGACAATGACCCTCGTATCCTTAGTCAAGTCCTATTCACCTTCATTAATGGTATTAGAGTAGTTTCCAAAATTGAAGCCAATAAGAATCAACTAGACTCTATGATTAAAGCTACTCTGACTCTAATTAAGTAGGCTTTTCAACGAAATTAGAGTCAAAAATATCGCTTGATTTTATTAGAGATTAGTTTTATCCTCCTACTTAGAAGAACACTGACTAGTCACTACCGATAAATTTGTCTTTTGCAATGCTAAAAAACCACCTCTTACCTCCACCAAGTTATTAAAACCATTGGCTTGCAATACAGACGCTGCAATCATAGATCGATATCCACTCTTACAGTGCACAAAATAAGGTTCGTCTTTATTGAGTTGTGAGAGATTTGCATTAATCTGACCTAACGGAAAAGATAAAGCCCCCTCTAGATGTGCTGCTCCATATTCACCTGGTTTGCGAACATCCAATACCGTACGTTGATCTATTTCTGATATTATTTCATTAGCTTCTATCGTAGAAATTTTAGCAATTGCTTTTCCTGATGCTACCCAAGCTGGAAAACCACCTTCTAGATAGCCAATAATATTATCATAGCCTACTCGTGACAAACGAGTGACCACCTCTTCTGCTCTCCCCTCATCACAAATCAAAATTATAGCTTGCTTAATATCCTTTAATACATTTCCTACCCAAGGAGCAAAACCACCATCAATACCAATACTGATACTGCCTCTAATAAAACCATCTTTAAATAAAGCTGGTTTGCGAGTATCTAACAAAATAGCATCATGAAGCTTAGTTTTAGTTTCTAATGCTTCTGGTGTAAGACCAACTAAAGCATTTTTCATTACTACATCTAGGCTAGGATACCCCATTTTATTCATCAACGCATTTTTAGCAAAATAAGCAGGAGCCTGCCCCAAGCCATCCAAAACCTCTGTTGCAAATTCTTCTTTGGTCATATCCGTACGCAAGGCATAATTTGTCTTCTTCTGATTCCCTAAGGTATCAAAAGTTTGACTACTCATGTTTTTACCACAAGCAGATCCTGCACCATGTGCAGGATAAACAATAATATCATCCCCTAGAGGCATTATCTTATTACGTAAAGAATCGTATAACATACCTGCCAAATCTTTTTCCGTCAAATTTGATTTGATTGCTAGATCAGGTCGACCAACATCTCCAATAAATAGCGTATCTCCTGTAAAGATAGCCTGATGTTTCCCCTCTGGATCTATCAATAAATAGGTAGTTGATTCTAAAGTATGTCCAGGAGTATGGAGCACTTTTATTTTGAACTCTCCTACCTCAAACACTTCGGTATCCTTAGCAGAATGAATGGTATAATCTGTGTCAGCATTCGGCCCAAAAACAATCGTTGCTCCTGTTTTTTGTGCTAAATCTACATGTCCAGACACAAAATCTGCATGAAAGTGCGTTTCAAAAATATACTTTAGCTGAGTAGAATTCTTTTGCAGTAAATCTAAATAGGGCTGCGTCTCTCGTAGGGGATCAATAATCGCTGCTTCTCCATTTGATTCTATATAATAAGCTCCTTGAGCTAGACATTTCGTATATAATTGGTCAACTTTCATAAGTTAGTTTTTTTACTAAAAATACTTGATGTTTATTCAGTCGAATAAATGATTATTCTTCTGTTGGGGGAATTTCTATCTTCTCGCTAGAAAAATCTAAAGGTTCTGGGGGAAGTATCGTTCCCAAATTAGGGCGATCCCATCCACTATATTTATCTACAACACCATTATCGACCATGTATTTCGTAAAAGTAGGATAAAAATTGGTCAATCGATACCCTCTATAAACATCATGAATGGTAACTTTTTCTGAATCTTCAAAATAAAACGTGAGGTGCGAAATCGATTCACCACAACGGAGGTCAGATTTCGGGCTATTAGCCATCACATTTTCTAGTAGTGCTTCATCATTTGCCTGAACCCCTTCTAAGTAATTTCTCATACTAGCCGTATCGTTGATAATCGCTTGATCCAAAAATTCATTCACCATCGCTTCATGTTTGGCAATTATGGTTAAAGTTACTGTTGTAATCGTCTCATGTGGCCCCATAGAGGGATTAGTATGTTTGAGTTCAATTGATTGGATATTCATATCAGTTCTTTAATAGAAGGTTAGGTATTGTTGCTCTAATATACTAGATTATTTCTAGGATGACAGACTGTCGGAATGAATTTATTGAAGTTGTTTCAAAAATAAGGACTAAGCTTAAATCACTTCTAAAAGAAAAATTAATAGTGCTCACTCTATGCACCTGAATAGTAATAACTGAACACCAGCTAACCATTTAGAACATACTCTTACCAAAGAGTAAAACATACCTAAGAATAGGTGTAAACATGTAGACTAGATTAATATCAGATTTTCACAAAAACCGTTGCCATTGAAGCACTTAAGTTCGAATCCTGCCCAAAAGATCAACATCAATTATGATTTAGTACAACAAAATGTCTAAAATTCTATTTTTGAATAAAAGCCACTTCCATTTTTACATATAAGAGCATGTTTAAAATTGTATTTTTCAATAATATGAGTACCATTTTTTTGCTAATTGAGACTCATTTTTTGATGAATAGCCTTAGCTATTGAGCAAAAAATAGACGAAAAGTAGTAGAAAAAGGGATTTCATATTATGAATTAAGATAAATTTAAACATGCTCTAAAACCAAATCACATGAATACGATCAAATATTTCTTTGGATTACCACTTTCTTTGATAATCATCAGTGTTACTTTTTATGCTTGTAGTAGTACAACACCAGAAAGCGACGCCACCTCTGTACAAACTAGAGGGACAAAAGTCGATCATAGCCCCAATACCCCTAAAAAAAGAACGCTCTCTAAAAAAGCCCAAAAGTATTGGTATGATGGAAAAGCAGAGATATCAAGTTATAAATTGACTCAATCAAGATATGGAGAACTAAGAGAAGGCTCTGCCGTATTAGTTTATGTAACAGAACCTTTTTCGAAGCTATCAAATACAAAAGCAAATAATAGTAGCAGTAATAACATCCCTGTCTTAAAATTGAATAAGACACTGAAATTTATTACGGGCATTTATCCTTATTCGATCATGAGTAGTAGTTTTTTCCCTATGGAAAAAGAAAATACTTCTTTGAAAATAGCTTCTTCTCAACAAGAATGGTGTGGAATGATCTATATGGAAATGAAGAATCAAGGAGATGACATCGCCTTCAATCTAAACTCTTATTTTGAAGGAATTTCTTTTGAGAACAAAGTCCTTCCAAAAGTAATCTTAGAAGATGATATCTGGTCTTGGATCCGTCTAAACCCAGAACTTCTACCAACTGGACAACAAGAATTTATCCCAACAATGTCCGTATTAGTTCTCAATAATAAAGCTCCAAAAACTTATACAGCCAACGCAACACTCAAAAAAGAAGCCAATGGTATCTCCTCTTATACCTTGACTTACAGTGAAACAGGCCGAGCATTAACCATTCAATTTCAGACTGCTTTCCCTCATCAAATATTAGGTTGGGAAGAAAAATATTACAGCAATTATGGTAGTGGTGAAGGTTCTATTGTATCCAAGGGCGAACGTATCAACACCATTAAATCAGCTTATTGGGGAAAGAGCAGTAATCAAGATACCCATTGGCGAGATACATTAGGCCTTTAGATTCTAGTAATTTTTTTCAAGAAAAAAATACGACTAGCTTGCTGTATAAAATTGTTTGTGCAAAATCTAATGTCAACCTACAATCTCTTAACTATTAGCCTAATATAAATTAATCTGCAACAACTAAAATACTATTGTAGTAATTGTGAATGCATGTTCACAATATGTCCTCAGTAGATTTTGGTATTTATTTTGACATTCTTTTGTTATCTTGTAGAGGAGAACCTAAGTATTGCCCCTTTCTCCATGACAATTTTCTTCATTCCCACAAAAGAAAAAATATGAAGTTAAGTAAGATTACTTCGTTATTGGTATGGTTAAGTGCCACCAATATTGCTATGGGTCAAAGTACTGCAGAGCAGATACAAAAATTAGAAACTGAGAAAGAGCAATTGACACAACGTCAGACCCAAATTCATAACGAATTGGAGGTGCTACGATTAGATGCAATCCGCACTGATTTGGAAAACGTTGGTATTCCCAAGGGCAATTTTGCAGAGACAGAAGTCGTCAAACATGCTGGAATGTTTTTGTTGTATGATGAAAAGCATGAGCAACCACGCTGGGTGACACATATTGTACTACCACAAGTCAATCAAGGTAACTTATCCAGAACCAATGATTTTAGAGTAGATCCTAAGGTTAGTACAGGAACCGCTGACAAACCTGACTATTGGTATAGTGGTTTTGATAGAGGGCACATTGCCCCTTCTGCTGATTTCAAGTGGTCCAAAACAGCTATTAGTGAGTCTTATTTTTATTCTAATATGGCTCCTCAACGCCCCGAACTGAACCGCGAAAAATGGGCGGAGTTAGAAGGATGGGGACGAAATCAAGTTTTTTCTAGTAAAGAACAATTAATTGTCATCGCAGGACCTATTTTAGAGGATGGGCTACCTAAGATTACTCAAGGAGAAAATAAGAAACTAAGTATTCCGAAGCAATTTTATAAAATATTCTTAGACCTAGAGGGAAAAGAAAAAAAAGCGATTGCTTTTGTCATACAAAATGGGACATGTGATCAACCATTGGTTACCTATGCTACAACAGTAGATGCTGTAGAAGAAATGACAGGAATCGATTTCTTCCCTAATTTACCCGCAGAGCAACAACAAGAGCTAGAAAGTAAAATGGAGTGGACACTATGGGATAAGGCTTCAGATGAAGGTATTTCTAATGCTCTTCCTCTAAAAATGGATCAACGTCCTAAAAATACGATTAATACACTTGAAACAGATTTATTCATAGATAGACAAGCAACAGTCTGCGGTACGGTTGTCTCTACCAAGAAAACTAAATCAGGAGCTGTCTTCCTGAACTTTGATACTAAGTTTCCTAATCAAATTTTCACTGTTACGATTTGGGCTTCCGCCATCACTAACTTCTCTTATAGTCCTGAAGTAGAATTATTGGGCAAAAAAGTATGTGTACGAGGTAGAATAACACAAAAGAAAGAAGGAGAAACTCCTAGTATTAATGTTTCGCACGAGCGAAAAATCGAAATAATTGATGAAGGATAAGATATTTGAAGGATTAAAGGTAATAGAACTAGCATCGGTACTAGCAGGTCCCGCAGTAGGGATGTTTTTTGCAGAACTAGGTGCAGAAGTTCTCAAAATAGAAAATAAGCGAACGAATGGCGATGTCACCCGAACATGGCGGCTCCCCAAAGAAGATCCACAAGCGTCTATTTCAGCCTATTACTGTGCGATCAATTGGAACAAGGAAGTCCTTCTTTTAGATCTAACTTTAGAGCATGACAGAGATCAACTGTATCAATTGGTAGCCAAGGCAGACATTGTCATTGCCAACTACAAACCTTCTGCTGCCGAAAAACTAGGAGTTGATTATGACACCTTATCTCAGATAAATAAACAGTTGATTTATGCTAATTTGACGGGGTTTGGATCCGATAGTAATCGAGTGGCTTTTGATGTCGTCTTACAAGCAGAGTCAGGTTTTATGTACATGAATGGTCAACCTGAAAGCCCTCCTACCAAAATGCCTGTTGCCTTGATTGATATTTTGGCTGCTCACCAACTCAAAGAAGGAATATTGGTTGCTCTATTGCATAAAATGAAGACAGGCAAAGGAAGTTTAGTAACTGCTTCTCTACTAGATGCAGCGGTTAGCTCCCTTGCCAATCAAGCAACTAACTGGCTTATGGCAGATCACATCCCACAACAAATGGGAAGTCTCCATCCTAATATTGCCCCTTATGGCGAGTTGTTTCTAACCGCAGACCAACAACAAATTGTGTTAGCCATCGGAAATAATAAACAATTTAGGCGGTTATGTACCTGTCTAAATCGACCTGATTTAGCCCAAGATAGTCGATATTTAGATAACCCTAGTCGAGTCATCAATAGAATCCAACTAGCAGCAGAACTAAAAATAGCTTTTGAGCAGGTTAATGCTCAATACCTACTAAAGACCTGTGAGAACCAGCAGGTTCCCTTAGGTTTGGTTCGTAATATGAAACAAGTATTCGAGCAACCTGCTACACAAAAACTCATTTTGCAGCAGGATATAGATGGTATAGCTACCAAACGAGTCAAAACAGCTGTTTTTAATCTCCACGAAAGTCTATAAAAATTACATTTCAGAGCCAACAGTTTTTGTTTATCTTTGTCTCATTATTGAGCCCTTTTTTCAAAACAAAAGATAGAGATACATGAGAATCAGTTTTGTGATACTTACACTTTTTATATTATTAATCAGTTGTCAATCGCCTAAAAACGATACCGCTTCCGGTTTGCCAATCTATGGATTCAAAACATTGGTAGAAAAAGAAGTAGATGGTAAAAAAATAGTGGATTCTATTGACCATACTATTGATGATTTTGCTTTTTTGAATCAAGATTCTAATCTCATTACACAAAAAGATATTGCAGGCAAAATTTACCTTGCTGACTTTTTCTTTACCTCTTGTTTTACGATCTGCCCTAAGGTCAAAAAACAAATGAAACGAATCTACAAACGCTACAAAGGCAATGAAGATTTCGCCATATTATCACACTCTATTGATTATAGATATGATACTGTCGGGAGATTAGCTTGGTATGCGGACAAGTTTCATATTGAGTCAGACAATTGGCACCTATTGACTGGAAGCTATGACGAATTACTGCGAATGTCTTACCAGTATTTATTGACGGCTCTCGAAGACGAAAAAGCCCCTGGCGGGTTTGACCATTCGGGCTCTATTGCTTTGATTGATCGCAAAAAACGCATACGAGGCATGTATGATGGAACAGATCCTGCTTCTGTAGATCAATTGATGGCAGATATTCAACTATTAATGGATAAGGAATGATAAAGAAGATAATTTTTTCATGGGCAATATTACTCCCATTATTCATCGTATATGCTTGTGGATCAGGAGAAAAGACCTACCAAGAAGGAGCTATCCTGTACAAAAAACATTGCGAGAACTGTCACATGGAAGATGGTAGTGGTCTGGAGGCACTCTATCCGCCATTGGCACAGTCTGATATGCTGAAAAGTATGGGACCTGCTACGGCTTGTATTATTATCAATGGACTAGAAGGCAAAATTCTAGTGAATGGAATAGAATATGATAATAAAATGCTTCCAATAGAAGGGCTTTCTGCGGTTGAAATTACCAATATCATCAACTATATCAATAATGCTTGGGGCAATCAACATCCCTATATTGAATTAAAAGAGGTAACTACAATTCTGGAAGGTTGTCAGTAATACCAATATGCTACTTCGCTAACAATGAATATGTGATCCCTAATACAACAATAGAAGGCATTACAGAAATCATAATACCGCTAGCATAAAAGAAATAACGTATAACTGGATACATTGGCTTTTTGAAAAAAAAGAGAAATAATACATCTATAAACCATCCCATAAAATAGCATACATTACAAGCAATACCATAAAGAACAGCAATAGTAAGAACAAGTGAAATACCTCCATGAATCAAGTCATAATTTACCGTAGATAGGGTAATAATAGTCATAATCAAGGCTAACACACCTACTAGCCCTACCACTATATTGTATTGAAGCCACTTAGATTTCCACCACTGAAACAAATCGGTAGCAGTAGTAGGTCTAATCGTCGAAAATTCGTCTAATAATGTGTCATTAGAAGTCATCAAATAAGTTTTGTAAAGCTAAGTCCATTTCTAACAGAAAAAATATCAAAATAGCTACTAAAAATAAAAAATAGTATAATAGTTTTTTATCTGGAAGGGAGAGAGAGGTTGAGCCTGTATACCATCTGGAAAATGAGTCACCTCCACCCCCAACTATATAATAAAATAACTGTACATAAATAAAGTAATATACTCCTCTGGTCAAAGACAGTAACTCTTCTCTTTCCAAATTATACTGATAAATTCTATAGGTATGAATTAGACTAAAAATAACTATGCTGATTGTAAAAAGCCAAGAGTGTCCTAGCCACCACTTCACTAATCCTCTGTAACTATTTAAATCTACAGGAGAATGCTCTTCATCGTCGTCTAGTATTCTCATCCCTAAAAACCATTGAATAAACTCCCCCTAAAAATAGTACGAATTAAGATTAATAAAAATGGAAAAATAGAGAGTAATACACCTATATAAAAAAGTATTTTTTTGAACAATATTGGCAATCCTCTTTTCACGATAATAAATATAATCGTGTCCACTAACCAGCCTCCAAAATAGGCAGTATTAGCAATAATAGCATAAATAACGGCAGCAGCACAAAAAAATATAAAAACAACTGGCTCTAAAAGTTCTATTCCAGTTGTTGCGACACTACACAACACTCCAAAACCACCTACAATTAGATTATAAGGCTTCCGCTTTTCTTCCCACCATTCCCAGATCGTCTCATAAGTTTCTTCTAGCCGATGATCAGGCAAATCATATTCATCTAACAACTCTTGTTCTTCCAACATAATGAAGTTGTTTAAAAAGTCTATTTCAATGCACCCAGTAATACAAATACAAAAGGAAGAATCGCTAATACAAGCCAAATTCTAAAAATCATACTACGGCTTTTGGTACTAATCGGATAATGCCGCATACGTAGTGTAATAGCATCAATAATCCAGCCTAAAAAGTATAATAAATTAGCTACAATGGCATACGTAATGCCAAGTAATAAAAAGACAGCTTCAATATTAACATAAACAGCTCTAGGCATAAAAATATAAATAATAACAGCGACCACCACGCCTACCGATCCAACAATAGTATTGAACCGTAAACGTCTTTCTTCCCACCACTCCCAAAGATCACCATAGGCAACATTTCTTTCTTCTTCTCTTTCACGGTCATCTAATAAATCATGATTTCCCATAGGTACTAAACGGAATTAAACGGTCGTAGCCAGACCAATCAAAAACAAAAAAGGGGTCATCAATAAGCCAACAAGGATCCTCCAAAAAATAATTTTTCTATCTTCTGCTATTACTCTCTCTGTCATACTATAATAAGCTATTTCGATCAACCATGTACCAATATAGAATAGATTGTAGGATATTAATGCTATTAGAGCCACACTCCCAAATAGTTCGAAACCAAATGGAGAAATTATATTCGGCTCTATCATTATCATAATCAAAAAAGTTATGATTCCAGCTATCCCTATAATCAAATTGAATCGAAATCGACGCTTTTCCCACCATTGTATCAAGCTTGCCTTCGATGGCTTTTCGACCTGATATTCGTCTAGTATCTCTTCTTCCATAAAACTCATCGTAATTTTATTTGTGCTTGAGTATATTCATCACATGGAGAATAAAAAATATAAAAATGCAATCAATAGAAATCCATAAAACATCTAGCCTATAAGATTCATACAAAAAGGAATTAACCATATTTCCATCCAATTCTTGTGGATCCCCTAACGTCTTGTATAAGACAATAAAAGTGATTGCTATTTGAAATGCTTTGATCATTAACAAAAGTACCGCTACCATAGCTGCCCCAATAGTGGTCCGTCTGATAATCTCCGTCCAGTCTTTGACCTTGAATAACACTTTATTGTAGAATATTAATGCCCCAAATATCAAAACAACTTCTAGACACATCACGCCAAGTAAATCGGTAACTATACTAGAAGTGACTAAAAAACCTCTAAACGAGAAACGTAAAAACAACGTACCTACCCAAATAAATAAAAAGAAAGTAAGAAAACGCTCTTTAAAATTTGTTTGTTGGAGTGCTTCTTCTGGCGTTAGGTGTCCATCTAATAAATTCCACTTCATATCTATAGTACAGTTATCTCTCTAAAAACAGTGACATCACTTGACTCTATTATTTATTTTTCAGTATGTTCATCATATTAATAATGACAAAAATAAAAGCAAAATCTACAGAAACCCATAAAAGATCTAACCAGTAAGCCTCGTAAAAAAAAGTTCTTATATCTGCCCCTTCTTCAAGTATCAAAGCAATAATAAGTACCGTAGCTGCCATTTGAAATGCTTTGATCATCAATAGAAGAACTGTAATCATTCCAGTGCCAACTACTCCACGCTTAAGTACTTCCGAGTTAGGTTTTACCTGAAATAATACTCTATTATAAAAAAGTAATCCCCCAAACGTCAAGATTATTTCAAATCCCATCATTGACATTAAATACTCCATTGGGCTAGAAGTCATCATCGACTCTCTAAATACAAAACGAATAAATAATGTCCCCACCCATATGAAGAAAAAGAAGGGAATAAAACGCTCTTTCAGTGTTGCATTTTTTAGAGCTTCCTCAGAGGTAAGGTGCTCATCTAATAGATTCCATTTCATAGATTGGGTCAGTTTCAAGTAAACAATAAATTAGGCTATCAATATAACGGTTATTATAAAAGTAGTTACTACGAAAGTGTGCTTCTTGCTGAAAACCTATTTTCTGGAGCAGTTTAATAGATGGTCTGTTATTGGGATTCACATTAGCTTCTATACTGTGTAATTGAAGTTGTTGGAACCCAAACTGAAGTACTTCCAATAGGGTTTCTGTCATGTACCGTTGATTCCAATAATCAGGATGTAAAGCATACCCTATTTCTGCACGGCAATGTTTTTTATCCAGTCGCCAATAGCTAAAATAGCCAATCATTTTTTTACTCTTTTTTTCCTCTATAACCCAATGAATAGCTTCCTGACTTTCGAAATCAACCTGCATACGAGCAATCATCATATAGGCAGCACTCTGTCGAACCATCGGGTCTGTATCCATATATTCCATCACCTTAGAGTGAGAACGAATCGCAAAAAGAGCAGAAGTGTCGTTAAGACCAAAAGCCCGTAGTCGTAAAGAAGGTGTTTCGAGGACTGGAAACTCGTTAAAAACAGTCAAATTGAGTTGGGTGTTCATAGTAACTAATTGGATTTAGCTGTTGAGAAGAAAATGGGTCTCAAGTTGTTTGATTCGCTTAGTGGTATAGTATAAATCTCCCACATAGTCCATAATAATGATTATTATGTCAATAATGAAAAAATCAATCACAAACTGTCAAGTATATTCTTAAGCATATTGATCTTAAGTTTTATTCTCTTAGAGTATTTGTAAGAATAAGCTCTTCACCTAATATAGCTATTATATTTCACCTAATCTTCTTTTATATTCCTATATACACAAAAAAAAGAGCCACAACACTTTTGTGTTATGACTTTTTGCGGTCTGGACGGGACTCGCATACCCAAGTCCATTGGGTAACTACGTCCCGCGGCTCTCCCAGCGTACGTAGGGATAGTCTAACCAAATTAACTACCAGTTTATCTTTTTAAATACTCCTTCCACTTGCCCCTCTTGGTATTTCTCCACAAATTCTCTCAACTGCTCTCTTCCCTATTTTTTTAATATGCTCTCTAACCGAACCGCTGCACTCCTTGTCTCTTTAATACCACTCCACAATAATTTCCACTCACCTCCTTCTTTTGTATATTTATTTCGCCCCTCGTTATGCCTCAATAACCTATCTACCAAATCTGATGTCTGACCTTTATAAAACTCATCCCTCTTCTCTGAATAAATAATATACACGCTATACATACCAACTGCTTTTTTTAGTAGTTACACAAAAAAAAGAGCCACAACACCTTTGTGTTATGACTCTTTGCGGTCTGGACGGGACTCGAACCCGCGACCCCCTGCGTGACAGGCAGGTATTCTAACCAACTGAACTACCAGACCAATTTTTTACTGCTCCAAAACACCTTTTATGTTTTGTTTTAGTGCGATGCAAATATAAGACAGGTTTTTGTTTTTCACAAGCTTTTTTTTAAATAAATCTATTTTATTTTATAATAAACTTATTATCAATGACTTGCAATCTCATTTTTATTTTTCATATTTAAAAAAGCAAACCAAAATAACTTAAATTCTTGACTCGTTATATTAGCTTGGTTTGTAAATCCTGTTCTCAAATCTGTTATCGTAGAAGATTTATGCTTCTTACCCAACGATATATCATACAGTCTAATGACTGGATTCGTTCCCGAAAGTTCATTATTTTCCTCTATTGACTCGATTTGAACTCGAATCGGCAATGGATTGTGATGAGCTCGATAAAATAAATGGTACCCCCGTTCTGCTTCCAATATCATGGCTACCCCTGCTCCTTCTATCTCAAAGACATCATCTTTTAGCTCATAATGAATCGCCAAATCTTCAAATACAGTCTGATATAACTCTTTTAAGAAGCCAATCTCTGCTCTTCCTTGTCCCTTTATCATCGAGTCTATCCTCAGTCGAATCTTTTGAGACTCTCCTGTCAATAAATCGTCTACTTTGAGCTGAATCAAATTCAAATCACAATAATCCGTCAAATAGAGCGATTGTTGTCGATCAAATTGCTCTGGAGCATTTTGGTAAACATAACGCAATTCATCTAAGGCGGACTTCTGAAACAATTGTTGTTTCAATAATATTTTTTCAATCTTATTGGTATCCCTTTTGAAAATGATGCTGCTCGTGCCCGCACTTTTGAGTCGCAACGAACTAGAGACTATATGATCAAAATATTTGGAACGAAACCCTAACAGCATTCTATTAGCATGCTCTTTCTTTTCTACCAATTGATTTTTCAAATCATACAATTCCCAATTCAGTTGATCATTTCCTATGGTATCGATTACTGCCGCTTCATTTTCATCATCATACTGACGAATACGCATTTCGATCTCTTCTATATTCCGAATTAAGTCACCATAAGCTCTTTTCAATTGTCTTTCTGAAGGAACTTTTGGCATCCATCCTTCTGGATATGGGTCTACAAAATCAAGTACCTCTATCTGTGGTGCCAAAACACCATCTTTGAGCCTTATATCAAATATTAGGGGCTGATCGGAGGTAGTTTTCACTAACTGATCGGCTGAAAATGCCGTCAAATCCTTTTCTATCTGCCTTTTCAGAGCTCTTCCCCCCATTTTAGCATTAAACCCACGTTCTGCTACCCATTGCAGGGCATCTTCCGAAATATTCAAAATAGTTGTTCGGCGAACAAACCCATCTCTACTTAGCAAATTCTGAATTTGCAATTTAGCAATACTCAAAATATGATCTAATTCTAAGGCATCAAATATAATCGTCTGGTCAATACGATTAATGAATTCTGGTCGAAAGAAATTCTCCACCGCTTTTTGGTAAATCGCATCATCACTACTTCCTTTGGTCTCAAACCCTAATTGATTGTCTGCCTCTGCCGCTCCTATATTGGAGGTCATAATGATAATTACATTAGAAAAATCAACCGTACGTCCTAGCGAATCCGTCAACCGCCCATCATCCAATACTTGTAGCAGAAGATCATGTATTTTAGGGTGTGCCTTCTCTATCTCATCAAACAAGACAATTCCAAAAGGATTGTAACGCACCTTTCCTGTTAGTTGACCTTCAGGATTATAATAATCACCCACTAATCTTGACAAGGCAGCCTCATCAATATATTCGTTCATATCAAAACGCATCAGCTTTTTGGTATCGCCCAAAAGGTAACGACAAATTGTTTTTGCTGCTTCTGTTTTACCTACCCCCGTAGGTCCTATAAATAGAAAAGACCCCAATGGTTTGTTGACAGGACTTAGTTTTGATTTGATGGTATGAATCACATCCGTCAAACACTTCACTGCCTGCGGCTGTCCAATGATAGAAGCAGCAATAGTTTCGTGTACCTCACCTTCTTCAAATACATAATTATCATCAAAAATATGGGTACTCAATCCACTATATTGAGCAAATTCGGTCTGCACCTGATCTACATCAATTTTTTGCATACTATACTTAACTGCCAACTGGTTCAGCAGTTTACAAACCGATCCTGGTAGTGCTTTTTGCTTAAAATAATTGCGATGAATCGTAAATAACTGTCTAATAGCAGGAATACTGATATGACAACCATGACGCAGTTCTAATAATTTACGCTCCTCCAATACCATTTTAACCGCTACTTCTTCTGTAGGAGCTTGAACGCGAATCACTTGAAACAAATCAGCAAATCGTCTGTCTTTTTCTTGTATAATTTTCCACTCTTCTGCGGTAGCAGCTATAATCAACTGCAACTGCCTTTTCTCTAAATAAGGCTTCAAGACATCGCTTAATGTCATGCTATTTTGAGCAGACTTTCCGATTCTCAGCATAGCAACTACATTATCAATCAGTATTTTGTCGGTAGTCCCCGAAAGTCGCTTCATTAAGTGTTGCAGTATTGCCTCAAAACGCTTTTGCCACATCCCGACAACACTCATCCCTGCTATAATTCGGGTAGGATCTACATGCCAGACAATAGGCATTTTTTCGGTCTGGGGAGAAGTCCAATTTTCATTGTAACGATAAACAACCTCGTGCACTAGACTGTGTTTACCTACTCCTTCTTCTCCCACTAGCACGACAGGCGTGTTATCCTGCTGATAAATCGTATGATAAAGCTGTCTTACCATATCTTCTCGCTGAAAAGCACGCTTCAGCTGTGTTGGATAGCTTAAATTTAGATTGGTTCCTACTTTTTCGATCTCTACCGCTCCATCAAAATCATCCTGCCCCCCAAAAAAGGCTTTCATCCAATCATCGTCATTCGATTCAAATTTGAATCCTCCTTGTTTAACCGTTACTTTAAACTCTAGTGTCGTGACAAATTCCCCTTTAGTCGCATAGTGTCGCTCCATATCCCAAGTGGTTACCCCTGCGTTCTTGCGGTAGATGCGTAAAAGCTTTTCGATAATAACACGGGTCTCTCCAATAATATCTTTGAAACTAGGATCAGGTGTCTGAATGACAAATATATAATGATAAAACCCTGGCAAACATACAAACACATTGCCTTGCAGCTCAAAATAAAGCAAGCTAAAAGAACCTCTAATTAATTGCTTGCCTGCTACAAAATCAAACTTCTGAACCCGATGTGTCATCTTTGGACTGAACATATACCAAAGCAAACTATTCGCGTTTTCTCGGGTTATTTGCTGTCCTTTAAAATGATTTCGGACTTCTTTTTTGAATCTAGCGATGGCTTCTTCATATCTTCGATTGACCGCAATAGGATTTCTAAAAAAAACAGGCAATATTTGGTAATTCTGCTCAGAATTAACATCAATTTGTTGTACTAATACAGGTACCGTTAGGGTTACTTGACTCATCTATATCTTGGATTCTTTTGTTGTAGACATAATAATAATGAATTCTGCTGGGATAGCAAAATAAGAGGCTTTTGCAGCCAGGTAAAATAAAAAAGGAACAAAACTAAACTAGTTTTATTCCTCTTCTTGTATCATTGCTTGAAACTCTTCATAAAACAAAGCTAAACTTTGATTGTATTGAAGTATTTTCTTCAACTTTTTTCGCTTTCTAAAATCCTTTGTAAGGGTTTTGTAATTAGTATAATCTTCTTTAGCAGAAAGGTTCTTTTTGGATAACAATCGCTGCAACTTCGCCTTGGGGTTGATAGGTGGTACACTATCCTTCTTTTCATACAATGTCAACATCCAAGCTTCCAATTCTTCAATAGAAATAGCATAAACCATTTTATCCAAATAAACACAATCCCCCAGCCATTCTCTTAATTTTTCAATGGTATTTTCTCGCAGCTCAACAACATAATTCTCATTACCTTTTTTAGCAGGTCGCACGACTCCATAGTCCTCTATTTCAGCAGTGTCTATTTGTATCACCAATAAATCTTCTCCCATAAAATCAAAGGCAAAAAAACTATCAAATAAAGTCTGTTCTTCACAGTCCTTTTTGACACGAGCTAATCCACCCGCTGCTGCATCATTTTGCAGCTTTATATCCGTTTCATCCTTTAGCAATTCTGGACGAATCAGAATGACTTCATAGTCATCCCCAAAGCTCTCTATTATATTCTCCAAAACGGCTTGGTCTGGTCTTCCTTCTGCTATTATTCCTATCCTTGGCATTTCTTTAGCTTTTAGAAGTTTTTAGGAATAGCCCCCAACATACCATCCATCCACATTTTCGAGAGTTTGAACTCTTTTTCCATCCCTTCTTTGAACTGGATACGCTTACAGACTGTATGTCCATCTCCATTCCTGCGGACAGTAAACAATCGAATATTATCATTGGTCAAATCCAATCCATCCAAGATAGCAGGATTATGAGTAGTAACTAGAGCTTGTTTTTTAGGATTAATGGTAGACAATATTTTGGTCAGTTCTCTACAAAGTTTAGGATTGAGTGCAGTTTCTATATTGTCAATCGCAAAAAAATCAGGAGTTTTCTCGCTTATAAATAAAGCTAGGTAAAACAATATGTGTAATACCCCTTCATTAGCATTTTCTACATTAAATAAGCTATTCTCTTTCATAAATCTATCCTTGAAATACAAAATAGAATCTCCCTCTACATTCAATGATTTATATTTATATTCTCCTTCCTTGTCCAGTACTACATCTTTCAACCAACTAATTAAGTATTGGTATTCTGCTAGTTGGCTCAGTTGACTTTCGTCAAAATTAGCCAAGAGTCTATCGAGTCCCTCTCCATGTATCCCTAAAGGTTGTTTAAGACTGACTCTAGTTTCTCCACGTAGAGCTTGAGTATTGAGGTTGTAGATTAGGTAATCTAGTAAGTGGATTCTATCCGCATTATATAATATAAAGCCAGCCATCAAAAAACCAAGAACACTCTCAAAGCTTTTATCTTCTGATTCTAGTGCTTCCTTCATCACTTCCTTACTCATTCCTTCTTCCTGAATTTTCCTAATTAGATCACGTGTTCCTTCTTTATCTTTTAAGTCTGAAAAATTCAAATCCCATTTATTAGTTTCCCAATCTGCATGAAGGTCATTAGTATTACATTCTATCCACGTGTGGTCTTTTTGTTGATTATCTAGCCCCTTGTATTCTATATTATATTCAACTCTCTTCTTCTGTTCATCACTCAAAAAAGCATTAAAAGTCAAATCTGGGCGAGCTACACGCACCCCTTGATTGACCAAATCCTCTATCGTCAGACGGTTGTTTTTAGCTCCAGAGAGCATAGCTATAGCTTCTAGGATATTGGTTTTACCACAGCCATTTTCACCAATAAATACATTGAATTGCCCTAACTCTAGCGTTAAGTCTGCAATGGATTTGTAATTCTGAATTCTAATCTTCTGTATCATTTCTGTCAATGCTATATTTTGAGCAATAGGTATTTACTCCAAAAGTACTATTTTTAATTTTAAAAACTAATTCTCTCCTCCTCAACCTTTACTTCCCTATCTTTGTTTATCAAAACAAAACACCTATGAAAATGGATGATAACTATTGGCAAAATCGCTATGACAATCAACAAACAGGCTGGG
>CAYOJF010000099.1:0-18442 GCA_964404215.1 uncultured Aureispira sp. | reverse complement strand
GTCATGGTCGTGTCCTTCGTGATCGTGAGCATCGTCATGGTCGTGTCCTTCATGATCGTGAGCATCGCCATGGTCGTGTCCTTCATGATTGTGAGCATCACCATGGTCATGTCCTTCGTGATCGTGAGTATCGCTGTGGTCGTGATCTCCATGATCATGATCATCGTGCATTCTCCAAACACTTGCAACATTCGTTAAGATCAATTGGTCAATTACTTTATTGGCTTCTTCTAGTATTCCTACCACTTCATAGGCATAGGTTTCGTGCACATGGCCGCCATCTTCTACCAATCCATGAGATCCATAGAACGTATCCCCTAATTTTAAACCAAGCTTTTGAGCACATCGAGAACCGACAACTACTTCTAAATCTTTCTCAAATAGTTTTCCTTTGGCGACTACTGCCTTATAGTGAGTGGTGTATTGGTGATCTGTACCTACGATTCGATAGCCTTTGTAGGTATCTCCCATAGCCAACGGAATAGCGGTTTCGACATAGGGGTTTTTAGTGACAACAAAAGATTCCTTCAGTGGAATATTCCCTGTAGGGGCATCTATCTGATAAACAGCAGATAGAATCATTTGTAGTGGACTTCCTTTGGCACTTACTACCAGATCAATACCTTCTATATTTTTGTAAAGACGATCTTTGAATTGCTGATTGAGCAAAAATAGAACAGATGCTAAACTAACCCCTAGGGCGACCAAGACAATACTCAATAAACTAGAGAGTGGTTTGGCAGCTAGGTATTTCCAACTAAGTTTAAATAAATTCATAGGTATCGTTTATAAATCAGATATTTCATTTTCGGGCAACAATTCTAATTCGATTGTTTCTATTTGTATGGTTTTAATCTCATTGATTAACAGGATAGCTTCTCGATGAGTCTTAATTAAAGCCGGTACGCCTGGGTAGAAAAAATAATGATATTCATTGGCATCATTTATTTCAAATTTAGCAGTTTTCATTGCTTTCGCAAATTCTTTATCAGAAAGACCTATCTTGTCTAGCACTGATTTTAGAAATCGTGTTGCATCTTTTGGCTCTACACTCATCTTATGCTCTAAGGTACAAAATAGATTTTCGAAATCAGTAGAGGTAATCTGAATTTCTACTTCTCCTTTGAGTGGCTTTCCACCCATTAGGTTTGGTAGACGTTCTTTATATTTTATAGCTTCACCTACAGGCATTTCTACTCCAAATGGAAAATGGAAGTAAGATAGTTCCTTGAGGACTAATTGTTCAATACCATCTTTTGAGCTGTAAACTTGGCTCATGGTTTCCATTAGTGGTTTTAGTCGTTCTGCTTTAAATGGATTAACTTTTTTTTCTAGTTCCAGCATCCTTTGGTACATCTCTTTGGTCTGCTTGGATATTTCTTCCCAGTTGGTTACCCCTACAAATTCTCCTACTTCAGTAGTTTCGTATAGTACTTCAGTTAGGCGGTATTTACTGAGTTCTTTGAGGGAGCTAGAAGAGATATTGAATCGTTTGAAATCCGTCTGAAAAATCCATTTGATAGTATAACTCGTCGCACTAGAGTCCACTACTTGAAAATTAGCAAAGTAGGTGAGAGAGTCATTGTTGGTTAACTTTTGATTGGACCATTTTTGTTTCTTTTTAGTGACTTTGTAATAATAAGAATCGCCCATTTCCCAATAAGAAACAAAAGGAACGACGGTAGTATCTGTTATTTGAGCATTTGCGTATGTACTCAGTAATAATAGGCTAAATAAAAGAGCGATGAATTTCATAGGGATGAATTTTTTATGAGGGAAAATTGATTTATCAAGGTTGTTTTTGGAGTTTTTTTAGGCTTAATCCACAAATTAACAAGAAAAAAGATCCTCCTACAAACCATATTGGAGAATAATTTTTTTTAGGAATTTTGAATAAATGATGTTCATTAAATAAATTTTCTTGAAAAATACTTTCCATTTCATCATCGTTGTTATTAGCCAAATAATGTTTACGTTGTATTTTGGCTTGAAAATCGAGTTCGATTTTATTAAGGGAATATTTAAGTTTCAGTTTATTAAATTCCAGTTTATCAGAGTCATCAGATGAAAATAATAACCTATTGACTATTAATTGATTTTCTTGATATTCAATTTTAGTTGGCAGCCAATATTTATCAAGGTATTGTATATTTAGGTAATAAATGTCTTCCTTTTTATTTAACTGGCATTTTCTTCTAGAGGCCTCTTTCGTATGTTCGTTATCTAATTCATCATAAAAAAAGCCATCTTTTAAATTCAATTCATATTGTTCTAGACGAAAGTTGGATGACAAGGTATCACTTAAAGAATATTCGTAACGATTGTTAGTAGTAAGAATTTCAATATAGGAATCCGTCAAATTAACTGTTTGAATATTGCCCATCTTTTTTAGAACCCAGGTAGTACTATCAATAAAGGAAATAGTAGTGTTTTTTATGAGGTACTGTTGATTAGAAATAGTTGAAATTTCCCAGAGGTTAGCATGAACACTAGTACTATCAAAGAAAATATCTAAGTATTCGCCAACAAAGGAACTAGGTAAATCATTAATAGGGGCACTATCCATTGGCATTGGAGTATTATAAAGTATTTTATTGCAGCCCAATAAAATAAAGCACAGCGTAATAATCAAGTAATAAAACAGAGTTTTCAATTTCTATCTAAATTAGGGAAGGATGAGATACTTATCCTAAAGATTGCAACACAGAACGTACCATATTCATTTTGGAGAGGTATCCTCCCGATAAAATTTTGACATACCAATTTTCTTTCAGATGCATTTGTCTAAAAATTTCCTTTTCAGTATATCCTTTTTGATGTAATTGATGGACTTCCTGATAGAAGTTTTCTAAAAAAAAGAGTTTGTTTGAAAGTTGTTTTTTAGCATCTTTGAGTTGAGGGCTATGCCCACAAAATAGGACTTTGAAATCTAGTTCTAATATAGAACGAATAGATTGAATTTGCTCTTCAATATTTTCGTCAGCAGTAAAATAACTAATATAAGTATGTATGTACAAATCTGCGGAAAATAGCCATTGTCGTTTTCTTTCGTAGAGTGCCACCATATCTTTAGCATGTCCTGGAATAGGAATGATTTCAAAGGTGAATTGAGGCGTTTGAATAATGCCCTGCTTGGGTTGTAAGCTTGGATGAGCTTTTCGACTTCCCCAAACCATCCATTGAGCAAAAGTCAGCACAGGAGGATTTTTCATTAAAGTAGCGCATTGTTCAGAGGAATAAGCTGGACAATCAAACTGGTCTTGTAATAAAGCTAAGTTGCCTGTATGATCTTCGTGGTGATGGGTCACAAAAATTTGTTCAATAGAAAGTGATTGAGAAATTTGATGGAGAGCTTTTCGAGCTCTGTGATGCCCTGTATCTATCAATAAGCCATCCACAAAATAACAGTGCGAAAACATACTAGGTTTGCCAAATGGAGCATAGCCCAATTTGAAACCTAGTACCTCTTCGTATGTAAAGGATTGTTGGATTAACATTGCTAATCAGTTAGACTGTTGTAGGTAGTATTATCATTCAGACCTGTACTAGTCTTACCTGCTAGACGTTCTTCCTTATTTCTTTTGATAATTTTATTGACCCAGTTAGGGACTACAATAGAGCCTACTAGCAAATAAACATAGTAAGTGAAAGTACGCCAGAGCGTTGCCATAATAACCATCAATGTACCTGCTACAGCAATGGTGGTATGTTCATCTGTTGGGATGTAGTCAAAGTGAAAAGTCTTGAAGGCATATTCTGCGACACCTGCTCCACCAGGACTTGGCATAACTGCCATAATCACATACATAGCTTGCTGGCGGGCGTAGATAAATACTTGTTGACCGAAAGCATCCAAATTCATTTGTCCTGTCATGAAATCATTATAATATTGTTGGATTTCAGGATTGGGAGAATAGGCAACAAAAGCTACAATCAAGCAATTTAATACCATAAAACGAGAAGCCCATGCTGCCATAGTACTTAGATAAGTTCCTAAATGGAAGGCAATGCCTTTCTGACGAAGCTCTCCCGAAGCAAGATCCATATCATCCGTTACTTGGATTGCTTTTTCTCTGAATCGCTTCAGAAAAGGGAGTTTACAAAGGAATAATAAGATTTTCTGAACACTTTTGGCATTGATCAACACACCATAAAAGAACAGACCACCATATACTAGCATTAGGCTATAGGCAGATACAAAGGCAATTCCCCATTGTGTTCCCATCAATTCTGACCAATTGGAGGCTCCAGGCTGTACCATGATAGCTCCAAAGATTAGATAGAAAAAGATCAATGCCGTTAGGAACGAAAAGGTGTCTACTACTACGGTGTAAAGAACAATCATAGCTGTCTTTCCAGCAGATATTTTTTCCTGTGCAATAGCAAACATAGCTACTGCTGCTCCTCCTACACTAGTAGGGGTGACCGCTGAACTGAACTCCCACATCATGACCAATTCAAAGCATTTTTTCCAACTAAAAAAACCATCTGTAATGATTCGAAGACGAACCATATAGCAGAAATGTCGAAAACACATAAAAAACATGGCCATCCCAATCCATATGAAAACATGGCTAGACCAAGTGATTTTACTGAATTCCTCTGCGTTAAATTCGCTGATAAACATATAAATAACTACGGCTAACCCAATCATAGCAGCTAGCATGATTCGGAAAGGACTAATTTGACTCAATACACCACTGTATTCTTCTTCCTCTATTGATGGAGGAGCTTGTTGTTCTGTTGCCATTTTGTTTTCTTTATTTTGATAATGCTCGGAAGTATTGTTATAAAAGTATTTATTGTAAAGTTCTGCTAGTTGGTAAGTCTTGGAGATCTTTGGCGATTATTTTCCAATGATTTGGTACGCCTAAGTTAGTTAATTCTTGGAGCTTGTTAGGTAATTGATAGGCAGCACGAGTGCCTTGCGAAAAAAAATAAATAATAATTAAGTGAAAAATATTCATAAAGGAAATTCCAGAGGCCACTAGTACCACTAATAATGTAAATAAACTATAAAGTGCTAGGGCAATGGTAAGGGCTAATTTTGCATTTTTTTTGATAAAAATACCTAATGCAATATAAATAAAAGCACTGCCTCCTGTCATTCCCATGATAATCAAAAAAATATCATATTCGTCAATAAAAAGACCTATCCCACCAATAAAAAGGCAAATACCAGCTAAGATAAAGCAAACTATTCTAGCGGAGCGAATGTGAACAACGAGCTTGTGTGCTTGATTACGCACTTCCCGAATAGTGTTCAGTTCCTCTTGAGTAAATGCTCGATGGGTTTCGAAGTTATTGTCTAATATATTATCATCCATCAGAAAGGGTGTTGAAAAATTAGGTTGTGGTAGTGGCACAAAATTAATCAAAAAAATGAGTACAAGAAACTTGTACTCATTTTAGCGAATGGGGATAGTATTTTAAAATTATCTTAATTCTCTAGTAGTAGGAAGTGATTGCAGTTTTTTAGCTTTTTCTAGCCAGTGCTTAGGAACTCCTAATCTTTGTAGTTGTTGTAGGCTAGAGGGCAGCTTAAAAGCTGCTGTTACCCCTTGACCTAAAAAATAAATAACAAATATTCGCATAAAAATACCAGCTCCTATGGATTCTCCACCAACAATACCAAGTATCGTTAGTAGTAGGTAAATACCTAATGCCATACTAAGTGTTATCTTCGGAGATTTAGCCGTGAGTAATCCTAACACTAAGAAAGTAGCCACAAGTAAGCATGTGAAAATAAGTATAGTTTGTGTATCACTTTCTTGTCGAAATAATAGTACAATATTTAGTCCAGATAAACCAGCTAGAATGAATAGCATTGTTCTGGCAGATCTAATTTTACCTAAGAGTTCATCTGCTTCATTACGCACCTTAAGGATTTGATTGAGAGCTGTTTGGTCAAAGTGTTCTTTCTCCTCAAATTGGTCATCTAGTAAATTATCATTCATTTAAATCAATTTTTTCATTTTTGTTAAAGCATCTTCCGGGAAATTCATAGAACGCAATTCAGATAGAATTCGTTCAAAAGTAAGAATTGCCTGTAAGGACTGGGCGAGTTGGCTACCAATCATAACTTTAACTGCTAGATAACTTAAGGTAAGAAGGATCCCTGTATCTGCTACAAAAAGAGATAGCAATACGAGTGGAACGTAGAGTAATAAGGTGAGTGTAATTGAGTTTTTGGGATAATAATGGGTACCTACGGCTAGAGCTGTATAGACTAAAAAAAGAGCAATAGTAAGATTAAATACAGGGTCATATTTCAGATCCACTAATGCTAAAGCATCTTCGCAAAATCCACCTAATGTCAGAAGAGCTATTATCGGAATGATAAATTTACGTCGATTGATGATAGGCATTAATGCCAAGAGCTGTTGTTTTTTTTCTTCTAAAGCTACTAGCTTTTGAGATGGTAGATTGGGCTTAAAGTTATTGTTTAGTAGGTTGTTGTTCAAAGGGATTTAATCTTACTTAGTGTAAATTATAGAATTTTGTTTGTGCCTATCACTTTTATATACTATTACTCTATTGTATATGTACTAGGAAGTGCTTCTAGAGTCTTCTAAAAACATTTTAAATGAAGGGGAGTTGTTTCAATTTCATTGCTCCATCGTCCTGCATTATCTTTGATTCGTATTTTGTAGATAACAGGCTGATAAGTATTAGCGATGGGTTGGCAAAGGATCAAAGGCATTTGAGGGTTGACACAACATACATTAGCGAAATCTACTTCTAATGTACCAGAGATACCACTAGAAGCACCACTAGGTGAAATGGTAGGTATTTGGAAGAAAGAAGTATCATTTGGCGTTCTTCGGGTATCTATGATGATGATATGTTGGGCGGTATCTCCGGTTTTACCCAAATCGCCATCACCATCTGTAAAATCAATACGAAATTTAGTCGTTCCTAGATTTTGTTGTATGGTATCATTGGTGAACCCACCCCAACTGATGTTGGGTGTGTCGTCATAAATAGGAGCAGTCTCGCAGCCCATCCAAGTTACAGTAGAAATTACAAAGAGGAGGAATAATATTATCTTAGTCATATTTATTGGTTTATAGGCAGTCAATGGTTATTTCTGGGCTTGATATTTCGTTACTCCAGTTGCCAGCATTATCTTTCATCTGAATCAAAAGACGAGTTTTATCATTAGGTATATTAGAATTTGGATAACAAGAACTTCCGTCAGGATAAATACAACAAGGTGATTTGATGACTAATGTTAGTTCTCCTTCTTTATAACTAGTAGTATTGGCAAAATTGGGTATTCTTTTTCGTACAATAATCTGACCATTACGAGCATCTCTAATAAAAATATTATCGGTCGTATCATTGCCAACATCTCCATCTCCATCTTCAAATGAAAATTTAACAAAAGTAGAGTCTTGGTTGTTCTGTGTCAGAATACTTTTCGAATTGCTAATAAAAGTAATGCGTGGAATATCGGACTGGTATTTATCACAGCCCCAAAAAGAAAATATCAATAAAAAAGATAGTATTTTGAGTGCTTGCATAGAAAATAGAATATATTAAACAAAAATGAAGTATAGTAGTAGTATATATCAAGAACTTTGTTCTAAAATAAAGAACGTAACTAAGGATACTTTTGATGAGGTTACCCTAGCAGTTTTTCGTTATCAGGCTCAAAATAATGGATTGTATCAGCAATTTATCAAATTATTAGATATTTCCCCTGACAAGATCACAAAGGTAACCGAAATTCCTTTTCTCCCGATTTCTTTTTTTAAGCATCACCTGATCAAAACACAAGAATGGGAAACAAAGACTATTTTTCGTAGTTCTGGTACCACATTAAAATCTCCTGCTGAGCATCATATTCGCTCTTTAGCTTGGTATCGAAATTTATCTAAGATAACTTTTGAAGCTCAATATGGAGCATTGGACGACTATGTTATATTAGGACTATTGCCTTCTTATTTAGAACAGGGAGCTTCTTCTTTAGTTTATATGGTCGAACAGTTTATTCAGTTCTCGAAACAAGAGGAGAGTGGCTTCTTTTTGCATGATTTTGCTGCATTGGCACAAACGCTTAAAGAGTGTGAAGCCAAACAAAAAAAAGTACTATTGATAGGAGTGACTTATGCTTTGCTAGATTTTGCAGCAGGTTACCCTATGGCCCTAGAACATACTATCGTCATGGAAACAGGGGGAATGAAAGGAAGACGAAAAGAAATGACCAAACAAGCGGTGCACCAAGTATTAAAAAAAGCTTTTCGATTGGAACAAATTCATTCAGAATATGGTATGACAGAACTTTTGTCACAGGGATATTCTAGTGGGCAAGGACGATTTGATCCTGCTCCAACAATGCAAGTATTGATTAGAGAGGTAACAGATCCATTTCATTATGTTCCTTATGGCAAATCAGGTGGGATTAATATGGTTGATTTAGCGAATATAGATAGTTGTGCTTTTATTGCGACAGATGACTTGGGAAAGGTCTATGCTGATGGACAATTTGAGGTGTTGGGGCGTTTGAGTGCGGCAGACTTGAGAGGGTGCAATCTGATGATAGGAGAGTAGGTCGGGTGGTATCATTTTTATATAAAAATGTATACAAGCAATTATTTTTGACTAGTCAAGGTGTTTACACCAAATAAAATTCTATTTTTTTTTTTTTTGATGTATTTTAGTCTTGATATTGCTCCAATTAGAGCTTTTATATTCAAAAAATCCGAAAAATGAACAATACCACTTACCTCAAACAACAGTACCAAAAAATTAGTAAAAAACTCCATAAAGCCTTTACTACAGGTCGCTTTTACGAATATACTCAGTACAAACAACAACAACTACTAGATAGATTTAGCAATTATTCCCTACAACTCAGAAAACTGGGAGTAGCAGTGGCAGTAGGAGCTAGTATTGGAATGGCTACACCTGTGCAAGCACAAACCCCCTTCATCAAACAAACAGGTATGGATAACCTACTCAATAATGCTGATAGTATGAGAGGTTCAGAACTAGACTTTGTAGATTTGGATGGAGATGGAGATTTTGATATTGTTAGTAACTTTTATGTGTATTCCTATAACTCTGTTAACAGTTCCTATGACTTTGGTTGGCACACTCATTATTATGAAAATACAGGGTCTTCGACTAGTCCTGCATTTACTAAGAGGAATAATTTATTTTCTTATACCGATACTATTCAGAACTTATCTTTTGTAGATATAGATGGAGATGGAGATTTAGATTGTTTTGCTAGTAAGAGCGAAACCTACACTGGTTATACTGGAAAAAGATGTGTTTATCATGAAAATGTAGGAAGCTCAAATAATCCCATATTTATGGAAAGACCAGACTCTCTAAATCCACTAGATACTCTCAATAAACTAACTGCACCAGATTATTACTTTTGGGGAAATGTTTCTAGCTATGATTTAGCTTTTGTAGATCTAGATAAAGATGGAGATATGGATGTATTTTTTAGTTCAAAAGCTAGTATTAATAGCAGTAGACCTAAATATACTTATTTTAGAAATGATGGTACGTCTTCTCTTCCTCTTTTTATAGATACTGTGAACCATTCACCAATAGAAGGTATTAACACACCAGAAAGAATTAATTTTTATGATTGGGATAACGATGGGGACATGGATATTACTCTAGGTCGTAATTATTATGAAAATTTGGGGGTTACTCAAAATACTATAAATATTAATATTTTCCCATTTTTGAATAATACACCTTTGAGGAGCTTAAATATGAGCGATATTGTCATTGGAACAGAGATAGTAGACATAGATGGAGATGGGGATATGGACTTCTATGGCTACATGACACTTCGTTCAGGCTATCCAGACTTTGTTGACACTATAACTTTCTATGAAAATAGAACCATAGTATTAGACTTACCCAAGATAGAAGAACAAAAACTATCCATCAGTGTATTTCCCAACCCAACTACAGGCTTTATTCAACTAGAAAAGCCATTAACAGGGACATTGGAAGTATTCAATGCATTAGGGCAAGTGCTGCAAACAGCAGTATTGGAAGAGCAACAGCAAATTAGTTTAGGTCAATTAGATAACGGAAGTTATATCATCAAAATACAGACAGCAGCGGGTATACTGAACGAAAAAATTATACTAAAAAAATAGAATTTATTATCCCTGTAGAGACGCATTGGAATGTGTCTCTACAGTAGGGATGATGGTTCAATGGTATTTATACCACCATACTCCCACCAAAATAATCAAACCCACAGCCCCCAGACTTATATACCACCACCAATCAGTAGTATTATCTAGCGAAATAGGTTGTTGATTACCAATAGAAACAAAACTGCCCCAAAAAAAAGGATGAGCTAGCCGCTTTTGATGGCGAATAAAATCGAGTTTAGCCTTTTGGAGAGCAATAGACTTAGGCTGACCATTCGCTAAATTTGCATAAAAACGTTCCATGATAGTGACACTTGTTTTATCATTCAACTCCCATAGCGTCATCACGACACTGGGTATTCCAGCATAGATAAAGCTTCTTCCCATGCTAATAATACCTTCCCCTTTTTCATATTTTCCTTCGCCTGTTTGGCAGGCAGAGAGTACAACTAGATTAGCATGGTCGCCCATTAAATGCTGAGCTTCATAGGCATAGAGTAAGTTATCTTCTTTGGGATTGCCATCTTCTGTGAAAAGTAGGCAAGAATAAGCCGCTTTTTTCTTGTCTACTACCCCGTGTAGTGCTAGATGTAGGATACTATATTCATTAGTTTGAAGCAGCTCTTTGAAATGCCCTTCAGTAGCCTTTTTGTCATACCAATAATCCCCTCTGTATTGCTTCTGTAAAAGTTGTAATTCACGAGCAGCCCCTGTTATGGGAGCAGCTGTCTGGTGGAGCCGATTTTCTTCTGAAGTACGATTGGCTTGCTGAGCGGGACTCAGCTCATTGTAAGATTGTGTATAATTGTAAGCAGCAGCCATGCCTAAAATATTTCCTTTCAGAATAGGTTTAGGGGATTGGTTTTGTTGCATAATAGCAGCCGAGTATTGGTAATGAATACTGAAGTCTTTGAGCAAATAATCTAGTGCCGCATAATCAATAATACTAGTATCTTGTGGTGTTTTGGAGAGTAATACCTCAAAAGGAATATAGTGGAGGTCTGCGTCTGCTATGATAATGAGTTCCTTTTTTCCAACTAATAATTCATCTTCTACTAGAGTCTGATAAATTAGATGTGATTTTTCTAGAAAGGTACGCCAAGTCAATTGGGGTTTATTTCTAATCCAATGAACATTGGTAAGTGTTCTGCGTAAATACTTGATATCTGTACGTAATGTTGGATAGTCATAGTTTACTATTTTTTTGACTTTGCAAGTATCAGAAGTAATATAGAGTACAAAACAAGCATTTTCTGCTACTAGATATTCGATCAAGACACTATTGGGAGAGAGTGTTTTTTGTACGGTAGCTATTGTGGTAGTTGGGGGGACTTGCTGTTGTTGCCAAGTTCGATATTGAGGGAAAGTGTTTTTGATCGTAATTTCCAAGCTATCTAATTGCTGACGTAGAAGTAACAACTGGTTTTGGAAGGTATTTTGGAGTGAGCCATTTTGAGCTTGCTTAGCAGCAATAATTTGTGCCTTGCATTTTTCTATTTTGATCAATAAGGCTTCTTCGTGATGTAGTAAATCAGTCGGAATGCCAGTGGTTTGTTTTCTAAACTTAGCAATATTGGTATGGAGTAAAGTGGATTTACTTTGCTCTGCCAGATCAAAAATAACTTCTGCCGACTGAGGCGTAGACATAGGGTGCAGTTGCCAATTCAGTTGAGCGGCATGCTCATAAACGGGGCGAAGTTGATTGGTGGAAAGCGTCTTGGAACCAAGACTACTGTAATTGTCTCGAAGGTAGTTGGCGAGTAAGATTACTTTCTGAATGTCTTGTTGAGCTTTTTGCCAATTGCCTTGTGCATCATAAGCCTTAGCACGATATTCATAAGCACGAGCAGCAATAGATTTGTCCAGAAGTGCTTCTAGCAGAAACAATTGGTCGCTTTCGGGAATCCGTTCATGATGGAGTGTTTGAATAACACTGTCTAGCATTCGTATGGCAAGATCAGATTGATTGTCCAGAAGAGCAACTCTACCTATTTCAAAGAAAAGTTGAGCGACTTTGGTTCCACTTTGTTTGTATTTTTGTTGTGTATAGTCTAGTGCTTTTTGAAGATTAGCTATCGTTGATTTGTATGCTTTTTGTTGTTCTAATGCTAGGGCTATATTTTCGTAAGCTTTATCTATGGCTAAATCATACTGTATGATATAAGGGAGATTGTTTTTATAGTAATTCAGTAGGGAATCTGTTTGCTTGAAATGCAAAAAATAATTAGACAGAGTCAGATGATTGTAACTTTTGAGTCGCTTTTGAAGGATAGGGCTTTGAGGGAGTTTTTCCCGCCATAGGTTGATTTTAGCATAGAAACGATCAGCTTCTTCGATATTATCTTTTTGTACATAGAGATCTCCAAGCCGAATACATACCTTAACAATATCGGAAGCTTTTTGAAGTTTTTGGTATACCAAGTAGGCATTGATATAATACGTAATAGCAGGCTCTATGTCATTTCGACTAGCATACATTCTACCTAGATTACTATAATATTTGGCTAAAGTAGTAGAATCTTTATGCGGGTGTTGGCTTCTAATGAGTTGTTGCTCATAGTAGAGTCCTTCTTTGGTTAGGCTAATGGCCTGTTCTATCCTTCCATGTTGATAAAGAATAGATCCATACAGCTGATAAATGTATCGGAAAACTTGTCTAGAACTATCAATTCTCTGTTGAGCAGTAGTGTAGGTAGTCTCGATGTAGTAGTCAATCGAATCAAAAGTAGCTTTGTCATCAAAATAAATGCTATAGCTACAAATAAGCAGTGCATCCACATAACGACTCCATTTCTGATTTTTTTTTAGAATAACACTAGCTTTTTTGCCAAAATAGAGTGCTTGAGTATAATCAGTCATTCCCCACAAACACCAAGCTTTTGCTTGATAATAAAGTCCATAGAGTTGGTGATTGTTTGGGAGTTTAGACAGTTCACCTTGAAGCCTGTTGGTATCGAGTAGGGCAGTAGAAAATTGTTTTTTTTGAGCAAGGTAAATTATTTCATTAATTTGACAGTGCAACCAACCTTCTAGGTTATTTTTTTGTTTATAAAATTGCGTAGCTTTAGTATTGAGTTTTTTAGCAAATTCTAAATCTAGATTTTCATGAATCAGTAGTTCTGCACTGTCTACCCAATTCTGGGCACTGCTCAGAGATTGAGCTATGCTCAATATTGGGAATGAAATTAGAAATAATAAAAAGTAACGTTTCATAATGATGTCTACTGACCGCCAAAAAGACATATAAATATAGTCTATTTAATAGGTTATCGGCTATTTTGACACAAAAAACTAACTGGCATTATAATGGCGAGTAAGTGTTTGGCTAAAAAGTTGTTTAAAAAATCTCTTCCTACCCAAATGAAATATCTTTTTCTGCTACTTGTCGTTAAAAATTAGTCGAATAGCTAAGGCTATTAGTCAAATTTTTAACTCAATTAACAAAAAAATCTTACTCATTTTGGCACAAACGGACTTTTTAAACAACTTCTAAAATATTTTGTAAGGATACTAGGAAAGAAAAAGAAAACCATTTATATTAAAGTCTGTTAGGTAGGCTAACAAAAGAAATTGTGGAAAGAAAAATAAGCAAAATTAGACTTTTTTTACCGCAGATACATTTGTTTGACTACCTAAGAACAAACAAATAAAATTACCACTCATTGAGATAACAAGTAGGGATTAGAATCGTATAATTAGTTTATACAGAGACTATTTATTTGATATTTTGATACAAAATTATAACAATATGTTCAATAAAAATGAATTTAGAAAATACGCTGTCAAACATATGGGAATGACAGGTATGCATGTAGATACCTATACAGAGCAGAGTATTAATGCTGCTATGCCAAACATTCAGTCGTTGACACCTTATATTATTGAAGAGCGTCAGATGAACGTTGCTTCTATGGATGTCTTTTCACGTTTGATGATGGATAGAATTATATTTCTAGGACAAGGAATCAATGATTATGTAGCGAACATTGTTCAAGCTCAATTATTATTCTTGGAGTCAACTGATCCTAAGCGTGATGTACAGATTTTCTTGAATAGTCCAGGTGGTTCTGTTATTGCTGGGCAAGGTATTTATGATACCATGCAGTATATCTCTCCAGATGTAGCGACTATCTGTACGGGATTAGCAGCTTCTATGGGATCGATATTATTAGCAGCAGGAGCAGAGGGAAAACGTTCTTGTTTGCCACATGGTCGTATTATGATTCACCAGCCATTGGGTGGTATGCAAGGTCAAGTAACAGATATGGAAATATCTTACCGTTTGATTAAGCAACTGCAAAAAGAGTTGTATGACATTTATGTGAAGCATACTGGTCAGCCTTATGATAAAATTCAAGCAGACTGTGAGCGTGACAACTGGATGACAGCTACAGAAGCAAAAGAATATGGTCTAATTGACGAAGTACTAGAACGTAAGAAATAAATATTAGTTGTTGTTTTTTGCAGCACTGATTTACCTTAAACCACATAGTGTTCGAATAGGAATGCTATGTGGTTGTTTTGTAATAAAATGAGTAGGTTTTGAATCTGCTAGATAAAAAAAAATAAAATGGAAAATAAAGGCTCCAGATGCTCCTTTTGTCACAAACCAAAAGAGTATGCCGATATGATGGTTTCGGGGGTAGATGCTTATATCTGTGCCAGTTGTGTTGAGCAAGCACACAATATTATATTAGATGAATTGCCAGAGAAAGAGAGAGCAGCAGCCAAGAAAGCTGCAAACGAACGAGTAGATAAAATTAATGGAAAATCTGTTCAGATGTTGAAGCCTAAAGAAATTAAGGCGAAGCTAGATGAATATGTAATTGGGCAGGATGAGAGTAAAAAAGTGTTGGCAGTAGCTGTCTACAATCATTACAAAAGAATTACACAGCCACAAACAGATGATGATATTGAGATAGAAAAATCAAATGTCATTATGGTAGGGCGTACAGGTACGGGTAAAACCCTTTTGGCACGTACGATTGCTAAATTATTGAATGTGCCTTTTACGATTGTAGATGCTACCGTATTTACAGAAGCGGGTTATGTGGGGGAAGATGTAGAGAGTATGTTGACTCGTTTGTTGCAGGCTTGTGATTATGATGTAGAAGCAGCCGAGAGAGGAATTGTATATATTGACGAAATTGATAAAGTAGCTCGTAAAAGTGATAATCCTTCTATTACAAGGGATGTATCAGGAGAAGGGGTTCAGCAAGCATTATTGAAAATGCTAGAAGGTACTGATATATTGGTGCCACCACAAGGAGGTAGAAAGCATCCTGATCAGAAAATGGTTAAAGTCAATACTAAAGAAGTATTGTTTATCTGTGGGGGAGCTTTTGCGGGTATCGAAAAAGTAATTGCCAAAAGAGTCAATACACAAGTAATTGGCTTCAAGATAGGGGATAAAATAGAGGTAGATAAGGAAAATTTATTGCAATATATCAATCATCAGGATATTAAGTCCTTTGGTTTGATTCCAGAATTGTTGGGGCGTTTACCTGTTTTGACACACCTCAATCCGCTAGATCGAAGTACTTTGCGTTTGATTTTGACGGAGCCTAAAAATGCATTGACAAAGCAATATCAACGCTTATTTGAGATGGAAGATATAGCCTTGTCTTTTACAGAAGATGCTCTGGATTATATCGTAGATATCACGATTCAGTATAGCTTAGGAGCTAGAGGTTTGCGTTCTATTTGTGAGGCGATTATGACCGATGCTATGTTTGATTTGCCTTCTGAAGAAGGGGTAACTAAATTTGAAATAACGAAAGCATATGCTTCCGACAAGCTTAGCCAAACAAAACTAGCATTGTTACAACAGACTAATAGTGAAGAGGATTAATTTTCTTTAGAGCATGTTTAAGAATTAAGTTCTTCAAAATCAACGATTTGGGCGAAAATGAATTGATTTTGGATTAAATAAGCCTCTTTTTGGGTTTGATAGCCTTAGCTATCAGGACTCAAAAAAGGTGCAATTAAATTCTAAATCAAGCATTTGCAGCTTGAAGTTAATTTTTAAACAGGCTCTTACTATTATCAATAGGATGGTGAGGGTAAACATGTGTAGAGTATATTTTTATCCTCACCATTATTTAAAATTCAGCAGATGAAAGATTTTAGACAAAAACTAAAAGAAGGACTAACTAATATTTCTAAAAATGCAGTAGAAACATCTGGCTCGGCACTCAACAAGCTAAAAGAAGGGACAGAGCAGCTAGGGAATATGGGAGCTGGTTTAGGTACAGGTGCAGTAGATAAGGTAGCCAACGTAGTCAATGATTTGATTGCTACCTTACCATTGCTCGAAGAGGCAGGATATCGGGCTAATGAGTTTAATATTCAAGTCGCTTTATCACCTGTTATTACATTGCATTTTTCTAAAATAGGGACGCTTCAGGAAGAAGAGTTGCAGGTGTTGAAAGAACGCTATAGTGATCGAAAAATGTTTCAGATGATTCTTAAGTTACTTTCGACAGCAAGTGCTCTATTACCTAAAATTAAAGCAGATGATTTTCATTCAGAAGAAATCATTGTAGATGTTTCTGTACCACCTAGTGTTAGTTTGCGTTATGTGCGAAGTCAAGGAGAAGTAATTCGATTGTTAGAGGAAGAATAAGAATAAATATGCCCTTTTTAGTCCAAATAGGATTTTTTACCATTACTTTTTGGGACTTACTAGATATATTGATAGTGGGGTACCTGCTTTTTCAGGTCTATAAGTTATTGAAAGGTAGTCTAGGATTCAGTATCTTTTTAGGGTTAGTTTTTGTTTATTTTGCTTGGTGGTTGGTAGATTTTTTACAAATGCCACTATTGTCTTCTATTTTGGGACAATTTATTAGTGTAGGAATGATCGCCTTGCTGATTCTTTTTCAGCCTGAAGTAAGACGATTTCTACTCCTGTTAGGGCAAGGTTCTTTACAAGCTCGATTCAAAATGATTGAACGATTCCTGCGGCAAGGGAGTGGTGGGAGTGACTCCAGTGAGGAGAAGAAAAAAGTAGCTTTTGCTATTGGGAAAGCCCTTCAAAAAATGTCAAAAACAAAAACAGGAGCCTTGATGATATTTACTCCCAATACCAATATAATGGGGATGTATAGTTCTGGTGTAAATATGAATGCAGATATTTCTACCCAGTTGATTTTGAGTATTTTTCAGAAGGAAAGCCCTCTTCATGACGGAGCTATGATTATCAAAGATAATAAGATAGTTGTTGCCTCTTGTGTCTTACCTGTTTCTGAAAATCCTAATATTCCACAAAAACTAGGTTTGCGACATAGAGCGGCTATTGGTATCACAGAAAAAACAAGTGTCGTTAGTTTTATTGTGTCAGAGGAAACAGGAAATGTTTCTTATGCTCGGAATGGACATGTTATTTTAGATTTGGGGCAAGAAAAGCTGTTGGAGTTACTTGAACGGGCTTTGTAAGTTTTGTTAAGAGTAGTAGTGCTGATTGAAAAATTCATAAACAAGGCATTTTTTAGCATAATTTTTAGTATTATTGATAGGTCAAAGCATTAGGTAATGGTGTCTTTTGTGATAGAAGCTCAGAATACCTAAATCTCAAAACAACTAAATATAAATCAATTATGTACATTAAGATTAAGCTCAAGAGAAGAGATGCTGAATTTTTAGCAGCATTTTTTAAAAAAAATCGCTCTGTTATTGAAAATTTAGGTAAAAAACCTAAGAAATCTAAAAAGAAAGGAGAGCAAGTATTAGAAGGAATCGTCGATCAATTAGGAGAGGCTATTGATGAAATCAATGATATAGAAGAAACGCTGCTTGAGGAAGAGATAGTCGATACATTTGATGAAGTGGTAGAAGAGATCAACGAGATAGAGGATGATTTATTAGCAGAAGGACTTTTTGACGATGATGAAGAGGATGATGTAGTCGACACATTTGAGGAAGTAGTGGAAGAAATCAATGAAATAGAGGAAGACTTGATAGAAGAGGGATTATTGGATGATGACGAAGAGGAGCAGAATGAAGTTTCTGGAGAAGATGAACTAGACGAGTTTGATATTGTTGATATGGTGGATGATTTGACTGTAATCAAAGGACTAGGAGCGAAAACAGTAGAAAAATTAGCAGCCCATGGTATAGAAACATTCCAACAGCTTGTTGATCTGAGTGAAGAAAAAATAGAGGAGCTTGATGGCGAAATACGTAGATTTAAAGCGAATTTTGAAAAGAAAGAATGGAGACAGCAAGCAGCTAATCTAGTAGAATAGTATTCTAAGTAGCAGGGCAGAATAAATGATAAGTAAAATCACAGAGATTTTTGCTATATA
>CAYOJF010000098.1:0-18446 GCA_964404215.1 uncultured Aureispira sp. | reverse complement strand
GATAATAGCCTGTGGAATTTCCGCCCCTACACAACAGCTAGTTGCGATTAACCCTTCATGATGTTTCTCAATCAGTGTTTTGTCAATACGTGGAAACTTACCATACAGACCGTCTATAAATCCTGCAGAACAAAGCTTACAGAGATTTTGGTAGCCCTTTGCATTTTTGGCGAGAAGTAGTTGGTGGTAACGTCTATCTCGCTCTCCACTTGCTTTGGCAAACGAACGTTTGAATCTATCTTTGACTAAATAAAACTCACAACCAATGATTGGTTTGATCCCATTTTTTTCTGCTTCTGCTACAAACTTGAAAGCACCAAACATATTACCATGATCGGTAAGAGCAGCTCCTTTCATACCATCAGCAGCAGCTTTTTTCATAAGGACTCCTATATTGGAAGCTCCATCTAGCAGAGAAAATTGTGTATGAGAATGAAGGTGGACAAATTCAGGCATTGGTTATTTTTTTAGTCGACTAATGTATAATGCAAAGGTACAAAAAAGAAGGTATAGAATTCGATTTGAGCACTACTTAAAGAGATGGTTTTTAATAAAAAATAGCCACATAGTATTACTATGCAGCTATTATTGGTCTTAAGAATTTTGATAGTGTAGTGAGACTATATCTTCTAAAGACAGGATACGTGTTTGTTGTAATTGTATCCGTTTTATATACTTAAAAATGTATATAGTTGAATCATAAGCTGATTGTATTTGATTTGAAATAATAGAACCTTATTCAAATGTATTTGAAACTAATAAATTAAAAATATAATGATTGTTTTTTGCATTTATACGTAACTAGATGAAGAAGTCACATTGGTATTAGGTAATTCGTAAGGTAGATGGACACGATAGGTTAGTTGTTTATTTTGTAAAATTGACTTTTGTGCTGTATAAATATTGTTGAGTAGGTGCTATTCTGTAAAAGATAGTTAATTGAGAGTGAAATTTAAAATTTAATTTTTTGATGATGAAGTAGTTTTTTTATAAAACTACTAAAGTAAATCTAAGTTTCAATAGAGAGCTATGTCAAAACTACTTTATGAAAGCTTAAGTAATAGAACAAATGCAGTCGTATTTATTTTTAATAATCTTAAGCTTCAGTTGACTTAATTCATTTTTCGATTTCTATGGTGATATTACTTAAAAAGTAGTATTCTGACAATAGAAGAGAGGTCTATTCTTCCATAAAAAAAGCGATGTAACTCTTTAGAGTTACATCGCTTTTAGGACTCACAAGCTATATATGTGTCATTATTTAACTTGAATTCGAACGCCCTCTGAGTGAGCCGTAAATTCAGGAGCATACATACACTGTATAGTAGTCACTCCATTAGAGAAATCACCCTTATGATTGACACGAAGAGGATACTCAAATACATAAGTGCCTTTAGATAAATAGCTAAAGAAGAAATTAGTACTCGCGTCTTTAGTAGATTCATAATAACCCAAGCCCCCTTGGTATTTGTATTGGCTAATGACATTAATTGGCTCTAATCCAGAAGCACACATATCTTTCATGTGTACATATTCCATGTCTCTATCCACAAACAGTTCTATACGAACTTTAATCAAATCTCCAGGTTCTAGTGTTTCTTTGTCTACAGGTTTTAGCACAGGACCTTTGTCTGTATTGATTTGTTTGAATAGTTTCTTATTCAGTTTAAGTGGCGTTTCTTTGAAATGTGTAATCTTATCCAATTGCTCGAAATATTGCCAGTACATGGCACCCCATGCAACGACATTATTAGGGTTTTTGACTGTTACTTTTGCCATTTTTGGTGTAATTTCTTTGGCTTCCCAAGTTGTTTTGAAATAACCTGTTCCAGCTTCTTTTTTGATTTTGGATTGATCTAGTTTTTTTCCTCCAATCTTAATGTCAATTTCTTGATCATCCAATAACCAATTATCTCCATTCATCAATAAAGCATAACAAGCAGAAGCAGTTGCTTTAGTTGTCTTCCAATGTGTTGTCTGTTTTGCCTTTAGTAGCCACACTTTTAGATCTTCTACAGCACTTTCATCTTTAGCTACGACATCAAACATTTCTATCATGAGTGCATGCGTTTCTATTGGCAATTGATACCAGTAATATCCAGAAGGGTATTTCCAGTACATTCCCATCTCATCACTCTGAAGAGCGTTTTCACGAGCAGAAGCTACGATTTTCTGAGGCGTTTCGAGGTCTTTGCCACCACGATGTAGCCCTAGAGCAAGCAGTCCTTGTAAGTAAAGTGGTTTCTGAAGAGCATATTTCTTGGCTTGACCTTCATAGTATTCAATCGCTTTTTGAGTGGTTTTGTTCGTTACTTTGACAGGAATAAAGAAGGAACGGGCATAGAAGTAGTGAATAGCCATTTGGCTCAAATGATCTTTGGCTAGATAGGCTTTCTTGTCACCACTTTTGTTGGCTTGACGTAACAGTCTTTGGTAGTCCTCTGCCAGTTGATTATCAATATAACTAACGGCTTTGTTCATCATTGCAGCTGTTTTGGGGTCCTCTTCTAGGTCTTTGACTCCTAGAGCATCTAAGTGCCCCATTCCTTCTACTAGATACTGTGTGATATACCAACTAGGTCGTCCACCAGGAAACCAGCTAAATCCTCCATTACTAGACTGTCTGTCAGCGAGTTTTTGTTTTGCTTTGTCCAGTTCATTGCTCATACGGTTGAGGTCAAATAGCAACCCAATATTTTTCTTCTGTACTTCTTCACTCTGGCTTGCTAGTACCCAAGGCGTTTCTTCTAGTAGAGCATATTTCAACTCTTCATTTTTAGCTAGATTACTTTTGAGAGCATCTGTGTCAATGTTTTTCCATTGATCAAACACTCGTTTGACTTTAGGATGAGCATTGGCAATACTAGTAGCTAAACTATTAGCATAATATCTAGAGAAAATTTGTTCGGTACACTCATAAGGATATTCCATAAGGTATGGAAGCGACTGTACAGCATACCAAGCAGGATTCTGCGTAAACTCTAGTGTTAATTTGTGTTGACGAAGTGTAGTAGATTTACTAGCCTCTGTCATACGTTTGAAATGGAAGTTTTTGGTTTGTTTTCCACGAATAGGCAATGGTTGTGTCTCTGTCACTAACATTCGATTCGTCAATACAGGAACAGCACTTTCTTCTCCATCAGAGAATTCGCCAGCTTTGGCTACCACACGATGAGTGATAGCTGTATTCCATCCATCAGGCACTTTTAGTTTCCATACTAGGGGAGCAGATTCTCCTTTTTTTGCCTCAAAAGATAGGGTAGGCGTAGCATTGCCAAATGCCACATCAATCGGTTTCATACTGATAGCATCAAATAATAATAGCTTGGCAGAGCCACTCAAGTCTTTTTCTGATAAATTACTGACTTTAGCCGTAAAGTAGATCTCATCATTTTCTCTAAAAAATCGAGGAGCATTAGGCATAACCATCAATTCCTTTTGTGTTACAACCTCACGATTGCTGGTTACTGTTTTGAGGTCTTTGGTATGTCCTAGGAGCATAAATTTCCATTTGGTCAATGCTTCGTTCATAGTGAATTTGACAATTAGATTACCTTCTTCATCAGTCATCAAATCAGGATAGAAAAAAACCGTCTCATTTAGATTAGTTCTTACTTTTACGTCATCAAAGTCTCCTCCTGTTTCTGGTTCTTCGGGAGCTGATTCTATATTTTCTGCTTTAAATGAGATTTGTTCAGCCTCGTCCAATTCGTTTGCGGCTACTCCAGCAGTAGTAGCGGCAATAGAACTTACATCTCTTACTGCCAAATTTGATATATCTTCTGAACTTAGTGTTTTTGATTCCAGTTTTTTAGATTTACGTCTTCCCTTGGGAGCAGGTGCAGGTGGTGGTGGACTACTATCGGAATAAGTTCTACTTGCAGAAGTTACTTGGAGTTCATAGTTATTGTATTCATACATAGAGAAACCATGCCAGTGTAGTTTGGCAAAACGGCGGTAAATAGGATTATGTCTATTAACATTCCAACTAAAGCTAAACGCACTAGCTGAACTACTGGTGAAGTAACGATTGGCACTTAATTTTAATCTACTATAGCTAGAAGGGTATAAGTCAAATCCCCAGTAATTGCTCGCAAAAGCATCTAAAGAAGCATCATACATCCCCGCCAAAAACTCAGCAGCTACCTTTTCTCCATTAGGACCTGATATCTTTAGTTTCCACTCTTCCTCTTGTCCAGGTTTGAGTTTATCTCTGAATGTTTCGTAGGCAATGGTGAGTTGTTTGTTGGTCCAAGGGACGGTGATATTACCTGTTTTGGAATAAAAACGACCGTTAAGCACTGTAGTAACATGAAAATGCAGTCCACCACGGTGTTTTTCTTCTATTTTGATAGGCATATTTTTTCTACCCCTAGGCTGTAGCCATTTGGAGAAGGTGATTTTTCCTTCATGTTCTATTTCATAGAGAATATAAGCCTGCTTGTCATAACTTCCCAAGTCAACAGAAATGGTACTGCCTGGTTCTGCTGCTGAATAGCTCTGCTGGGCAAGAAATAGATTTTGATTGATAGGAGTGGTCTTTGCATTGGCATCAAATACCACAAACAGTTTGCTGACCGTGGTCGATTTACCAAATTTGTCAGCAGTTTTCATTGTGATTCTGTACTGACCTTGCTCCCAATTTTTAATGTCTTTGAGTAGGAGTTCTTTACTTTCTTTGGTATCAAAAGAGCCATCCAAAACCTTTTTCACTACCGTCCATGTTTCTGGTTGGTCTTCATCCTTGTAGGCATATTGTGGAAATTTTTGTTTGAATGCTTTTTTTGTCCCATTAATTACATTTGGTTTCTCCCACAAACGAGTGGCAAACACTTGTGTAGGGGGTTGTAGTTTTTCTATGATAATATTACCCTTAGCGGCCTCAAACTGATAGTTTAAGTTTTGAGTAACCAGCTTAAAATTGGTTACTTCGTTTTTATCTACATTGCTAGGGACTACAATATCTGCATCCAAGGCAATATAACCTACTCTTACGCTACTGGTGGCACTATGCGTTTCGCCTGTTATGTCAATGACATCTACATAAACAGTGTAGTTGAATTCAGGGTTTTTGTCAGCAGGAATTGACTTATCAGGAATTGCCTGAAAGGTAATACTGTATTCTCCTTTTTCATTCGTTGTTGTCTCTCCAAAGGTAATTTCCTGTGAATTGTTGCTATAGGAGTTGTGCCATCCCCAACGCCAGTTCCAGTAAGGGAAACGAACCTCTCGCACGACACGATAATTGACTTTGGCACCATCAATATTATTACCTGCATAAGCTTTAGCTATTCCTTTAACGGTAACACTGTCATTGATTTTGTAGGATACTTTGAGTGGAGTAGGTTTTACTTCAAATTTTGGTCGCTTGTATTCTTCTACACGTAAGTATTTAGAATTTCCTGTTACCTCATCTGTAATATACATTTGACCTAATAAACCACTACTAGGAGCGGTAAAAGAACCATTGAATGAACCATATTCATTTGTTTTAACCGCTATCTCCGCTACTTTTTGTCTATTGGCATCGTAAAAAATAATGTCATGTGTGCTATTCTTGACCAAATTAGGGTTTTTGCCATCACTAGCTTGCTCCAATACAATTCCTTTAAAGTAGATGGTCTGCCCTGGGCGATAGATGGCTCTATCCAAGAAAAAGTGTGTAATAGTATTGATATGAGGTTGTGCAGCAGTTGAATTCCAGTATTCATTGCCTAGAGCAAGTTTATCTTTTTGATGGGTAAGCTCAATAGAAAAACGATTACGATAATAATCATCGGCATCATAGACATAGGGTTTGCTTTTTACGAAGCCATTTTTGTCAGAATAGAGGGTGTAGCGTTTAATTTTTTCATATTTGCTAAGGAGTCGATTGTAGTGATTGCTAAAAAAGTCAACCTTTACTCCTTTTAATGGCATTCCTGTATTGCGATCAGTAATATAATATTCAGTTTGCCCATCTACAGAGCGGTTACTAGCACTTAGGTTAGAAACCTGAATATAGGTATTCAGTACTAGATTGTTGTTGGTACTAAACTTAGGGTCGGCAGAAGCCATAATGAAGTAAGATCCACCCTTTAGTTTAGGGATAGCAAATTCTACTTTATTGGTTTGGAAGTCGCCGAGCAAATTTAGCTTGACTTCCCATGTAGCATCGGCAGAGATGCTATTGAGATAGTTTATTTTTTTCTTGTCTTGGTATTTACGGCTGTAAGCCTCCATTTGTGATTTAGTAATCGGGACCGCCTTGAAGTATAATTTTTCAACATTCTTGTAAGAAATCAAACCCAGGATATCTTTATTGATGGGGTTGATAGATTCTGTAGTAATGGTGTAACTTTTATTATTAATATTATTAATCAATATCTGGCAATGATTGGCACCATAAGAATTTGGATACGCTTTTATGGTTTGTTGGCAAAGCTCTAAAGCCTCTTTTAGTTTGAATTGATGAGTAGTGTTCGTTGGAGGATTATAGGTTCGTCCCAATGTATAGTAGTATTGAGCAATCTTATGATTGACTTCTGCCGAAAAATCATTGTCTTTATTTTCTTCTGCTAGACGCTGAAGCGTGCTTAAGTAGATTTCTTTTTTAGTAGGGAGTATTGATTTTTGATAGACGAAGTCAATACGGCGAAGATTGCTATAGTTGAGTGCAGCAGTATTGCCACTCTTCTGATGGAAACGCAGCAGCTTTTGGAAAACTTGAAGCGTTTGGAAAGCACCAGAAAGGCTATCTTTTGCCACTAATTCTCTATCCACAAAAGTATTGATAGGAGCAAAATCTAGTTCACTATCCAAATAAAATTTGTAAGCAGGTTTGGTCAAGTAATACTGTTCTGTACTAAA
Source organism: uncultured Aureispira sp. (assembly GCA_964404215.1). Classification (GTDB taxonomy): domain Bacteria; phylum Bacteroidota; class Bacteroidia; order Chitinophagales; family Saprospiraceae; genus Aureispira. Next base: position 11,597 of record CAYOJF010000098.1, on the reverse strand, counting down.
GAAATCTAATGCTCTATGTGCTAATAAATCATAAACAGTTGGTCGTAATTCTTTCGTATTATTGGTACTTAGCGTCATTGCTTCAAAGTCTGCTAAGGATACTTTTTGGGTAGAAGGATCTGAAATACTAGCTTGATATAGATCATAAGCTTGTTGGGTGATTCGTGGAATATCCCAAGTACGAATATCAGTCAGGGTATAATCTTCTACCGCAGTACGATCTCTAAATTTGTACAAATAGTTAGATAAATACTGTGTGTACATTTCAGCTACCATAGACTGCAAAATAGATTTGGCAGGCTGTTTCGCTTTGTCTATTTCTAGTGTAAAACGCCCTAATGCTTTAACGAGACCATCTTCTTCTAAACGTGCTTTGTATTTATTGATATAGAGCAAGGCTTTTATTTGCTGGGCAGATTGGGCGGGGTTTGTTTTGTCACCTACTATTTTTTCGTAGAGTTTTTGAGCTTCTTTTAGTGCCGATTTTGGGAGATTCTCATATTCAAATTTTTGAATGGCGGCCCATTCTTCCTTGTAGTCATTCATGGATTGTTGGTTAGGCTTCTGGCACTGAATCTGACCTACAAATAGTAAGAGTAGAAACGTGATATGCCCTATTTTTTTGAGTAATAAATGCATAGTTATTGATTTGAATGAATGAAGTTGTTTGAAAAGTCTCTTCCTATCTAAATGAAATATCTTTTTCTGTTACTTGTCGTTAAAAATTAGCCGAATAGCTAAGGCTATTAGTCAAATTTTTAACTCAATTAACAAAAAAATCTTACTCATTTATCCACAAATGGACTTTTTAAACAACTTCGATTGGAAAGATAAAACTAGATTGGAATAGAGTCGTTTATTGTTTTTCTACATGAGCATCAGCTTCAATCAAATGGAATTTTTTTTCCCATTGTACCACACCAATTTTGTAGTAGAAATAACTCCCTTGACCATTATCAAGGACAATATTATATTTTTGATGCAAAGCATTAGAACCTTCTGCATAGGGTTTATTTTGCAGTACCTCAAACCCCGTCATTCGGAGTTCATTTAGTGGCGTGGTAATTTGTTTGGTAATGCCAGTTGTTAGGAAGGTTTGAATTTTTATTTTTTGAGCTAATTTCTCTTTTTCTAGTTGTTGTTGACCTTGTTTAGTTTGTAGTCTCATTTTTAGAGCATTAGCGTCATCGCTATTAGAGGCAAATAGAGCATCTAGCGTTAATTCTTGATTATCCAGTAAAATAAGGAGTCGCTCATCATCCTGTTTCTTGATAGCTCCTATAACTTCTGATACCAATTGGTCCATGGAGTTATATCCAATGTAGTTTTCTCCGTGATAATTGCTGTCCTTGCAAGAACTAAGCAGGAGTGTAAAGCCAAATAGCAAGAAAAATAATGATTTAGTGGTGTTAGTCATTTGATTTGGTGGTATTGGTTGAATAATGGTGGAAGATAATCATACTCTGATGCTTATCCATGAGGTTGTTCAAAAAAATGAGATACCTCTACTAAAGAAGATGCATAAAGAAACTATTTTGGTGTGTATATTGAATACTTGTTCTATGAAAAGTAAAGATTTGCTATTATTTATTTTCAGAAAGGTGGTAATATAAGTCTAGGTGTGTGCATTAATTAAATGATAAACAACTTGACAACATTATGGTAGTTTGGTTGTAGTAACCTCTTGAAACATTACTTAAATTAAACATAAAAAAATGAGAAGTATCCTATTAGTAGCCTTAGTGGCTATATTATTTGGTTCTTGTGACCAGATTGATAAATTAACTCAATTTAAATTAGATTATACAACAGAAGCAACTATACCTGGTACAGCAGGGCTTAATATTCCTATTGTATTGAGTACCCCTGATCGTACTACCAATTCAGAACAAGAATTCGCTGTCAATGACACTCGAAAAGACTTAATAGAAGAAATCTATTTGGACGAGGTCACATTGACGCTAAAGTCCCCAACAGGGGAAGATTTTTCTTTCTTGAATGACATTACCATTTATATTAATGCAGATGGATTGCCAGAGAAAGAATTAGCAACTAAAGATCCTGTTCCAACTAGCACAGGAAATACATTGACGTTAGATGTTTCTAGAGTAGATGCTCAGGAGTATATCAAAAAAGCAGCTTTTTCACTTCGTGTAGAAGCAACTGTAGATGAAGTAATTCAACAAGATCATACTTTCGATATTTATACAAAGTTTTTTGTAGATGCAAAGATACTAGGGGTGTAAATTGATTTTTAGAATTGCTTAAAAAAAATCCTCTTATCACTTTCACAAGTGATAAGAGGATTTTTTATTCTTGGTAAGTGTGGTTGCAATTATAGGTGGATGATTTAAATACAATATTCTATGTTATTTATTGGTCTGTAATAATAGTCATAACCATTTATAGAGCATTATTCATGAGATAAATCTATATCTCTATTACTTTAGAGTAATCAAATGTATGCTGCTCATTTGATCCAACATAGCCAAATTGATTGGTAACCATTTGGGTATTACTAATAGAAAAGTCATCTAGGTTTCTATGGCTATGCCCATAAATCCAATAATCTATCTGATTATTCAATATAAAGTCAGTTTTGTCCACACAAAAAGCATCGTTCAATAGACTTCCTTTGAATTGTGGAGCATTGCATGCTAGACTAGGTAAATGATGAGTAATGATGATTTTTTTAGTACTAGTTGTTTTGACAGCTTTGTGAATAAACTGGAAGGCTGCTTGGTGGAGTTGGTTAAACTGGGTAATAGAAAGTGGTTTGTTATTCATTTTAATTTTATGAAAATCCATCATCCCCCTTTTTATCGCTAAAACATTTTGGTGTATAGTAGACCACATAGTAGAAAAAATCAATTGAATATCACCATACTCAACAATACTGTTATTAATCATTGCTACATTGGGCAGTATTTCTTTTTTCATTTCAGTTAATGCTGATACGGCATCAAAACCATCATAATACTCATGATTGCCAGGTATAAGATATACCTGGTCGAAATCATTAGAAACCTGTTGGATGAAATCTAATTTAGTATAGTCTTTGTTCAGATAGTAAGTATCTCCAGCTATGACTAAAATTTCAGCTTTAGGTGTCAAAGGGTGCTTTTTTAGCCAGTCTCTATTATTGGCAAACTCTAAGTGTAAGTCAGAGCAAATTTGAATTTCCATAAAAAAAATTGTGAAAAAATTACTTACCTAGCATGCGAGCGATTAATATCAAAACAATAGAACCAATTACTCCTTGAATAATATAACCTAGACCTCCAGTAGCCATTTGAATACCTGATGCCTGAAAAAGGAATCCGCCGAGAGCAGAGCCTACCAGTCCAATAATAATATTCATGATAATACCAGAACCTCCACCTTTCATGATTAGCCCAGCTAACCAACCAATGACACCACCTACAATTAAACTCCACAACATAATATTTATATTTTTTGATGTTATTAGACATTATTACGAACAAAATCGTACCGTAATAGTCTTTATTTAATCTCCAAAAGTACTTGATTTGTCTCATAGAAGACAACTTCCTGATGGATTGCTATCAAAATAACACTGTTTTAGCTACTTTTGGTTCAAAATAAAATCATAATGAGAATAGATATTATATCTGCGGTTCCACAATTGTTGGAAAGTCCATTTGCCCACTCCATCATGCAACGAGCTAATGACAAGGGATTGTTAGAGGTTGTTTTACATGATTTGCATCAATATGGTATTGGGAAACACCGTCAAATTGATGACTATCAGTTTGGAGGTGGTGCAGGGATGGTGATGATGGTAGAGCCTATTGCTACGATTATCGAAAAGCTACAATCTGAACGAGATTATGATGAAGTGATTTATATGACTCCAGATGGTATCACGCTCAAGCAGCGACACTGCAATGAGCTATCTCTAAAGGAAAATCTTATTATTCTTTGTGGACATTACAAAGGGGTTGATCAACGTGTAAGAGACCTGTATATTACTAGGGAAATTTCTATAGGAGATTTTGTTTTGTCTGGAGGGGAACTTGGTGCTGCGGTTTTGGTAGATGCCATAGGACGATTGTTGCCAGGTGTGTTGAATAACGAATCATCTGCCTTATTTGATTCTTTTCAGGATGATTTGCTTGCACCACCTATTTATACTCGTCCAGCAGATTACAAAGGACACGGTATTCCGGAAGTGTTGTTGTCAGGGCATCAGAAAAAAATTGAAGATTGGCGAGATGAACAGGCGTATGAACGTACCAAAAGGTTACGCCCTGATTTATTAGGCGAAGAAGAATAAGAGCTTGTTGGGGATTTCCTCAATCGGCTGTAAACAGCATATTTTGCCCTGATTTTTGTTAAAAAGCCTCGATGTAGCGTCACTATATCTACGTTTTTCGCCTCAATCAGCACAAAATATGTTCGTTTTCGCTCAATCATGAAAACTCCCAACAAGCTCTAAGGGAACGAATGGAATATAATTACTGTTCCTGATGCTATTGGAAGTATGGGGGACGAAAATTATTTTCGACTGCTTCCTGAAAAATAGTATACCGTTATTTTTTATCGTCTCGAAAAATAGCGTATTTTGCCCCGCTAAATTCGCTCTTAGTCCTATTTTATGAAGATTGTAACACTTACTACTGATTTTGGATGGCAAGACTACTTTGTAGGCGTCATCAAGGGTAGTATTTTATCACATCAGAAACCTGTTGTCTTTGCAGACATTACACATAATATTGAAAATCATAATATTGTGGAGGCTTCTTATATCCTCAAAAATGCTTATCACAGTTTTCCAAAAGGGACGATTCATCTTATTTCTGTACACAATTTTTATCAATCTCGCCCTCGTTTTTTGCTCGTAGAATATGATGGGCACTATTTTATAGGACCAGACAATGGTATTTTTTCTTTGATATTTAAGAAAAAACCAACCAAAATGTATGAATTGTATCATGGGGCAAGTGGTCAGGTATTTGGAGTTCGAGATGTTTTTGCAGAAGTAGTAGGGCATCTTTTAGATGGTAAATCACCTAGCGAAATAGGGGAACAGACAGAAGAAATGTTAGAACGTTTGACCTTGCAGCCAATTACGGGGAAGGATCAGATACGAGGTTCTGTAATTCATATCGATAACTACAAGAATGTGGTATTGAATATAGATACTAATCTTTTTAACCGAATAGGACAGAAGCGACCTTTTGAACTTTATTTCAAACGATATGACCCTATTACTCGTATAAGTAAGAATTATGCCGATGTGCCTGTTGGAGAAGTGTTATGCTTGTTCAATTCTGCTGGATTAATGGAATTGGCAGTTAACATGGGACAGGCCGCCACCTTATTTGGGTTAGAGGTAGACGAGGCTATTCAAATTGACTTTTTGCTTCCGAATATGGAGCTTTCCTAATATCCATTTAGTAGGGTATTCTTATGACATTAAAATTCAAAATTCTTTTGTTATATTTGTGACACAAAAAGTAGCTGAATCCATAAACAAGAGGACAAACAACTTGTCTAATAGATAATGTTTCTCATGAAATATTGTGGATTATGCATAGAAATAGATTATAACTTTCATATAAAAATACAATACAATGAACTTCCAACTTTCAGAAGAACACTTAGCAGTACAAGCAGCAGCACGTGATTTTGCACAAAAGGAATTGTTGCCTGGTGTCATCGAACGCGATTCAAAAATGATTCACCCTACCGAACAACTCAAAGCAATGGGAGAGTTAGGATTTCTGGGAATGATGGTGGACGAGAAATACGGCGGAGGCGGTATGGATACTTTATCTTATGTATTGGCTATGGAAGAGATCTCTAAAGTAGATAATTCTTGTTCGGTAGCTATGTCAGTTAATAACTCATTGGTGTGTTGGGGAATTGAAACCTATGGAACAGAAGAGCAGAAGCAAAAGTATCTGACTAAACTAGCGACAGGAGAATGGATTGGAGCTTTCTGTCTTTCAGAGCCAGAGGCGGGATCAGACGCAACTTCTCAACGTACAACAGCTATAGACAAAGGAGATCATTATATACTAAATGGAACTAAAAACTGGATTACTAATGGTGGCTCTTCTAGAGTACATTTGGTAGTAGCTCAGACAGATGTAGATAAAGGACACAGAGGTATTAATGTATTTATCGTAGAAACAGACTGGGATGGTGTAGAAGTTTCTGCTAAAGAGGATAAATTAGGAATCCGTTCTTCGGATACACACACCATCTTATATAATGATGTGAAAGTTCCTAAAGAAAATCGTATCGGTGAAGATGGATTTGGTTTCAAATTTGCTATGAAAACATTAGGCGGTGGGCGTATCGGAATTGCTGCACAAGCACTAGGTATTGCAGGTGGTGCTTATGAGTTGGCATCTGCTTATGCTAAAGAAAGAAGTGCCTTTGGTAAGCCTATTATTCAACATCAAGGAGTTAGTTTCAAACTAGCTTTGATGGCAACAGAGATAGAAGCTTCTAAGATGTTGGTATATCGTTCTGCTTGGCTTAAAGATCAAGGGATGGATTATGCATTAGCAGGTTCTCAAGCTAAATTGTATGCTTCTGACGTAGCGATGCGTACCACTGTAGAAGCAGTACAAGTACATGGAGGATATGGTTTTGTGAAAGAATATCATGTAGAAAGATTGATGCGTGATGCTAAAATTACGCAGATATATGAGGGGACATCAGAGGTACAGAAAATAGTAATAGGACGTACTATCGAAAAAGGACAATTATATGTTCCTGTGTCGAAGTAAAGACAAAGGACGACAGAAAATAAACTAGAACAAAAGCTGCAAGTCGTTTGATTTGCAGCTTTTTTAGGTTGATATGAATTTGGAATAGATATGACAATGATGATGAATAGTGCCACTGGAGCTAGACACAGAATGTGGCTAGAGGAGTGGTACAATGTACTTTCGCATGGTGTGGGAGCAATAGCCTCTCTAATTGGGTTTGTATTTTTAGTGATATATGGCATGGCCAGTCCCAAAGATTGGGCATTGATGAGTGCTGTATTTTTTGGACTTAGTCTGATTGCTGTTTACTTTTCTTCTACCATTTACCATTCGGTATTGGGAGATATGCAACTTAAACGAAAATTAGGCATTATAGATCATTCCTGTATATTTCTACTAATAGCAGGCACGCATACTCCTATCTTGTTGTTGGCAGTTGGTGGGGCTGAAGGCTGGTACTATTTTTGGTTAGAGTGGATTGTAACAGCAATAGGGATTTTGATTAAGATTTTTTATAAAGATGAATTTGATAAATATTCTGTTTGGTTGTATCTGGTAATGAGTTTCGTAGGTGCGTTACATACCACTGCTATAGAAACGAATATTGGTACAGCAGGGCTTAATTTGATTAAACTAGGTGGAGTTAGTTATATTGTAGGATTAGTATTTTTCATCATAGACAAGAAGGTCCCTTTTGCACATGTTATTTGGCATTTATTTGTAATTGGAGGTAGTGTTTTACATTATTTTGCCATTATACTATATATATTAGTTTAGAATAGAGCTACTTAAATCAACAACATTTATAGTAGTTTACTGTTTTTAATACGGAATTATACATAGAGAAGTTGTTTGAAAATTCTTTTACCAGGATTTTATAAACAACTCACAAATAACTTTATTGAAAAAAATAGAAAAATGAAAACAATTTTATTTCCTTTCTTGCTTGTACTTTTATTATCAGGATCAGCCTATAGTATTTATGAAGAAATGGTGTGGCAAATCAATCAAGAAGATAGTATCGTCCGATTTGAAGCTCCTAAAGCGAAAGGTGTTTTTGGAAAAGTGACTGGTAATATTGACTTTGACAAAAGGAGACCTGCTAAATCTAGCTTCAAAGTAAGTGTAGATGTCAATAGTATTAAAACTGGAAATGGGTTGAAAAATGGTCATGCGAAAGGAACACAGTATTTCAATGTTAAGGAATATCCTACCATTGATTTTGAATCTACTTCAATTAAGAAAAAAATAAAAGGGTATGAAGTCATAGGAGATTTGACCATGACAGGAGAGATTCAAGAAGTAAAAATTCCTTTTACATTCAAACAACGCAAAAATCAGGCAGTATTTGAAGGAGCCTTTAAAATTGATCCTACTCAATTTGGGCAAAGTAAAATGGGAAATGAGGTTGAAATAACGATTAGCATACCTGTAGAATAAGGAGATGCAGAAATGAGGTTGATGATATTTTGCACCTTATTTTATTTGGGTGTAGTACTGATATGCAAAATAATATAGAATAATCTATGAGTTGGTATACTTTTCCTTAACTTGTGAATAGGGTTTTAATTTTTATTCAACAGATAATGTCATGTTACTAAAACAACTCATCATAATTATTATACTTGTTTTACCTTATTTTGCAATAGGACAAGGAACGGCCAGTATTGCTGGTTTGGTGTCTAGCGAAGATTCTGGAGATCCTGTTCCTTATGCGACTGTTGCGTTATTGAAAGATGGAGCGGTAGTAGAACAGATACAAACGAATCGTAGAGGTGGGTATCATTTTTCTGAGATACAGGCAGGTAAATATAAACTGTTGGTTAGTCAAAGAGGTTATACCCCGATTATTATTGAAAACATACATATATTGACCTACCAACACTTCGATCTCAATCCTAGTTTTGAATACGGCAGTTACAATAGCAATGATACCCTTCGAGTCAATTATCGAGATTTGATAACAACAGAAGGAGAACAGTTTGGCGTAGTCAATGAAAAAGAACGGGGAAATTAATTTCCCGTTCTTTTTTTATTGACCTAGTTTAGCTACAAACATTAACAACTTCTAATAAGAAATAGACTTTTTGACTGCGTGAATATTTATTCAGACATAGTTATTTCTTGTTTCCAATTGATATGGTTATTTCTTTCTATTAGGTGTCCCGCTTCAAAAGTGAGGGTGTACTTTAGGGTGCCATCTCTATTGTAGTAAATCCATTTTCCATCTGGTAAGCCATTTTTGATAGACATAACTCCCTTTATATTTCCATTGGAATGATAATAACATTTTGAGATGCCAGTATAAGTACGTTTTGTATTGGGAGCAGATAGTCGGTAATAAATTCCTTTCTCTTCATAAACGACTTCACTGAAAAAAACTTCCCCAGACACTTTTGTCCTTCCTGCGAAGTAATACCAGACCATAAATATCAGTAAGAAAATAGGAACTATTATTTTTATTATTTTATTCATAACTTTCAGGTAATAATCTCTACTATACTCCCTGTGAAAATCTAATAGTCTAGTTGTTTAGCTAGGCTTGATTTTTGGAGAGTGGCGAACAGGAAAACATTTAATAATAGGTTTAAAATAAAAAAATATGCGTCAGTTTTTAATTTTGATTGGGATTATTTTCTTGTGTAGTAATGTTACTAGAGCCCAAACGAATGGGAATAGTGGAAAAGCTCCTGTGGTGAGTTCTATAGAGCAAGATAGCATGATGGGAATGGGGTTTTTGACGACAAAGGAAGCTTATGGATTTGATGGTCAAGAATGGGTTTCGGTTCCAATTACAGGATTAGGAGTGAAGATGATTGGTAGTGAAGGAACCTTAGGCGTGATGAGCACAAAAGAAGCATACGCTTTTGATGGCAAAAAATGGCATACTATTGCAACAACAGGTTTAGAAGTAGATATAATTGGAACAAGAGGAACTATAGGAGTATTAACAACCAAAGAGGCTTATGGGTTTGATGGGAAGCAATGGGTTTCGACTCCTCTTACAGGTCTAGTAAATAAAATATTGGACTATAATGGAGGTATTATGATTCTGACGACCAAAATGGTATATCACTTTAGTCAAAAAACGGGGAAGTGGACAACGACAGGGTTTAAGGGCTTATATATTCAATACCCTAAGTAAGGGAAAAAAGAAAAAGGAAGAGACTCATCGTGAGTTTCTTCCTTATATTATATACTTAGTGGAGAATAGCGGAATCGAACCGCTGACCTTTTGACTGCCAGTCAAACGCTCTAGCCAACTGAGCTAATTCCCCTCTATAAGGCACAATATAAGTGCTTTGTGTAATTTATCAAAATAAATTTGCAGGTGATTTCAATCCTAAAACTCAGTTTGGGGAGTGAAAGTTCCTTCTGAGATGGAAAAAACCAACCTTTTTCGCTAAAAACTACGTTAAACATACTGAGAGAAAAAAACAATGATAATGTCCAATAGAGATAATTGAAATCTAGTAAAAAAAACGTATATTTGCAGCTATGCTAAAACAAAAGAATACATTTCTGGGAATACTGATGGTATTCATAGTATCAATGATGAGTTGTAACAACTCTTTTGAAACCTTAAGAATGTCTACAGATGTAGACTTAAAAAAGAAAAAAGCTTTTGAGTTCTATGCTAAAAAAGAATATCAAAAAGCTCAATATTTACTGGAAGATTTGATTGGTAACGTAAGAGGAACCAAGGATGCGGAGAAAGTTTATTTTTACTATGCTTACACGCATTACAATTTGCAAAACTATACATTTGCCTCTTATTATTTCAAGCAATTTTCTAGTACTTTTCCTTATGGAGAATATGCAGAAGAGGCACTGTATATGAGTGCGGATGCATTTTACCGATTATCACCTAATCACCGTCTAACACAGGAAGATACCAAGAATGCGGTAGAGGGATTACAGACTTTTGTCAATACTTACCCTAATAGTAGTAAGGTGGATTCTTGTAATGAATTGATTGATGACTTGAGAGCAAAGCTTGAGAAGAAAGATTTAGAATCTGCTAAGGGGTATTTTCATCGCAAACACTATAAAGCGGCTAAACATGTTTTTACTTCGCTTTTGGTTTCTTATCCAGACAGTAGACAAGCAGAGTATATCCGTCAGATGATCATCAAATCTTCTTTCCGATATGCACAAGAAAGTATACTAGCTAAACAAATTGAGCGTTATCAAGAAACGATTAATTATATAGAGCAGTTCCAAAAAAGATACCCAGAAAGTAAGTATAAAAAAGAAATAGAGAGTATTAATTCTGTTGCTACAGGCAAAATTAAAAAGATTAGAAATGAGTTATAATAGAAAAAACGAAATCAAGCAAAGAGCACAAGGTATGGATCCATATATTGTTGCTCGTAATTTAGATCAAATTGCATCAAAAGGAGATGGAAATATTTATGAATCTTTGGTTATTATATCGAAGCGTTCTAATCAAATTTCTGTTGATTTGAAAAAAGAATTGAATGCCAAGTTAGATGAGTTTGCTTCTACTACGGATACACTAGAGGAAATCCATGAGAACAAAGAGCAGATTGAAATCTCTAAGTTTTATGAGCGTTTACCTAACCCAAGTATCATTGCCCTAAACGAATTCATGGGAGATGATTTGGATTGGAAGTATAAAGAAGATTACAATGATGTAGATATCTTGTTGTAATAAACAAGTACTATAGTAATAAATGAATACTGCTGCAAATCCTGATAGTTATCTTCGTATAATTGTCAGGATTTGTATTTTTAAGAACAACTTTAGACATGCTCTAAAGAAATTTTACAGAGAAGTTGTTTAAAAAGTCCGTTTGTGGCAAAATGAGTAAGATTTTTTTGTTAATT
>CAYOJF010000097.1:0-18669 GCA_964404215.1 uncultured Aureispira sp. | reverse complement strand
ACGATAACAGAACCAAGTGCCGTAACAGCCACAATTGCTTCAACCGTAATGGTAAGATGTAATGGTGACAATAATGGAATTGCTAGAGCACTTGGAATAGGAGGAGATGGTACATATACTTATTCGTGGAATACGGTCCCTGTACAAAATACCAGAGCAGCAACAGGCTTAGTAGCAGGTGTATATGATGTGACAGTTAGTGACGGTAACTTATGTACAGATGTAACCAGTGTGACGATAACAGAACCAGCAGTAGTAGTAGCAAGTATTGCATCAAGTACTACCGTAACTTGTAATGGTGGAAATGATGGAGCTGCAACAGTGACAGCAACAGGAGGAGATGGCACATTTACTTATGTATGGAGTACCGTACCAGTACAGAATACAATTACCGCAACAGCTTTGACTGCAGGTACATATAATGTAACGGTTAGTGATGGTAATTTATGTAGAGATGTAGCAACTGTAACAATAACAGAACCAACATTATTAACAACAACATTGGCAACAACGCCAGTTAATTGTAATGGAGGATCTGACGGGACTGGAACCGCTACTCCTTCTGGTGGAACAACACCTTACCGTTACGATTGGGGAACAGGAGCAGTAACAACTAACGTCAATACAGGATTGAGTGCGGGTGTTTATACTGTGACAGTGATTGATGGTAATAATTGTTCAATTACAGAAAGTTATACCATAACCGAACCAAGTCAAGTTGTATTTACGACAGCTAATACAATGATAAGTTGTAATGGAGGAAGTAATGGAACGGCAACTATTAATGCCAGCGGAGGTGTAGGAGGATTTACTTACCTATGGGATAATGGTCAGACGAATGCAACAGCAACAGGATTAGTAGCAGGGGTGTATTGTGTGACAGCAAGTGATGCAAATAGTTGTCCTGTTAATACTTGTATCACTGTGACAGAGCCAGCAGCTTTAGGAAATGTTACTTTTGTAGTACAGAACTTAGTCTGTAATGGTTATGCAGATGGAGAATTGACAGTGAATCTGACAGGCGGTACACAGCCATATAATTATCTATGGGATAATGGTCAGACCAATGCGAATGCGACGGCTTTAGTAGCAGGTAACTATGTTGTCACTGTAACAGATGCTAATGGATGTAGGATTAGTGATAATGCTACTGTAACTGAGCCATTGAGAATAACACCAACATTTACAGTTGATTCTGTCTCTTGTAATGGTGGAAATGATGGACAAGTAGTAGTTTCTTCTGTTAATGGTAATTCTCCTTATACTTATCAGTGGGGAGTTACAGCAAACAACCAAGTAGGAAGTATTGCAACAGGATTAAGTGCTGGCAATTATCTAGTAACCATTACGGATCTAATAGGATGTACAGTAACAGCTAATGTAAATGTAGGTCAACCACTGACACCACTGACCGCATCTATCATCAATCAAGCAGATCCAACTTGTAATGGAGATACTGATGGAAGTATAGAAGTAGATGCTCAAGGAGCAACACCAAATTACACTTATGTTTGGACAAACGGTCAAACAACGGCCTTAGCAACAGGAATTGGTGCAGGACAATACATTGTCACTGTAACAGATGCTAATGGATGTACAACTACTTCTAGTGGTTTGATCAATGAACCAACTGCTATTATCTTATCACCACAAGTATTGTCAAACTACAATGGTTCGCCAATAACTTGTCCAGGAGCATTGGATGGTAGTGTAGGTGTCATTGCAGCGGGTGGCTCTGGTAATTACAGTTATCAGTGGTCTCCAAATAGCTTGAATACAGCATCAATTAGTAACTTAGGACAAGGAACGTATGATGTAACGGTAACTGATATTGCAGGCTGTACAGCAGATACAAGCATTACAATTAATGATCCGATTCCATTGGCGGCTACTTTCACGCAAGTAGACATATTGTGTAATGGAGATGCAAATGGTCAAATATTAGCAAATGCAACACCAGGAACAGGAACATTAGGAGTCAATGGATATGAATACAAAATCACAGGACCAGGTCAAACAGGTAATGTATTTAGTTCTATCAATAGCTTTAGCAATTTGGCAGGTGGAACATATATTGTCTCTGTTAGAGATGGGAATAATTGTGAAGTACAATTGAATATTAATATTGCAGAGCCAGATTCTTTATTAATTGACTCTGTGATTACTACCGAAGCATTATGTAATGGAACGGCTACAGGAACAGCAACGGCTTATGCTAAAGGAGGCAACGCTCCATATAGTTATGTTTGGTCACATGATGCTGCACAAACAGCACAAACAGCCACTGGTTTTGCAGCAGGGGTATACAGTGTAACGGTAGTAGATGCAAATGGATGTGATAGAGTAGATGTATTTAACATTACAGAACCAACCGTATTAGTTGGTAGTATTGCAAGTACCAATGTAGCTTGTGTAGGTGGTGTAACCAACGCAACAGCAAGTGCTACAGGTGGTAGCCCAATAGGGTTAGTTAGTTATTTATACAATTGGGATAATGGAAATACAAATGCAACTGCTATTAATTTGAGTGCAGGAGTACATTGTGTAACCATTACAGATGATAATGCTTGTACAGATGTTGTTTGTGTAACGATAACAGAGCCAAGTAGTGCTGTAAGTGTTACAGTTGCTAATCAGACAGATGCCTTGTGTCAAGGAACACCTACAGGAACAGCGACTGCACAAGGGATTGGAGGAACAGCAGGTTATACTTATGTATGGCAGACTGCTCCAGTACAAACAACACAAACAGCAACAGGCTTGGCAGTAGGTGTTTATAGTGTAGTAGCAACCGATACTAATGGCTGTATCTCTGCACCAGCGAGTGTAACGATTTCTCAGCCAAGTAGTATTAGTGTTAGTATTAGTAATACGACGAATCCTACTTGTAATAACAGTAATAATGGAGGAGCTACAGTAACGGCAGTAGGTGGAACACCTAACTACAGCTACTTGTGGACTAATGGAGAAACAACCGCTACAGCAGTAGGTTTAGGAGAAGGTTTATTGACTGTGACCGTGACAGATGCTAATGGATGTGAAGCTCTTGGAGCGACTAATCTAGTCGCACCTACAGGGATTCAGATTTCTAATACACCAATCAATAATGTAACATGTAAAGGTGCTGCGACAGGCAGTATCGCTACGATCGCTACAGGAGGAACTCCAACAACTGGTTATGGATTTGTTTGGTCTAATGGGCAAACAACAAGTCAAGCAACTGGTTTAGTAGCAGGAAACTATACAGTAACAGTAACGGATGTCAATGGTTGTGCCAGTGATACAACTTATACTGTGACAGAACCATTAATAGGGTTGGCAGGATACACTAATAGTACACCAGCACTTTGTAATGGACAAGGTAGTGGACAGTTAACAGCTATTGTGAGTGGAGGAACAGGAAGCACTTATACTTACTTGTGGAGTGATGGTCAAATGACTGTAACAGCAGATAGTTTAGTAGCAGGTATTTATACCGTAACCGTAACAGATAGTGTTGGATGTCCATTAGTGATTACAGACACGGTTGGTGAGGTGAATAGTATTTTAGTAACCGCTTCAGAATTGCAAGCAGCAAGTTGTTTTGGAAGTAGCGATGGACGTGCTATTGTAAATAGTATTGCAGGCGGTACCGCTCCTTATACTTATGTATGGTCAGATCCAGCAGGACAGAACACACAGATTGCTAATGGTTTGCCAGCAGGTCCAATAAGTGTAACAGTAACTGATTTGAATACTTGTACGGCTACTACTGTAGTAACAATTACTTCTTCATCAGAAATTACACTGAATGAGAATATTACAAATGTGAGCTGTAATGGTTTGGCAGATGGTGGAATTGATGTAACAGGAGCAAATATTGTAACCTATGTTTGGGACAATGGTCTGATTGGAAATCCAATTAGTAACCTAAGTGCAGGTACTTATAGCTTGACTGTAACAAATAACCTACTATGTCAAGAGACATTCACTTATACAGTGACAGAACCAAATGCAATGAGTTTAGATATCGCACAAACAAGTCAATTGGCTTGTAATGGTGATACAACTGCTCAAGTATTAGCAACAGTAGGAGGTGGAACACCAGCATATAATTATCAATGGGCACCTAATACAGCTACTAATACAGCATTAGCAACAGGTCTTGCAGCAGGTACTTATAACGTAACTGTGACAGATAACAGAGGTTGTCAAATTGATACGAACATAACGATAACAGAACCAACCTTACTAGAAGTAACAGGAGTAGGTACACAAGTACTTTGTACAGGAGATGCTAATGGTACCTTAACCGCTACTGGAACAGGTGGAACAGTTGTGATTGGAAACTTAGAATATAGTATCGATAATGCTAACTGGCAATCAGGTAACATCTTTACTGACTTGACAGCAGGAGATTACAGAGTATATGTTAGAGATGAGAATGGTTGTATTGCAGATTCACTAGTAGAAGTGATGGCAGCAGATACCTTCTTTATTGATACGATTACACCAAGTTTGACAGTGGAATATTTAGACACAGTTAATCTTTTAGCACAGTTAAATAATACTACTGGAGTCGTATTCGAATGGACTAACTTGACAGAAGGTGGAATATTAGTTAATGATTCTATGTATGCTATTACGGCAGTCCCTGTGGATGTAGTTACTTATGAATTTACAGCTACCAATGCTTTTGGTTGTGAAGTAAGTGAAACGGTACAGATAGATGTAGAGAAACCTCGTAGAGCAAACGGAGCCAATGGATTTACTCCAAATGGTGATGGTGTGAACGATAGATTCTTTATACAGGGAGGAACGAAAGTACAAGAAGTTGCTGTACTACGTGTCTTTGACAGATGGGGAGAATTAGTATTTGAAGGGACAGATATGCCAATCAATAGTGCTATTGATGGATGGGATGGTACCTTTAGAGGACAAGATGCTCCTTCTGGAATGTATGTTTGGTACGCAGAGATTATCTTCCAAGATGGACATAAAGAAGTCATCAAAGGTGATATCACTCTACTGAGATAAAAGTAATAACTTTTGAAATATTAAGAGGCTATCAGGAAACTGGTAGCCTTTTTTTCGTTGATTAACTTATTTTGGCATGAATTATTGGAAAATTGCTTTTGTAGCATTACTTATTTTGTCGTCAGTATTATTTATAACAATGGTTTATCTTATACTGGATCAAGGGGTGAGTTTAACTTACCAGCGAGAAGGGTATACAGACACAAAGCAAGATTTAGATTTACTTGTA
Organism: uncultured Aureispira sp.; assembly: GCA_964404215.1. Taxonomy (GTDB): domain Bacteria; phylum Bacteroidota; class Bacteroidia; order Chitinophagales; family Saprospiraceae; genus Aureispira. The sequence continues at coordinate 13,424 of CAYOJF010000097.1, read as the reverse complement.
AATCTTATCAATGAGAGTAATTTGAAGAGAGCAGATGTCATTGATATTATACTTGAAAATGATAATTGTTCTTCGTTTGAAGAAGGCGGAATATTCGTTACTCCATGTAATCGAATAGAATTTAAGACTGATAGTGCAGGGATTTTGACGGTTCATTATCAATGGTAAATTAAACTAGTAAAAACATGAATATTTTTTTATTAATAGCTAATGCATTAACCTTAGTGGCATTTATCGTACACACTTGGGAAGGAGATAAAGATTTAGGAACGATAAAACCAATGAAAAATGAATTGGTAAAACAAGAAAAATGGACTCAAGCACGAGCAGGGTGGCATTGGGTATCTATTGATTTATTATTGGTTACAGTAGCTTTAGCCTTTTTGAATTTTACAAAAATACTAGAGCCACATGATCAGTTTTTGATACAATTGTTGGCAATCTGCTTCTTTGTTTATGCTGCTAGTTGGATATTAGTTATATTTGTATCAGATTCATTCAAAAATAATTATCTCAAGTTGGGACAATGGTTATTACTGTTACTAATAGGGGGATTATTGCAGTTAAGTGTTGTATAGTATTCTTAAATACATTATTATGAAAAAGTATTTGATTTGGAGTGTTTTATTATTGATATTAAATGTGGAATATACTTCTGCACAAGTAATGGATAGTGCGGTAGTTAATCCTGATTTATTGTCAAAAATGAAAGAAGAGGTTATTTCCAAATATGATATTTCTAGAGAGAGTAAATACATTATCTATCTCCCAATGAATTATTCTAAATTTCTGTTTACAGAGGAGGATAAAGAATTATTTTTGAGTTTGAAAGATACTTTAATAGAACAGATTGATTTGGTCTATACGGTATTTAGAAGGAGTGAGACTTTTGATCAAGTAAAATTAAATAAGGAACGTTATGAAATGTTACAGGATTTTTTCCCAGAAACATTCAATAATAACCTCATTCGCTGGAATTTGATGGCTCAGAATGGTGCAGTAGATTACGAGGATGCCCGTACCTATTTTCATGGATTTGTAATTTATCTCAAACCTCATCATGTAACCACCAAAGAGGGAGAGGTGATTAGTACAGTAAGAGACCTTAGGGTAGATGATCCAGAAACACGCTCGCTGGAGCTGAATGAAGAAATAGCTGCAATCAAAAAGGTGATGAGTAAGTCTACTGCTACAAAGACGGTTTATGATACGACTTATACAGAAAAGAAAAAACGAGTATGGACAGGAATGTATTGGGCTAAAAATAAGAAAAAGCGTAAGAAGGGCAAAAAGTTTAAGACAAAAGGAAGACAAAAAAGGCCTAAGGAGTATGTCACAAAGATAGAGAAAGAAATGGTAATCAAGGAAAGAGAAGTACCTGATTTGGAAGCAATGCCAGAGCCTGAGAAAGTACTCCAGACATTGACTAAAGATACAGTTGTATACACTGCTATGAATCGGATTTTTGATAAATATGAAGATCATGTAGTAGTACAAGATGTGACAGGATCAATGCACCCTTATTTGACTCAAACACTATTGTTTCTACAGTCCCATTTACAGACGAGTGAGACGGAGAAATTTGTTTTTTATAATGATGGCGACGATAAACCAGATGGACCAATAGGTAGATCAGGAGGAACCTATTATGTCAGTTCCGACAAGTATAAGGATATTGAAGAAATGGCATTTGAAGCCATGGAAAATGGGCGAGGGGGTAAAGAAGCAGAAAATGATGTGGAAGCTTGTTTGTATGGAATCAAAAAGTTCCCTAAGTGCAAAGGGGTTATTTTGATAGCCGATAACTATTCTCGAATGAGAGATTTTAAGTTAATTCCTCGATTAATGGCACTAAATAAGCCTGTAAGAATCATTATTTGTGGAATAGCAGAAGGAGAAAATATCAATTTAGATTACATTTATTTAGCAAAATATACCAAAGGATCTTTACATACACTACATGAAGATATAGCAGAGTTAGATAAGAAAACAGATGGATCTGCTTTTAAGATTGGAACACAATATTTCAAAGTAGAGGGGAGTGCTATTCGTTTGATTAGAGATAGTAAGTCAAAACGAGATTATTAAATCTACCGATTAGATAATTTGTACTTGATGAACAAGATAGCTGAAATTACAAACAAAATCCCCGCAACGACTAGTCCTCCAAGTACAAGGGATTCTGCAAAACCAGATGGGAGACCAATCATTTTTTCAAATCCACTAGGAGTAGTTGTTTTGATTATTGCTCCACCCAATGTGCCTAAACCTAAGCTTGTAACAAAAAGTCGCTTACCATACAATAAAAGAATAGAACTATCTTCTTTATGAACTTCATAAAGATCATCTAAGAGGTCGCTAGTAGGTATTCTACTAGGTCTGGCATATTTTTTTAGATTGAGAATAAAAAGGAATAGAAATAAACCTACGAAACCTAAACAAGCGAATTGTAAAAAGGGAAGTACATTATAAGGTATTCCAGTAAAAGAGCTAAAACTACTTCTATAATTAACGATATACAAGAATAGTAAAACGGTTATAGTAATAGCTAGAATTAGGAATAAGCCATATAGCTTTTTTTTAGATGAAGTGGGATGGGGCATTATTAGTAGTGTTATGACTTTTTATTTTGACGAATATCACGTATTATACGAATGATAGCGATTGCCATTAATACAATAGCTATGAAAATTAGACCAATTACTATCCCTGTTGTTTGTAACCTAGATAAATGAATCATTTCAGAGAACTGATCTGGAGTGTAGAGATAGGTGATAGTAGTACTTGGAATTCCAATCAATAGTGATAGTAAAATTAATCGTTTATTAAATTTCCAGCGATCTGCAGTAATGAAAGTACTAGAAGATGCATTGTGATCAAGAATTTCGTTAGGCATATCTACTGAATAATGGCATTACTAATTAGTTGATAGATTTCTTTATAGGTAGGGTTTTTTTCTAAAAAAAACAAATGTTTCTCAATGGTGTGGTAGTCTTTTCTAGCAGCAGGACCTGTTTGTATACTTCGAGGACTATTCGTTTCAATTTTGGCAACTGTTTCTCTAATCAGAGGTTTGAGGATATCAAAAGAAACCTTTTCTTGTTCACAAATTTGTGAAGCCATGTCAAATAAATAGTTAGTAAAGTTATTAACGATAACGGCTGCTACATGTAAACTTGCTCTTTGATGGTCATCAATGATATAAACGTTAGGACAAATGGTCTTTGCTAGTTCAAATAAAGTATTCTGAGTAGCTATATTATTGGCATGAATACAAAAGGGAAGTGTATCAAAATTAGCATCTTTATGAGCTGAGAAAGTCTGCAAGGGATAAAAAACACCATAATTCTGAATATAGCCTTCAAAAATAGTACTAGGAATAGTACCAGATGTATGAGCAATGATTTTGTTCTGAATATTTTTTAGAAAAGGACACAGATCTTTGATAGCATCATCTTTGATAGCTACGATATAAATATCAGCAGTTGATTCTAGTTGTTGAACATTGGTGATAGCAACCGATTCAGTGAGTACACTTAGTGCTTGAGCCGTTTGTAGATTTCGGCTATAGATTTGGACAATAGTATGACCTACTGCATAGAGTTTTTTACCAAGTTGTGTAGCAACTCTACCGCTGCCAATAATGCTAATTTTTGCCATCTTTTATCTATGAATTGTATTTTTACCCAATAAAGCTTTGAGCATATAATAACAGTACTCGGTATGGATGATTGTTCTTGCAGAATAGTTTTCTTGTTGTTCTAGTCCTATACGTTGTAGTTGTCCTTTGATGGTCTCTTTTTTCATTCCAGCTCCTCCAAATGTCAAATCAAACTGATGTGTAGATAGAATAGTATTAAAAAAATCATTAGAAACATTAAAATCCGTAAAAGGAAAGGCAAAATATCGCTGTTTCAAGTCGAATTTTTGTTCTAGAAATTGTTGACTTTTTACGGTCTGTTCTATTTGTTGCTCTAAGGGAAGTGTAAAATAAGTAGGATGGTTGATGGAGTGACTCCCAAAATCAAATCCATCTTGCTGCATGGCTACTATTTGAGGGGTACTCAAATAAGGCTTTTGTTTTTGCAAAAAAGCAGTAAAGTCGATTTCTAATGCCCTTGCAAGATCATTGAGTAATGGTTCGTCTTTCCATCTTACCTGCAATAAGGTTGTTTTTGGGGTATTTTGTGGGGTAAAATGATGTGTTTTCAAGACGGTATTTAGAATAGTCATGTCTTGTGGTCTATTTTCTAAATGTTCTATGAGTAGAGATGCTTTGTAACGAAACATCAATGCTTGATTATCTACAAAAGCACTATTAAGAAAAAAAATAGCAGGAATTCCTTTTTGCTTCAAGATAGGAGCAATTACATCATGGCATTCAGATAACCCATCATCAAAAGATAATAGGAAAGTGTTGGTGGGGAGTTTTTTATCTTGTTGGATAAAATCTTGTACTTGACAAACACTAATAGGAGTATAGTGTTGGCAAAGAAAATCCAAGTCTTTTACGAAATGGTGGGTATTCTTAATGGCATATAAATGCTTGACATGGGGCGGAGCAGTATCACTGATGAGGTGATAGAATGGGAGTAGTGTACGCTGCCCAGTTATTCTCCGAAGCACTTTAGTTGGAAAAACTCCTGCAAATTGCTGTAATAAATGTCTAACCAACTTTTTGTGCACGACTAGAAGGGATTATACTAAGAATCACTATCCATTGAACGTCCATTATTAGCTGTCAATTGACCGTTTAGGATAGCACCATTATCGACTTTGATACCTTTGTAAGAAATGTTTCCTTTCACCTGAGCCGTAGCCATGAAGTGAACCTTATCACTAGCCGAAATATTACCAACGACTTTACCTTCTGAAACCAAAGAATTACAAACTATATTTCCTTTGATAGAAGCATTGCTAGACATGACAACACGACCACTACATTTAACATCTCCAGTGATAGTACCATCTAATCGCATATCTCCACCTATAGAAATATTTCCGTCAATATTAGTTCCGAATGCAATGATACAAACTTCTTTTTTACCAGCAGGTGTATGGCCTGATGCACCGTTTTCTTTTGTTCCTTTGCTAAACATGTTGTTTGCCTAAGTATTTGGTTTAGAATAGATTCAAGTAATGGTATATTTTTATGCAAAACTCATTACAGAATACTATCTGAATATTATTTTATAAGACAACAAAGATATAAAAAAAAACGTTATTAAGTAGGAAATGCCATTAAGAAGGACTATTTTTATTAAAGAACAAATAGCGTCTTACAAGTACTATTACTTTGGCTATTTTTACACTACACTTAGTATATATACCAGATATACTATATATATCAAAAATATGAAAACACTACTAATACTTTTTGTCTTTACAGCAACAGGTCTTTGGGGACAACCTAACTTTTCCGCTGTTATAGATGCCATACAGAGTGGTAATGCAAATTCTGTTGCTCCTTACTTGAGTAATGAAGTCGAAATTACTATAGGAGATAACGATGGAACTTATAATAAGAGTAATGCTATTAGTACATTGCAACAGTTTTTTAGCGGAAAACAGCCTAAAGTCTGTTCAACGGTTCATAGTGGAGCTGCGAGAGATCAGGGGGCGTATTATTGTATAGGAAAAATGAAAGCTTCAGATGGTTCTAGTTATAGAATATATGTATATTTCAAAAAAGAAGGAGCAAGTTATCTAATTAGAGAGATACGGTTTGAAGAAAATTAGATTTAATCTTCTCAAGGTAGAAAGAGCTTTCGTTTATTAAACGAAAGCTCTTTCTTTTTTTCTAAAGCAACTTTGAGTTACAAGGTATTGATGTAGTTGTCAAGTAATTTTTTTGATCCATCCATCGAAAACGCGTCTTTAACTCTATTGTAATTGATTCTGTCAGTGGTATGCCCATAAGCAAATTTGGCAAAATCCAAACGATATTTATCCATCGTAAAGAGAGCTAAAAGATCTCGTACTTGATTGGAAGAAAGGCACCATTCATTGATCGCTAATTTGGCAATTAAAATTCTTTGTTTGTCCAATGTTTGTGACAATAAACGCTGTTTGAGTTGTTCTAAATTAATATTCGATAGAGATTGTGTGCAATTGATTTTGGTATTTAGTGCGGGAGTGGTATTTGTTGTGGACAAACTATCGCTATCACCTATAAGAACGTTAACATCCGTTTCAAAAGCTCCACTATCATTTTTTTTCGTTTCTGTTTTTTTTGTAACTTTTCCATTGATAGTCTCGGTGTAAGATAACGAGCCTTTAGTCTCAAATTTACCACTCATTTCCCCTGAGACTTCGCCACCTGTACAGGATAATACTGATAGTAAAAGAGAAAAGATTAAGATATATAAAAGTGTTGTTCTCATAGGTAAGAGCATGTTTAGAAATGAAAGTATTTCCTTTAGAAGTCTATTTGGAAACTTAGTACGGGTAAAAGCCCAGATTCGTAACGATATATGAGCTCATTGTTTTGACGATCAAATGCTAGACTACGGATATTCCTGTTATTAGTGACATTTTGTATATCCAAAGCAATAATATAAGATATCTTTTTGCCATTCTTGCGATAGGCAAATCTAGTGTCAATACGATAATAGAGATCTGCTGATTCAGAAAATGGACTAGTAGCGTCTTCGACATATACTCCAGCTGCCTGAGAGGCGGCAATATCTGCTGGTGTAAAGCGTAAACCACCTGATAGACGTGTCTTAAGACCTAATTGTAAACTAGCGTTGTTTTTGAAGGCAAATTCATAACCACCCATAATAGTAGATCCCCATCGTCTATCAGTACGTGTACTTTGCCACTCGGTATGAGGTTTAGCTTTGTATTGAGACCAAAATAAAGAACCTGTTACAAGCATAAAGAACTGACGACTAAATGCTTTTTCAACAGTCATATCTACACCATAGTTACGTCCAACACCTTCTGAAACCATTGCTTCTTGTCCATAGCCATCTCTTTGATTGAGATAAGAAAAACTACTCAAACTATCGGCACCAATTGGCACATCAAATGCATATTGGTAATAGCCCTCTAAATTGAATCGAAATCCAGCTCCAATAGATTGCTGAAGTCCAACAATAGCATGGTGCATTTTTATCATTTCTAAATCCTTGTTTGGTTGAGAAACTGTACCATTAGCATTTGGAATACGCAGTAGATAGGTACCCATAGGGAGTGCTTGTCCATGTAGACCATAAGCTGCCGTCAATGTTGTATTTTTGAATGGTTTGTATTGTAGGGCTAATCTGGGTTCGACACTATAGGTGTTATTAAGTGTCATCAATAAACTATGTACTCCTAAATTAATAGTCAATTTTGGGGTTGGGCGGTAGCTACCCAAAGCATACCCTTGTATCATTGCGTGAGTACCTTGCTCATCCAAGAAAGTTCGATAACCAAATGGAGAACGTTCACTAACATCTAACCAATAGGTAATGAAATGAGTGGAAAGCCCTGCTTTAAGTCTGAATTTAGTATTGATTTTGTTGCTGTAGGTCAGGTGCATTTGACTGCGGAGCGTTTTGGAATCTTTATCCTCTAAGGTGTCACGGAAATTTAAGTCCGTAATCATAGGTTCGTATTGAAATTCACGGATATGATTGAAGACGGTACCAACTGTCAATCGTAGGTAAGATTTATCATCTAGTAGTCTTCGAAAAGAGGCTCCTAATATACCCAAGTTAGAACCATTGTTGTCAAATTGATAATCCCAAGTCGTCCTCCATTCGCTCGTATCTTTGACAGACCAAACTTCATCACTTAAACCACCTACACCGAAGACTTTGAATTCACTCTTATTATCTTTAGAGGTAAAAGATAGATTAAACGATAAATCTTGAAAATTGTTAGCAACGTTTTCTCTAACCACATATAGCCCCATCGCATTTAGAATACCTAGAGTGGAATAACGATAGTTAACGAGGTACGAACTACGTCCTTTTTTGAAAGGGCCTTCTGCTGAAAATCCAAGTCCTACTAATCCAATTTTGGCAGAATATTCCCTTTTTCCAACACTACCTTTTCTAAAACGCATATCAAAGACTCCAGATAGAGCATTTCCATATTCAGCAGCAAAACCACCTGTAGCAAAATCTGTATTTCCGAGTACAGAGGCACTAAAAACAGTAATACCACCACCCGTCGAACCTGTACGTGCAAAATGACTAGGGTTAGTTACTTGCAGGTCTTCTAATTTCCAGAGTACACCAAATGCAGAATTTCCTCTAATAACAACATCATTTTCATTGTCTTGGTCTGTCTGTACACCAGGTAGAGCTACTGCCATACGTCCAGGGTCATCTACACTAGCCGCATAGCGTTTGGTTTCTTCTACCGAAAAAGAACGAGTACTGATTACAGATAGGTCATTGATGGGTTTGTTCCCAACACCATCTGCCCCTCCAGAAGCCGTCACTACTACTTCTCCTGTTACTTCTATTCTTTCGGTCAATGGGATATCAAGGAATGTTTCTTTAGTACTTGAAATAATAAGATTATCGGTCAAGTATTCTTCATAACCTAAATATTGTGTTTGTATGATTTGACGGCCAACAGGAACATTTTCTAAGACGAAATTTCCATTTTCGTCGGTCATCGTATTAATATCGGTTTCTTGAACTAAGAGAACCACTCCAATCAGTGGTTGCTGACTAGCCGCATCAAAAATACGTCCACGCACCGTTTGGGTTTGGGCAAGTAAACTAACACTATGGAGTGTCAATATAAAAAGTAAAGCTAAAAGTTTCATAGGTAACTGTTTTTGGTACAAAAAAAGGAAGTACTCTGTTGGAATACTTCCTTTGTGTAAGGTTATCTAATGTAGAAATAAATCTTGTATTTTTAAACTAAACGGACGAATTTGTTGTTTTATAGTGCTTCAAAAAAAAACTGTATTGAAAAATAAATAAATATCTTACAAAATAATTCCACCCTCAATTGTTTCCCCTTTAGCATAAGCACGAGCAGCTTGGTCAGCGGATCGAATCGGGTTTGCTAAACGATATGGATTGGAAAAGTTTAGAGTAATGTCAATAGATTGTTGTAAGGATATTTTATAACCAGGAGATACAAAAACAGGTTTGATGTCGTCCTGAGTTCGGAGTACAGCTCCTACCGTTTCGTTGTTTAGACGGATATCTAGATGACTTCCTCTACTAGGAGCAAGGTCTCCTTCATAGTGCAGTAATGCTTTTTTTGCAATACCAATGGTAGGGATATTAGTCTGTAGCCCAACATAGCTTGCTACTCCTAAGCGTCTAGGGTGGGCAATTCCGTGCCCATCTATCAGCATTAAATCTGGGATTAGATTTTGGGTGGCTAGTATTTTTCGAATGGTACGTAAGATAGGTGGTCCCTCTCGAAAACAGAAATATCCAGGAACATATTCCATTCCTGTAGCGGTTTCTAGGGCAAAGGTTTCTAATAGTTTCCCAGAGTGACTGTAAGCAGCCATTGCTACATAGGCTGTCTCTTCGACATATTGGATATCTACTCCAAAAATAATAGAGTAAGGATGTATGTCTATCTCTTCTTGGGGGATATATATTTGTTTCGCAAGATAAGCCTGCTCTTCTTCTAATTGGTCTAAATCCATATCTAATAATTAAGGGTAGGGCTAGCTAATAATATTTCCGTCTTGCATCGTCAGCGTACGATCACTCATATCTGCTAATTCGGGGTTGTGTGTCACAATGACAAAGGTTTGCTGAAATTCATCTCGGAGTTCAAAAAAGAGTTCGTGAAGTTCCTGAGATGTAGCCGAATCTAAGTTGCCAGATGGCTCATCTGCCAATACTACGGCAGGTTCGTTCATCAGAGCACGAGCTACCGCTACCCGTTGTTGTTCTCCACCAGACAATTCGGAGGGTTTGTGTTTAAATCGCTTCTCTAACCCTAAGTAAGCGAGCAATTCTTTGGCTCTATCTTCGGCTTTTTTCTGAGAAGTATTTTGAATATAAGCTGGGATACATACATTTTCAATGGCATTGAACTCGGGGAGGAGATGGTGAAATTGAAAGATAAATCCAATTTGCTCATTACGGAATGCTGCCAACTGTTTGGCAGATAGAGCGGTAATATCGGTATCATTAATTAATAACTTTCCTTCATCAGGTCTATCCAGTGTGCCTAGTATATGGAGTAGAGTACTTTTGCCAGCACCAGATTTACCTACGATAGCAACTACTTCTCCTTTTTTGATATGAAGATTAATCCCTTTTAGTACTTGTAGTTGTTGGTAGGATTTGATTATATTTTGAACTTTGATCATGTCGTTAATTAGAAGAGAACTAATTGAAGTTGTTTGAAATGTCTGTTTGTAGCTGAAAAAGTAAGAATTTTGATCTAATCAAGGCATTTTTTTAGTTCATAGTGGTGCTATAGGCTAAAAAATAACGAAGAGTAGATTGAAATTATCTCTTTTGTAGGCATAAATAGAAACTTTAAATGACTTCATTAATAAGTTGCAAGAAGTAGAGGACTTATTTTGTAAGTGATAGAATTTTTAAAAAAACTAAAAGAAAGCTCCGAATATAGAGCCAAAGATAGCACCAAATATAAATAATAATATCCAGAAGAAATAATAGATTATTACAGCAATTCCTGCGATAGCAAACAGTAAGATGAACCCAATAAATATTTTAGTTGATTTAGATAGTTGGTTAACATTCTTTATAGGTGTATGATCTAGACGTAATAAGGTGCGTTTGGCGACATCTACGGCGTTTTGCCCCCACTCTTTAGGATTAGCGATAATCTCTTCTAGTTGTTGTCTGTTAGCCTTAGGGATTTCTTGGATTGGGATTGGAGTTTGAGGTTGTCTTTCTTTGAGTAACTGCAATGCTGCGGTAACAGCTTCTATTTCTAGTTCCTCCATAGAGGAACCTGCAATAATATCTTTGAGCTGATCATCTGTACGACTCTCAAAACGATCTTTATAGTATTCTATTTTGTCCATAGAAGGGCTTTTATTACTTTAGAGGATATCCAGTAATCGATATATCGAAGCTGTATTTATGATGGTTTTCGACCCTCTGGCCATTTTTAAATAACTACTGATGAATAGATAGCATGTATTCAATAAAGCGAACCATTGGGGGTGTTTTGCTTGTTCGTTAGGATTCACTTTATTGCGTGTGATCAATATAAAAATAACTTTTAAACTAGTGAACGAGTTTAGGATAAAAATGATACATTTACAAGCACAACTTTTTAGATAAATTGGTTGTTTAACGTTTTAATTCTTAATCAATAGCCGTTGTTACGAATTTATTCATAGTAACGTCTAATAAAGTGAAATTATGTCTTTGACAGAATCTAATATGATGGAGCTGGGTACGGTAGCACCATCTTTTATATTGCCTGATACCATAAGTGGGCATGGAGTTAGTTTGGAATCAATTCATTCCGAAATCGCTACTGTGATTGTTTTTTCTTGTAATCATTGTCCATATGTCATTCATATTAATGATAAACTGGTAGAAATAGCCAAAACCTATCAAGAAAGAGGAATTGCATTTGTTGCTATTAGTAGCAATGATGTTATCAATTATCCACAGGATAGTCCCGAAAAAATGAAAAAATTGGCAGAAGAAGTGGGGTATCCTTTTCCTTACCTATATGATGAGACACAAGAAGTAGCTCATAATTATCATGCGGCCTGTACCCCAGATTTTTACGTTTTTGATGGGAAGTTAGAGTTGGCTTACAGAGGTCGATTTTGTCCTTCTCGACCTGGGAGTGAACTTGCAGTTACGGGAGCAGATCTAACGGATGCTTTGGATGCTTTGATTGAAAAACGTCCTGTAAGTGAAAAACAATATCCTAGTGCTGGCTGTAACATTAAGTGGAAATAGCTTAATAAGAGCAGCTCTAAAAGCGTGTTTGGGAATTAGAATATAGAAGCTCAGTATCTATGACTTCAATGAAAAAGTTGACTGGTAGTATCTCTATCAGCAACTTTTTTTTATTCAGGGAGAGAACTAACTTTTAAACGACTTCATTACTAACCATTTAGATTATAGCAATGACAGAAAAAGATGCTTTTGGCAAAGAGCCATTATCCAAATTATTGATAGAACAAGCAGTTCCTGCTGCAGTGGGAATGTTAGTAATGTCTATTTATGGAATTATTGATACGATATTTGTTGGACGTTGGGTGAGTACAGAAGCGATAGGAGCTATTGCTGTTGTGCAGCCTATTGTCTACCTGATTGCTAGTGTTGGAATGGCACTTGGTATAGGAGGGGCGGCATTGATATCTAGGGCGTTTGGAGCAGGGGATGAAGCAAAAGCGAATCTTACCTTTATGAATCAAATCCTACTGAATTTAGGTACTGGGGTTTGTTTTGTTGCATTAGGGTTTATTTTTCAAGATGAAATTATTCAAGCATTCGGAGGACGTGGGGTATTATTGGCTCCTTTTAAGGAGTATTACAATATCGTTTTATTGGGAGTTCCTTGTTTAACTTGGGCGATTATGAGCAATAATATTATTCGAGCTGTAGGGCATCCTAAAGCAGCAATGTTTGTCCTATTAATACCTGCGATTATTAATTTGATATTAGATCCTGTATTTATTGTTGGTTTTGGGATGGGAATTGATGGAGCAGCATGGGCTACCTCTCTTTCTTATGTGGCAAGTGCTATTTTTACGGTGCATTTTTTTGTTTTTAGGCAGGAACAACTCTTAGTGGATAGGAAGCACCTTCGTATTGATTGGGCAATTACTAAAGAAATTATGAGTATAGGTTCAGTGACTTTAGCTCGTCAAGGGGTAATTAGTATTTTGTCTATTCTACTCAATAATACTTTATTTGTTTTTGGAGGGGCAGTAGCACTAGCTACTTATGGGATTATTAGTCGAATGCTTATGTTTGCTAATTTCCCAACGATTGGAATTACACAAGGGTTTGTCCCTATTCTAGGGTATAATTATGGGGCAAAATTGGTTAATAGGGTAAATGCCTTGATCAAACTTTCTATTCAGTGGGCAACCATCATAGGAACGATTACTTTTGCTTTAATTATGATTTTCACTCCTCAGATTGTTGGCTTATTCACCAAAGATCAATTCTTGATAGAAACAGCAGTCCCCGCATTACGATATGTGTTTGCTGCTACTCCTCTGATTGGAATCAATTTGATAGGGAGTGCTTACTTTCAGGCAACAGGAAAAACAATTCCTGCATTGGTGTTGACACTAACCAAACAAGGATTCTTTTTGATCCCAATTTTATTCTTTTTGCCCCCACTAATTGGTATCGAAGGTGTTTGGATTGCTTTTCCTATTGCTGACGTAGGAGCAGCAGCAGCTACCTACTGGTACCTTAACAAAAAGGTATTGTCCAAGCACAAAAAGAATCGAAGATTGGAAGATCATTTGGTAGAGTAAAGTCTTAGAG
>CAYOJF010000096.1:0-18947 GCA_964404215.1 uncultured Aureispira sp. | reverse complement strand
TTCTTGATTCTACTACTCATCATCTTTTTCATCTACCAAAAAAGAACCCAAAATGCCTAATTCAATTGAAGAAATAATTAATCCAGTTGTGGAAAAACCACCTCATTACGATCCGCAGTCTGACACCCCCGCCAAGGCTCCTGTAGAGCCAGAAATACCTCCTAAAGTTACTCTACCTGCCAAACCTGACACAGAACCACCTGTAGTCATTACGGCGGCTTCTATCGTAAAAGACGAAGTAAACAAACAGGATTGTTTCTACTGCAAGGCAGAGAAATTGATCCGATTTACACAGGGTATCAGCTTTGTTTTGACCCTATTCGCATTAATCTATTTCTTAATCAAACAAGCAAAAAATGGACGAGGACGAGAATAATGTATTAACAGGTCTATTCCAAGGTGCTGGGAAAGCAGATAAAGACAAAAAGGATAAACAGGAGCAGTCTAATAATATAGAAGGTATCCTGAATGGTACAGCTGGTGTTCTAAATGCTGGAGCCAACTTAGCAGATACATTTACTGGCAATGGTAATAATAGCAACCAACCACTTCCCAACACACCAACTTCGCAGTCAACTCCTCCACGCTGGGCTCTACCAGTGGGATTAGGATTAGTTGCCGCCTTCATTATTGGACTCTTAATTTATAGCAATCAAAATGGAAAATCAACCCCCACTACCCCAAAATAAAACAGGAAGTATCCTATTAATAGGCTTATTCTTATTGATGCTGCTTAGTGGCGGCATTGGTATTTGGCACTTTACTCGTCCAGAAGAGGAAGAAACACCTGAAGTTCCTAGTGACAAAGAAAAAAGTGTAACTGGTACTCTAGACTATACCAATTCCCTAACCACAGAAGAAATTATCAGTGGTCAAGTTAACGATCCAACAAAATCGGCTCTTTTTGCTCCTAATCAAGTGATAGACAACAAGACCATCTACATCAAGGATCCTAAAGCCCAGGAGATGATACTTTTGATGGCAAAAGAACTGGCTAAAAGTGATGAGGTAGTTGGCAAACTTAAAGCCCGAATAGGCATTGGTCGAATCTTCCAAAATGGTGTCAAATACACCAGTAAAGCCCAAGGAGCCATTAGCCACATGTTTACCTTTTTCCAGAATGTGATTAAAGACAACCCTAATACATATCCTATTTTCAGTACTTGGCAAATAGGAGGAAAAGACATCCGAAATCAGTTGCAGAATTTTGTAGATAAAGGATGGGAGCGATTGAATTTATCACAATATAGAGCTGGAGGCAATCCTGAATACATTACAGCACTAGACCTCAATCTTTACTACCTCAAAAGAGGGATTACAACACATAGTGTTGACCAAATTAGATGGCATAAAGCCGATCAAGGTGGATTGGATCTATTCAAAGAACTCAATGGACACGATGTTGGCAATATTAGACTAACTGAACATAGTGGTGGTAAAGCACACTTCCCCGCTGCAGGGGCTTGGAATTTTGCAAGAGACTGGATTTCTCAGATTGATCTACTAGATGAAGAACTTAAAAAAGAAGCTCGTCTTAGACTTGAGAAAGCTGGCTGGACCTTTTCTATCACTCCTCTAAACGCATAAACACGATGGCTAAAGTAAAGCAAATAGAAATTAACGAAAAGTACCTATGGATTGGAGGAGGAATACTCACCTTAATTGTGCTAATCTTTGTAGCAGGTCGATCTTCCAATAGTAAATCTAATCAAGATCCTTCTGACGCCAATCCCAACATTAGCCCCATTACCATTAGTACACCTAGTGGAAGCATGGACTGGAATCCTAGTGCTTTAGTAAAAAAAGTACACAGTGCTTACCAAAGTTATAGTTCGAGTGCTCGATGTACTACTCTAAAAGATCTTTTGTCTCTACAGGACATTCAGTTACAAGCAGTAGCTGAAGGATACCAAAAAGTATATGGAAAAACACTTCGAAAGACTTTAAATGATGCTTGGTTTGCTTGTATGAATAAACCTTGGGAAGATGATCCTCATAATCAAGTCATTGATCGAATGGATGTCCTTCAAATCGCCTAAATTCTGAAAAAAATTATTTAAATCATTCTAACTAATACTCAAAAATCATGGCTGACACAGCACCTTCTAAAATGACCAAAAAGAATAAAAAAATTGCTCTCGGCGTTGTTATCGTTATCCTATTGATTGTAGCATTCTTATGGTACAAAAAATCGAATAAAAAAGAGAACTCTACAACCGTAACAGATAACACCTCTGAAAATCTTTCAGACAAAGGGAAAAATACTCCAGTAACTGAAAGTCTATCAGATACATTGACACAGGAAACTAAAAGTGAATTGACTAAAGCCCCAATGGATGAAAAAGCATAAGAAGACCCTAGGCATAGTGCTTATACTACTTCTATTTGGTATTGGCTATCTCAAACGAGATACCATCAAAGGCTGGTTAGGAATCAGTTCTACAGCAACTCTCCCCAATGGTAATTCTACTAATACTGGTACAAATAGTTCTACCACTACTAATAGTAGAAGCCAAGTATTGAAACGGGGCGACAGTGGAGCAGCAGTAAAAGAACTCCAACGTCTTTTGAATCAACATCATAAAGCAAATAGGAATCACATACAGCTGATCCCTTATGAGCTACTAATAGAAGATGGTATTTTCGGAAGCAAGACAGAAGCACTATTAAACCATTACACTAAAATGAAATCAATATCTGTCAATCAGCTCGCATCTAAACTAGCTTTAAAAACCGCTTAAAATGCCATTACCACTTATTCCCATAGCTGCAGCTGCAGCCACTACTGGTGCCGCAGGATGGTGGTGGTTTACCAAAGAGGACGAAGATAAAGAGGCATCCTTTGAGTCTAATCTCTGGGATGTCCTCCGTCCTGTTTTCATCATTATCCTTATTATATTACTGCTTCGCTGGCTTTACCAGAAGGGCTCTAACTCCAAAAACAATGTCAAAAAATAAGATTTGGATTCTCCTTACTGCACTCATCATAATTGGTACAGGTAGTGTTGGTGTAATCTGGTTTATAAACTCTAGAAATAAGAAAAAAGCTGTAGCTATACCTCCTTCAAAATCAGATGATCCCATCACCATAGCAGATAAAATCACCTCCTCTCCTGTTATTCAAGTATTGGAACAAAATGATGATTATATCAAAGTCTTGATGTCCTATCAAGATAATGAATTGATCTATCAAGTCAATGATACAAATAACCTTCCATCCTATACCATTAATGGAGTTACATTTGACGCTATGATTATGCCTGGAGGAATCCAGTTTTTTATTTTAAATGAAGCTGGTAAAAGAGTAGCAGAATCCCTATTAGCTATTCGACCTCCAAACATGAGTTATTTAGCAGAAGAAGCCATTATCGGAATAGATTCAACTCACATCACACCAAATGGAAGTAACCCGCCCAATCCTGAGGATCAAAAAGTAAGGAGTGGCATTTCCTAGTGTTATTTATTACCCACCTAAATCATCCCAATGAAAACTAGACTCGTAATCGGTCTGCTTCTAGTCTTACTAGGAGCTTTTGCAGCCATGAAATGCAAAAAATGGAATACGCCACGCATTGATACAAAAATCAAGGACATGTCTACCAAAGAAGTTTCATTTGATATGCAATATCAAGCAAGACGATTTCAAGGTACTATCAAATTAGGTTCTATTAATAAACAGATGATACAAGGCTATTTATTTGAAGCCTGTAGCAAAGAAAATGAACTGATATTCATCATCAAAAACCCTGCAGGTGAAATCATTCAATCTCAAACAGTAACCTTTCAGTAATGAAAATTAGTATTCCACAACTTACACCAACTGTACAAACTTGGACGATTAGAGGTATTGTAGCCCTGCTAATCGTCTTAGTTTTTGTATTTATCGACAGACAACAAGCAGAAGAAAAAGCAATTATTGCAGCGGCTACGACTTTACCCAAAGCCCCTTCTGACATACAAAAAGATTCTATCCGACAGATTGTACGTCAGTTTAGACGCTATGGAGATGGGGATAAACGAAAACTAGCTTATATCCTAGCCACCGCTCGATATGAAGCGAGTTTTGAACCTAAACCAGAAAGACGGTGTAGCACTAGCCAAGCTTGCTATTATGCTCAAGAAAAATACTGGTATACAGGCTTTTTTGGACGAGGATTGGTCCAACTGACCCACCAAAGCAATTATATGGAAATGGGACAGTTTTTAGGGATTGATTTAGTCAATTACCCTGATAAAGCTCTAGAAACTAAAAATGCTGCTAAAATACTCGTTTTCGGTATGCTCAATGGAAATTTTGGACATCGCCTGGACCAACACATTAATGACACTAAAACTGACTATGTCAATGCTCGACGTAGTGTAAACGGTACAGATAAAGCCAATCTTTTTGCCCAAACTGCCATTCAAATCGAAACCCATTTATAATGAGAATAGCTCCTTCTATTAATACTTTTATAGTGGCTGGTGTTTATACGATTACCAATCAGAAAATAAACTTGGAGAATAACTTTTTAATCAACAAAAGGCTTAGTACTCCAATTGGTATGAATGAACCATTATTTGCCATTCAATTTGTAGATACGGACCAAAATAGCCACTCCTGGTACTATCCTACTGAAACGGATCGAGATACAGATTATAACAGAATTGATAATCTTACTTCTAAAGATGCATCCTCTACAAATAGCAGCCTCACTTCGGTTTATACCACTAAAATCGCTAGTAATACCGCTACAACTTTAGTCGATGCTACCCCTAATCGCCAAAAAGTAGTCATTACTAATCACAGTCCTTTTCCATTGTATCTTCTAGAGGGAACGACTCCTATTGTATCTGATATTGATTATATCTATCGAGTACAACCTAATGGAATTTGGATTAGTACAGATACTGCTGACCATATTCAAGGTATTTGGTCTATCCCTGAGGGAATAACACCAACTAATACTCAAAAAGCAAATATTTTAGAAACATCATAACTATGGCCACTTCGTTAATTAACCCTAATCTTTCTCCAACTTATTCGCAAGTCTATTTTGAAGGAAGAGTCTATGTCAGAGCTGGACGTTGGTATGGTTTACAGCCTAACTATGGTAATGGTTATTTCAATATGAACTATAACTATGGTAATCGCTCCTACGAGCAACCTGTCCCTAACTTAACGTACAATAAGAGTGTCGGCAGTAGATCAAAACAAGATGGATTACTAAAAGAGATAATCATTAATTTTGTCAGACCTTCTGCAACTATTGATAAATTACATTGCTTTGTCAATAAAATGACTGTCCAAGGCAATCAAGTCACTAACGAAACCTTGCTCCACGAAAATACTACAGAAATAGGACATACTATAGTGGCTAATCAAGCTCAACAAATCACACTGCCAATCAATCAAATAGTAACCGATCAAAGTGTAATTCAATTATTCTTCAATAGTAGCAGTAGTCGGACAAATACTCGTTATCTATATGGCACCACTATAAAATTCATCTATCAATGATACAATACAACGTTGACAACCTAGAAGATCTACGAATATTCAAAGTTATAGAACACAGTACTACTATTCATGGATTGGAGGGTATTCCCAATCAGAACATTAAGCTACTTGATCTACAGGAAAAACCCTGGGTTTATCTCAAAGGGAAAAAACAGACCAGAGACTATTGCTATCAGGGAGAGCTGATTGCTCAAGTTAAATATAACTACCAAGCAAAAGCTGGAGTAATTACCAGCTGGCAAAAGTCTATCATTTGGTACAAAATTACTGCAGATAACAGTCCAGTAGTTGGTATTACCAAAACCATAGAAAAAGACCTGACCAAGAAAAAAGTCATTGCCATCAATAGAGCTGTTCGTCAAAATCAAATTGATTACCTCACTGGCTCTGGGGATGGTCTAAGAGAAGATGCTCAACAAGAAGCTGCCCCCATCAAAACAGCTTACCTAAAATTTGCCGACAGTGTAGATGCTCTTTTTGTTCGATACCAACATGAAATCAGAGAGTACATCGATAGAGGGACAGCCACTCTATACACTACCATCCAAAATGAAGCTACCACTCCTTTTTCTCAAATACTAGACACCAATCATCATAAGTTGGGGATTTCTATTCGGCAGATTATATTGTATCAGCTGAGGTAAAGAGGTAAAGATAGCATGTAATAGTGTTTTATATAGATGTCCAATAGTTATTACTACTTGTACTTAAATATTGCCGTATTACCTACTCCTCCTATTAAATGAGCCTTGGTCTTATATCTTACTTCTCTTTGATAAATTTTGAATTGCCAATTCTCATATGGTCCATCTTCAATTCTTATCTCATTTCCTTTTGTAGTTTCCAAGCATAAATACCCCACTTTATCTGCTTGACATAATTTTATCTCTTCATGAGAAAAATCAAGCAATGATTTAAAACCATCTACTTCGAATGATTCAAATTCATACTCTCTCCCAAATCTCCTGACTTGGTATTTCCCCCGAATCTCCAGCTCATATCTCCACTCTTCTTCATTACTACTCTTAAATTCAATTCTTATAAAATTGGTAAAATCGAATCCTATTATCTTAAAACCCAAAATGGGCAGTTTGATGTATTTACCTATTTTGATTTCCTCCATATTTCATACTTTTTTTCAGTTTGAATCAATTTAGACCAACTCATAAAGCTTACCTTTCTAACGCTTTAATAGACTTCTTATGATTCATCATTACAATGTACACCAAGCCTCCTTCATTCAAAACCGTACAAGATAAATAATATTGTTCTTCCTCTCCTATAATGTACTTATAGCTTATTCTGTCTTGAACTCGATCAAACACACCTATGGGAGCAGGTAAATGATTGCTAATTTCATCCAATCCCATTCCTTTTTTCAGTGGCAAACCCAATTCAAAGAGTATATCTTCATATACAGTCTCCTCTAAGGTATCTAAGCTTATAGCAATAGATTTAGTTTTAAATGGTGATTTATACAGTCTCAAAAACTCTGTAAAAACATGAGCTTCACCAAACCATAAATCTTCCATGAACTGCCAATTATCTCTAGATTCAATCTGATTTGATTCTAAAAATTGATTCAATCGCAACTTCCCAAACTCTTTGTGTGAAATTAAGTCCATTATTCATTCTATTTATAGCAAGACAAATCATTCATATACATAATCAAACTTCATTTTATCCCCTGACTCTATACCATTGATAACAAGACTATCTATTCGACCATTTTCTTCTGCCAAGTAGTAAGTGATTTGATTATTCCCTTTCATCCATTCTCCACAACAAAACCCCATATCAGCATCAAAGAAAACAACTTCTTTTCTATCTGAACTAATTAAGTAATCAATGTCCTTTTTTTCCTTGAAAAAATTTCCATTTTCAATAAGGATAGAATCTTGTGTAATAACTTTTGTCTCTATCTCTACTGAATCTTTATACCTTCTTTCTATCAGTTTTCTTAACTGATTTCCTCTGGAATAGAAATATTCTCTTTTGGTATAGCACTCTGGTGGACTATGTTGCCAATATTCGGCTCTAACTAATCTATCTCTACGGTCATAGAAATATTTCTGATGATTATTGGTGATATCACTATGACCTATAATATTACCCCTTCCATCTAGTTCATAGTAACCATGTCCCTCAATATGTAAGGATTTAAAGCCCTTTAAATCTCTCTGTTGAGCAATCAAGAATCTGTCTGACAAATAATTAGACATATCTACATCATTATATCCTTTTTGAGCCTTAAGGAAATAAACCGCACTATCTAAATCAAATATAGCTGCAGTAGCCTCAACAGAATCGACTCTTTCCTTTTCAGATACTAATGTTGTTTCTTCTGTTACTAAATGGTTCTGAGCAACTGAGTTATTCTTCTTTTCAGTTTTGTGATTATTCGTGCAACTAAACAATACCAAAGTCATTAAACAAATTTGCATTATAGCTCTCATAGTCTGTCATCTTATCTTTATGCTTTGATAATCTTAATCTTGAGTAATAGTAATTTTAGAGATAAATTCATCTAGGGTATTGGAATGAAAAACAATACCAAAGTCCCCATTATCTACTGTGTATACTTTTCCATTATGTTTGCCTCCTATAGCAACATAAACAGCTCCACTAGAGATCTCCATAATAGGAAATAAGAAATTCGCTTCTACATAATCCTCTGTTAATTCAAAATCCTCTTGAAACTCATTTAGATATCCTCTATATCCCCAAGTATCCACAATCGTTTCAATAGACTCGATCTTAGAAATAAAGCTATTACTTTCCCACCCATCTTCATGAATTATTTTCACAAGCAAGGTATTTGGATCTTTGTGAGTAACCGCCCCAGCATTTTTCAAGAAAAAAGTTTTTACTGATTCAGGTAAAAGGAACCCTGTAAACGCTTCCAGCCTTTCTAATTCTGATAGAGAGGTGCCTTTAGCACTCTGTAATTTTAAATCAAGATTCATATCTTTTATAAGATTAAGTGATTCAATACTAATTTACTCTTTATTCTAAAAGTAGCTTGTCCCCATGACTATCAGCTTGCTATACTTACTCTACCATTACTAACTCCAACAAACGTTTTTTTGTATCCAAATTTATTATTTCTAATACTACTCTATTTGTCCAATCAAAAATCAATAATTCGGTTATTTCCCCTTCTCTCTGAAGATTATAAACACTACAATCCCTAATAGGGATTCCATTGATTACAGTATCCTTTATATTCCTTATTAAGCAAGTAGTTTGATCCCAAATAGTATCTTGGTTTTTACTATCATTGAAAACATGACAAGTGCCTACCATTCTACTCAATGAAAACTCTATCTGTTCATAATCAATAATACTATCTATTATTGACACTTCAACCATAGCTTCATTTCCACTTTCTTGGGTTTTATTAAAATTACTATCCAATAAGTACGATAAGTGATAATAGTCAGCTGTATCAGCATGTTCCACTCTAGTCATCTTGTGATAGCGATCACCAAATTCATCATCATTTACTTTAAAATAAAAACTTGTATAGTTTCTATCAGAACAAGCTACTAATAAAAGGCTCATCAAGAAAACCAAACCATTAAGTATACTTAATCTTTTCATCTATTTCGTTATATTTTATTCTACCTTCACCAATCGCACACTAGCTTCTGTATTAATATCTACTAGCTCTACTAAGACCCTATTATTCCAGTCAAAAATAACCTTCTCCACTACTTCTCCATTCTTTGCAAAACTATATACACTACAAGATTGTACAGAAATACCATTAATAGTAGTATCCTCCACATTTCTAATTAAACAAGCTGTATAATCCCAGAGTAGAAATTCTTCCTCTAAATGAAAATTAAACGTATGGCACTTCCCTACTGTCCTATCAATCAAAAATTCTAAGTTGTTGGAGTAAAGAATACTATCAGAGATAAGAGTTCTTATTCTTCTTTTAGTAGTTTTTTCTGTAGGAATCCAATTTGCATCCAAATACTCGTATACTTCATAGTGGTTAATAGTATCTAAAGGTTCTGTTTTCACCAATTTATACTGGTGGACGCTTTTCTTAGTATTAGCTTGATAATAAAATGTACTTAGATTAGGCTTCTGACAACCATATATTACTAGAAAAATAAAAACCAAATTAATACTTACCCTTATCATCTTTATCTTCTTTATCTAACTTTTGGGGATCAATTCCGTGTACTTGCTTTAACTCATCTATATACTGTTCATAGGTATGTTTTTTGCCCTCCTTTAAATGAATATGATCTTTATCTCCATCTTTATCTTTATTGCCTATTTTTCTAATTTCATCTGCTATTTCTTTAGCCTTTAGCTTATCTTTTTTAGCTCTATTCAGTAATCTACCTATGTCATCTGCATACCTTTTTGCGTGTGCAAACACTTCATGTCCAACGGTTTGAGCCATTGCCTCTTTTCCTTCTCCTTCGTTTACGTAAATAATAAAATGAAATTTGAGCTCACTGTTTTCCACATCTTTTTCCGTTACTTGCCTCAAGTAAACATTTTTTCTACCTTTATAAGCAACTAAAAATACATAAGTTACTCCGTCATTTATACCCATTTCTCCAGGAGGACGTGCTTGAATGTTCAAATAGTGATCACTCATATTACCACCATCGCAATTATTGAATCCATCTAGTGTACTCTCATTATCTTTAGATGAAAAACGTTCTAAGAAAACTCTACCTTCTTCGGTAGCTGCAAAAGCTTTATAGCCCTCTTTATAGCTACCATCCTCATTTTTCATTTTGCTATCCATTAATTTGGGAGGTAACTCAAGTTTAGAAGTAGCTTTAAGTTCTTTTTTGAGAGCTTTAGCTACTATTTTGAGTTCTTTTTTAATAGCAATAATTTTCTGTTTGATAGATTTTATCATGGCTCTTTCTTGAGCATCAATCTTCCCATCTGCTTTAAACTCTGCTATAGAATCTTTAATTTTAATTGAAAATTCATTTACAACTGCTTCTATTTCAAACAAGTATTTTTGTGTCATTTAATTTGAGGTTAGTGATTTAATTTTAATTCTTCTAATCAAGATACCATAATTTCATCACTTTTACAACCAACACTATTTTTGCACTAAAATGTATCCGCCCCCTAATGACTAAACACTAAAAACTTGTTTTAGTGTGACTTACAAGAATAGTTATTAAACCCTGCCATGGGCACAAAGTAGGCTAATTGATTGATAATCAATTAGCCTTTATATATAAAGACATAACATCTCTACTGTCTAGCATGAAAGACTTATCCGTAAAAACAGCTTTCATTATGCATTGTATACTTGGGATGGATACAGAATTATAATCCGACAAATACTAAAATATATTGGTATTGAACATCTAGTGGATGTGCCGCTAGCGGGTTTTAGATTTCAAAAGATATTTATTTGCCTATACAATACTATTCGTAATAATGTCTAATACTTATATTATGGTTCTGCTACTACTTTTTGGTAGCTTTTTTTCATTTATTCCCAACTGTTGTTTATCTTAACATTTGGAGATAATCAAATTAACTTATACTACTATTTTAATTATCTCCTCGCACTATTTAGATTAACAACACTACAATGATAGTGCAACATTTTGACGATTGCAACTTTTTAGTGAAAAAATCGTCAAAAAGTTGCAAAAAGTCTATAAACTACACCCATGTCAGAAAATAAAAGGCTTGAACAGCTTCGGCAGATTTTAAAAATAGAAAAAGAAAATTTTGCCCAAATACTAAAATACAGTAACTATAGAAGTCTCCAAAGTGCTATAAACAGAAGCAATACTATTAGTATGAAAATACTAAGGGAGATAAAATCATACAAGCCTAATATTAACCTGAATTGGCTTATAGCGAATCAAGGAAACATGTTTCTAGATGAAGAGGCAAAAAAAATAAACCAGGGCAGTAATAATAACATACAGGTAGCCCAAGGTACTAGCAACACGCAAAGTAATGGTAGCAGTGCAGAGCTGCAAATACAGGTTGAAAATTTGACAAAAGAGCTGAAGCTCGCCCAGAAGAAAATCATCACGCTCCAGGAGAAACTGATTGATACACTAGAAAAGAAATAAGACACCAAGTAGTTTCCTACTACTATACTACACAGACACCCAATTTTCTCATTCCTAAATATTCCTACCAATGAAAAATAAAGCTCTTTCATTGTTTTTTGCTTTGATCATTCCTCAATTGGCTTTTGCTCAGCACGGCTCTGGAGGAGCTGGTGCCTTAGGTGGTTTAGTTGTAATGCTTTCTATTATAGCAGCTGTATCCATAGGACTTCTTGTCATTTACCCTCTTATTACCACCTATAGAGCTTCCAAAGATAAAGCAAGCTATTCCTCTATAGTGTTGTGTATTTGGATTTCTTACCTCTCATTAGCTATTAGCATAATGCTCCTATTTATGGGGGGTGTACCTGCTATACTCAGCCTTGGGGTGTCCCTATATTGTATTCGCAAATTACACGATAAAAAAAAGAATTTTGCCCCAAAAACAGATAGCATGCTTTTGGATGACATCTAGAAGAGCATACTAATAGGTCAATACTTAAAGTAAGACCTAGAATAAATAATAGAACTTCACACTCGACATTCACAAATGTGATTAAAATAAGATAAAATGAATTTATTAGCTGGAGAACAAATAATATTTACTCATTTACAACCTCTAGATGAGTCTGTAATCAGTGATACCCTTATTAATGAAAAATACGTTAAAGGGGAAGTTCGTATTATAACCGAACAAGCTAGATATCCTTTGCCTTCTATCATCATTATGTTATCTAGTGGTGATTATAAATTAAATCCAGAATTCCAGAGAAGACATCGATGGAACCCTATCCAAAAATCAAGATTAATAGAGTCTTTTATTATGAATGTTCCTATTCCCCCTATATTTCTATATGAGGACAGTTACTCTCATTATGAAGTTATAGATGGCCTACAGAGATTAACAGCAATCAAAGAGTTTTATAATGATGAATACATATTGGAAGGACTAGAGGAGTGGGCCGAATTAAATGGAAAGAAGTATTCAGAATTACCAGTTCAAATAAGAAAAGGTATTGATAGACGTTATTTATCATCTATTATTTTACTTCAAGAAACTGCAAAAAATGAAGCTGACGCTTTAAAATTAAAACAACTTGTTTTTGAAAGAATAAATAGTGGTGGAGTACAATTAGAACCACAAGAGTCTCGAAATGCAATTTATAATGGTCCTTTTAATGAACTCTGTATCAAATTAGCTCGCAATAACTTTCTGTGTAAAACCTGGAAAATTCCTGAGCCAACTCAAGAAGAAAAAAAGTTTGGAATTCTATCAGAAGAGTTAATCAATAATACATTATTTGAAAGCATGAACGATGTTGAACTTGTATTAAGATTCTTTGCTAATAGACAAAGAAGTGAATTAATAAGATATTCAGCAAGTTTAAAAGATTATTTAGATAGCTATCTAAAGTACGCTAATCATCTACCTGAAGAAACATTAATGCAAATGTCTAATTTATTTACTGACACAATCCAATTTCTTTATGAATTATTAGGTCATAAAGCATTTCATTTATATAGGAATCGTAATGGAAATTGGAGCTGGTATTCGCGTGCGACAACTGCGGCATACGATCCTTTAACATTGGTTGCTTCTGAATTTCTAGATTACAAATCTATTATTCTAAGAAAAAAAGAGTCTATAGTTAATATTTTTGAAGATTTTTATCAGTCTAACTATAAAAAATTTGGTGGACGAAATACTAATCCAAGTATTGTTACTGAGAGAGAAGAATTAATGCGAGAATTATTCACACAACTTTCATCATAACATGGATGCAGCTAGAGACAAATTTTATCAAGAAATATCTAACTTAGAAAAGTTAATTTCATTCTATACTTTAGAAAATAAACTTCTAGGCTCGTTTAATACAACACCTAAAACTACAGAGGAAAAAATTATTCTTGAACTATCAACAGAATTAAAATCCTTTAGAAACCCAAAACGTCAATTCAATTATAATAGTATAATAATCTCACTCTATGGCTTCTTTGAAAGATTTATTGAAAATTGCTTATTTACCTATGCTGATGAACTAAATTCATTAATAGAAATATATCAAAATTTACCATCACCTGTCAAAAAAAAACACCTACTCCTTTCATTATCACTAATTAATAAAATAGAGGATTCAAAATATACTGGACCTCTAAGAAAGGAAGAAATTATTAAAAACCTTCATAACTGTTTAAACACCCCTAATAAGTATAAGTTAAACGGAAATGCTTTTACTCAGCACTCTGCAAATTTTAGACTAAAGATAATAAATGATAGTTTTTCTCAATTAGGCATAAATCAAATAAACTCTTTAGTACTAAAAGAGACGTCTTTTAGGGAATTCATTGCACAAAAATTAGAACTCCAAGGTTCTCAATTAGAACAATCGAATTTTGAAGCTGTAGCTTTTCAAACATTGAATGACTTAGCTGAATACAGAAACCAAGTTGCTCATGGGGTAGAAGGCCACTTAATTGGTAATGACATCTTGAACGATTATCTCGTGTTTTTCAAACATTATTCTTATTCATTAATTGAAGTATTAAGAAAGAACCTTCTGCATATAGAATTAGAGCAAAATGGTAAAAAGCTTGGTCCTATTACAGATAGTTTTCGAAACGGTGAAATACTATGTTTCAAGAGCAATAAATACTCCTTAAAAATAGGTGATAATATTATAGGTACTAATTCTAGTACAATAGTAAAAGCATCAATTCAAACAATAGAACTAAATGACACTAGTGTGAAAATTATCAACTCAGATAATAATTATGAAATTGGTGTTCTATTTGACAACCCAATGAAACGCAATTTCCAACTATATCTAGTTTAAATTAGTTATTCATTCTCCAATATAACAATCATCTTTATACTCCCCTGCTACTTAATGAAAAATATAATAGGAGTAATATATTCAATTCTTCCCCCATATAGAAGCTAGAAAAGCTTCTATTATAAAAAGCACCTCTATGGACAATATCATCAATGAAAACAACGAAGTGTTAAATGCTCATTTCCAAATCACTACAATTGATAATGAATTAGGTTTGACATTAGAATCTCGAGGTGGAACAGAAAGGAATAATGATTATAATGTGGCATTAGAGGTTGTCTTAAATCGCTTGCAGAGAGCTGCTATAAATGGGGTCACTATCAAAGTTGTCTCTACCACTTTACTGAAGCATTATTCTGATCCTTTTGACAGAACTATTAAGATAGGTAATCACTCTGCAATAGATTTGAGAGATAGAGATCTCCACGAATTAAGAAAGCAAATAGGAAGTGCTGTTGCTAAACTAAAAGTTAATCCAACTACAAAAGGTGGTAATCAAACTAAGCGAATTCAATTAGTTGCTAAACAGCTGAATGAAAAAGAATGGAAAAAAATAGCCCTTGGCATTTGGAATGAAAAAGAAGAGAAAACTCCTGTCGATTTGTTTGATCACGACCAATTCAACAAAGAAGTAGATGAGTATCTCAAGAAGCCAATAAAAGATGAGCCCGAAGGAAAGTCCAAACCTCGAAAAAAAATCAGTACACCTCAAGAAGTTTATGAGCGAGATCCAAAAGTTAAAGCTTGGGTATTGCAAAATTCAAAAGGGTGTTGTGAATGCTGTAAAAATAATAGTCCTTTCATTGCATCCAATGGAATGCCATTTTTGGAAGTTCACCATTTAAAAACATTAGCTACTGGCGGAAGCGATAAGACTAGTAATACTGTTGCTTTATGCCCTAATTGTCATAGAGAACTACACTTTGGAATCGATAAAGAAAAGCTCACACTCCAGATGTACAATCAAATAAAAAGGTTAAAAAAAGAAGGTTAAAACAGCACTCATATAAGTACACACCATTAATTCACACTTAAATATTCCCACTAATGAAAACCCTCCTCACATTCACTTTATTACTATTATCAAATCTCTGTTTTGCTCAAATTGAAATCAGTGAAGCTCCTGCAAAAAAAGAGATACAAGCGATTCCATATAATGGTGAATTTATGTCTTTTGATGGTATCTATGATGAAGCAAAGAAAAAGGGTGTTCTTGGGGAGCAGGTTACTCTATTAGATATAAGCACTTATAATATTTACGCTAGTAAAGAAGACTTAAAATCCTACAAAAATATAAGTTATAAGGAAAAGGATAAATTTACTAACAAGACATTTGAAGTCATAGCCTATGAGCATGATATATATGACATCTTGACTATCAAAAATGATAGTGGACAATATATATGGAAAGTACAAAGTGGAAATAAATACATTTTCAATAAGTTTTTGGAAACTACCAAATCTAACCTAGAGGGAAAAACCTTCATTCCTTTACACGCTTCCTCTGAGTTCCAGTTCTTAGATGGTTCTGAAGTTACCATTGAAGGAGATAAGAAATATACCGTGACCAAAGTCAAGTTTTCTAAGCTTGAATATGACTATGAAATAGTTCTAGAGATCAATGGTCAATATGAGAGTATATTACCCTTAGACACGTACGAACAGCCACGTCTATTTAATGGCAAGATATATACCTCTAACCCTAAGTACATCAACATAGCATCCGATGAGATCAAATTCCCTAAAGTCACTTTGATAGAGGAAGCAGAATTTGAAAAATTCAAAACTAAACATACTGACTTCATAGATAAAATAAGAGCTAGAGAAGTAGTCCTTGGTATGTCAAAAAAGGAATGCATTTGGGCATGGGGTAGAGCTTCTAGAAAATTGAATGATCTTGTTGGTTATGACACTGTATTGATTTATGACGCTAGATATAGTCTATATTTTTCTGAAGATGTTTTAGTAGTCATT
Organism: uncultured Aureispira sp.; assembly: GCA_964404215.1. Taxonomy (GTDB): domain Bacteria; phylum Bacteroidota; class Bacteroidia; order Chitinophagales; family Saprospiraceae; genus Aureispira. Next base: position 2,574 of record CAYOJF010000096.1, on the reverse strand, counting down.
CATTAAATAACACACCATTAATTCACACTTAAATATTCCCACTAATGAAAACATTAATTGCCACCACAATCGCCTTATTACTATTAGGTACTTCCTGTATGACACATCGCCACACGATTGGAGATGGTCCCGTAGGAGCTAGAGGCAAAACCAAGATACACAGTAGAGCCAAACAGATGTATCTTTTTTGGGGATTGGTCCCACTAGGTCGTCCAGAGCCGCACCGCCCCAATCATCATAACTATCAGATCAAGACAGGAGCCAACTTTGGTGATGCTGTTTTGTCTACCATTACGCTTGGTCTCGTCCAGTGGCGTACCATCCGAATACTCGTCCACGCAGAAGAGACCACTCCTACGCCACAAACTACTGCCACCCCTACCCTACAGATAGGGAATGCTGTGGTCTATAAAGAGCCCGAATCTTCACAGATGAAAGAGGCTACCATCATTGGTATCACTGGAGAGAATGCGATCATTCGCTACAAAGGAGCTGAAGAGATCATCAAAGAAGTTCCCCTTAGCCAGCTCACTAAGATTACTGTGACGGAGTAAGGGGGGAGGAATTCCCATTTTATATAACCTGCTGGGTAGTTTAGATAGGTGTATTATACATCTCCTGTTCAACCCAAAATGAAAATAACAATGCAAGACCAATTAAAAATATTCACGCTAATCACTCCAATTCTAGATACCCTTAAACTCACAAGTGATGAAATAAAATCTTTTTTACAAATAGGTATTCCAGAATATTTACAAAATCAAACTGATAAATATTATTTCACTAACACCTTTCTTCATAGAGCAGAAAAAGTGAAATTTGATGATATATATTTCCCTATCTCCGTCAAGTATAACTTGCTAGAAACAAAGTTTAAAAACTTAAAAGAAACATTTGAAGAATATAAATGCATTACTATTATTGGATCTGCTGGAAGTGGCAAAAGCACCCTAATTAAATACATCTTTCTCAATTCTATTCGTCAATCATTCAAAATACCTGTTCTAATAGAACTCAGACATCTAAATGATTATCAAGGAACACTAATTGACTTTCTCTCAGAAAAACTATTATCAAATCAGTTGAAACCATCAAAAAGCACTCTGGAGAGAGCATTAAACAAAGGTGGTTTCTTGTTCTTACTTGATGGCTATGATGAAATTTTTTCCAAATCCAAACAAAAGATAACAAAAGAACTTCATGACTTTGTTGACAAATATCCTAACAACAAATTTATTATTTCTACAAGACCAGGTAGTGGAATAGAAGGTACTCCAAGATTTCATTCTTTCCATGTCCAAGACTTAACAAATAAGGAAATTACTAATTTTATTGATTTATTAGTCACCAATAAAGAAAGAGCTTCTCAAATAAAAGCAAATATACATGAATCTAGATCCTCTGATTATAGCGATTATCTAAAAAACCCTTTGCTACTCTCAATGTTTATTTTGGCATTTGAAAGCCATCCAGAAATACCTGATAGGAAAAGTGCTTTTTATAAAAATGTTTTTGATACCCTTTATTCCAAACATGATGGTATTACTAAGGGAAGTTTTCCCAGAGAGAAGAAAACTAAGCTAAAAAGAGAAGACTTTGAAGAAATATTAAGTGCCTTATCGTTTCTAACAATTTCAGAAGGTCATTTTGCCTTTACAGAAGAATACCTATCCGCAAAACTTAATCTAATCAATAGGAAGAAAAGTAAGATTGACTTCGAAATTGAAAAATTAATTTTTGATTTGAGGACATCAATTTCTATTATGATTAAGGATGGGTTTGAATATAAATTCCCGCATAGATCAATGCAAGAATACTTTGCAAGTCTTTTTTTATCTAATCTCCCTTCTGATAAAAAAGAAAAAGCATATAAAAAACTCAATGTCTTTTTTAAGAGACTAAGTGAAGATAGGAGTTTCAATTTTTGGGGATTATGTAAGGAGTTAGATTATGATAGTTACATCAATTTTTTTGTGCTTCCTGAATTAACCACAGTAGTAACTAAATTAAAAGGAAAAGAAGGTATTGATTTGCTAAATGATTTTTTCCACATTTTAGACCCAGATTTAATTTTTGGAATACCTACCACAATAGATTCAGATTTTTCTACAAAAAAAAATCTAAAAGGCATACTTATTTCTCGTCGTCGTAATTTGCATAATGTTTTAATAGACTTCGAACAAATATATAATTTTAAAAATTTAGCCTTTTTTCTAAATAGACCAGGTGCGAAAGAAAAAATATTCCCCTCCTTAAAAAGAACAAAAAGTAAAATAGATATCATTCATGATATAAGGATAAAAAAAATACTTATCGAATTCGGAATATGTGATATAATCAATAATTATGTAAATAAAATAGAAGAAAGAATTAACTACTATAAAGAATCACTTGAACAAAGAAATGAAGACTTAGATGATTTGCTAGAATCTTAGATTCATAAATAAAATAGATTTTTCAACTACTCTAGCTCCAGAGCAAAATACTTATACAAAAATAACTAACCTTGAATGAAACAACCTCTAACCTACATTCCAGTACAAACAGCCAATAGAATAGAAGAGCTCTTTTGCA
>CAYOJF010000095.1:0-19019 GCA_964404215.1 uncultured Aureispira sp. | reverse complement strand
CTTAGCTCTAGACTTTGCTTCTTTCGGCAATGGAAAGAAGAACATCAATAATTTGTTTTACTTTTGAATATCCCTAAAATAGCATAAGTCATTGATTTACAAATAATATCAAACGTCACTTTTGCTTGAAAGTGCTTTGCTCCTCACTTTATGGCTTTGCTATTGATAATCAAGGCGTTTAATCCTTAGTACCTCCTTATTTTTTTAGCTCAAACAGATTCCAAACTTCCAGTTGATTACTTACGCTATCATTTTTGATATAATAAGGCTCTATGGGCGAACGGTAATTTTTTTCGACTAATAGATAATAGGTGCGATCAGCTTCTTCTGCAGCAGTAGTGGGTTGCCAGCTATGATTGTTGAGGTAAATTGCTCCATAACGAGCGAAATAACACTCGGCAATATAATCTACTTGGGGACTGTGTAGAATTCCTTTTGTATTAGGAGGGAGTATATTGCTTAGATACAATACTTCTTTGATTTTGATGGAATCTCTTGTTGCTAAACCGTATCTAGAGATACTAAGAGAGAAAGAACTAATTAGTAAAGGAATTAAGCTATAGTATAACGAAGAAGAATGTTTTTTGATATGGGACAATCGCTGTTGTAGCAGTGGTAATACCATTTGGGCAGCAGCTAAAGCCAAAAATGGAAGGGCTGGAATTAGATAAAATTTCATCTGCTTAGGACTAACTAGCATAGGCAAGGAGCCAGCTAGTGTAACTAGTATAAAACAGAATACCCATTTGCCATTAGTACTTAGAGCGAATATTTTTGGTTTAGACCATAGTAGACAGAAGATTAGACTTGCCCAAGAGACAATCCCCTCTAAGAATAGCATTTCAAGGATATAAAAACGATGACTAGCAAGATTGTTCGATCCATTTAGGCTACCCATCAGTTGTTTATCCCAGTAAATAGTCATGTATTCTGCAGCGGCAGTGCTACTAGAATACAGGATACTATAGAAAAGAATAATTCCTAGTACAGAACAAAGCTCCCAAGTTACTATTTTGAGTAAAGAAAGCTTTCGAAATACAAACCAGTGAATGAGTGGACATATTAATGGAAACAAACCAACAGGACCTTTGGTAAAGGTAGCCAATATCGTAAATAAAGTAGCGACTCCAATTGCGATAAAACTATCTTTTTGAACTGCTTTAATAAACCAATAAATAGCCCAAATAATAAAAACAGCCATGGTGTTTTCTAACATATATTGGCTATAGCTCCAAATATTGATGGGCATGACCAACCAAAATAATACTACTAGCCAAATAGAAGCTTTTGGTATGTGCTGAGGGCGACTTAAAGACCATATTTTATAGATTCCCACCCAAAGTAAAATAAGATTAAAAATAGAAAAGAGACGTTCTGTTCCGAAATGCCCATCAAAGAGCTGCATGGCAAACGAAAGTAACCAAATTCCTAAAGGAGGATGTCCATAAAAAGACCCAAAATAGGGATTCTGAGTAGCACTTAATGTCCAGTAACCTCCATAATCTTCAGCTAAATTTTGGGCAATAGCTCCATAAAAAACACTGTCTACAAATGCTCCTCTTGTCCATAGATCGTAACCTAAAAAACTAATTAATACTACTGAAAGAATGGTAAGGAGTAGGTGATGAATAGTATTGTTTTTACTAATGGAGAGCATAGAGAATTACTTATTGAGATACCTTTTTGGTAGATAAGGAACACCAAACTAATAAAGGAAATAGCCATATAACTTTAGAGCCGAGTCGATTAATAGCATTAGCAAAAGTACCACAGGACCAGGCATTGAGTAGGATAGCAATAAGGAGAAGAAGGGTGACGAAATATAGATTAGGATTATTTGAAATTATTTTCCACCGAAATAGAAATACTACTATACTAAGTAAGACGATGCTGTATAACCACCAGTTGCAATAATTGATATAGAATAAGGTTTGTTTATTTTGTCTACTGTTGCTGTAAATAGGAATTTCATGCCCTATGTATGCTTGAATCCGTTGATAAAGCAAGGTTTTTTCTAGAAACATCCCATTGCCATCTCCTACACGAAATCGACATAGTTGATTGAAAGTAGCTCGTAGAGAGGCTTGAATATGAAGTCCTATATACTTGGGTTCTGTCAATGTGTGGTAAATAATGGTATTGAACTCTTCTTTGGTGTTTTTCCAACCGCCTAATTGATAGAAGGGACTTGCTTCATCCCATAGGAATAAGTAACCTCTATCAGGTAATTCGTTACGATAAGCACAGATTTGATAATCTTCGGTTGGGCAATACTCCTCTAAATAAGGTTGAATAACACCATTCTCTATCATAGCTCCCATCAAAAAACCATGTTTGGATTTAGAAATTGCTGCACTCATGGTAATGAAACTAATGCCTGTGAGTAACAAAAAAATGGCTATAGAACGGAAGTGTATTTTTCCTTTAGGTAATAACCAACCCAATTTAGATAGGCAATAGATCCCCAGTAGGAAAATAATATTGAAGGTGAAATGAGAAATGTGCATAGCTGTAGCAACCAAGAACAAAGAGTAGAGAGCTAGAGTAGTTTTTTTGGAGAGCTGTGTGTGTCCTACTAATAAGATGGTAACACAGAGCAACAAAACAGGAGTGAAGATATCAGGAATCAGCTGACTAACCGTCCATGGTAGAGTAGTTCCTAAGGCTAGGAAAAATAGTGTATTTCGGAAAAAGCGAATAGAGACAGCAGGGAATAATATTAGAAGTAACTGGTGAATCAGATAACTTATTAATAGCCCTTGTATAAAAATAACACTCCACAAACTAGCTCCATTTAGACTAGCAATTCTTAAGAATAGACTATAAGTAATCGGGCGGTCTAGTGGAGTTTCTAGTTCGAATCCTGCCGATAAATAGGTAGATGTATCAGCATAGACAAGTGGGTATCCATTATAGAAAGCAGGAAAAAGAAGGAATACCGCCCCTAATACTATCCATAGGACTTGTTTGGATATCTGTTCTTTTTTAGCTACTTTTTGCATGAATTACGATTATTATTCACTCAAATTACAAAAATACATGGCATTAATAAAAACAGTAAGAGGAAAGCATCCCCAAATGGGTGAAAATTGTTATTTATCTGAGAATGCAACTATTATTGGAGATGTTCAGATGGGAAATGACTGTAGTGTTTGGTTTCAGGCAGTGATCAGGGGAGATGTCAATCGAATTCAGATGGGGAATAAGGTAAACGTACAAGATGCTGCTATTATACACTGTACTTATGAGCGTGCTGCTACTACTATTGGCAATAATGTATCTATTGGTCATAGGGCTATTGTTCATGGATGTACCATTCATGATAATGTATTGATTGGTATGGGGGCTATGTTGATGGATCATGTAGTTGTTAACTCCAACTGTTTGGTGGCGGCAGGAGCTGTTGTTTTAGAAAATACAGTGTTAGAAAGCAACTGTATTTATGCTGGAATACCTGCCAAAAAGGTAAAAGAACTCAGCCCAGATCAATTTAAAGATACAATTGCTCGAATAGCAGATAACTATGTGAAATACGCTTCTTGGTACAAAGAAGAAGAGGTATAATTTTTATATACTAACCTTTTTGTTTTAGTAGGTCGTTTTAGAGTTTAATATTCAAATTCTTAATGAACAAAAAACATATCATGCCTACTAACAAGTATTACTATCTTTTTTTCTGGATTATTTTAGTGGGATACATTTCATCAATAGAAGGGAAGTCTAATCGTTTCCTGTTAGAAATGGAGTTGCCAGACATAGGAGAAGTAATGACAGTAATGAATATAGTCCCTTCTTCAGATAGTACTTACAGAGCTTTTTCTAGAAAAAAAGCTACTCAGGACTTATTTGGTAATACAAAATATAGACTTGGACGAATCTTTACAAAAAGATTCAATAGAGAAGGGAGTCTATTTTATATTAAAAAAGGAGACTCTTGGATAAAAGGAGACACTACTTTTTTATCAGGCACTATGGAGACACTTATAGGTGATTTTGAAATAGATTGGAGAATAGTTGGAGATCAGTTAGATGGGGTATTAGATGTAGGGGAATCTTGTTATAAAGTAAGAGGCTCTTTATTTGATGGGCAATTTCCCCTACAAGACTATAAAACTATTTTCAATAATGTTATTGATACCACTAGAAAATATATCTATAATAGGGCATTAATAGAAGAAAACAATTGGCACCGATTTGTAAAAAAAATGACTAAAGTTATTCCTTATGTTTATACCGATTTTGAATTAATAGTGGCGTTTTCCCATTTTGCAGAGAAGCTATCTTTTTCTCATTTTGCTTTGTTTAAAGAAACAACATTTGATTTCGGGGCAGAGGAAGAAGCTCAATTAACATTGGTTCCTAAAAACAAAACAGCTTATTTAGATATCGCTTCCTTTATGGGAACTGTAACTGAAATAGATAGCATGATGGAAATAATTAAGACAGGAAGTTTTAATCATTTAATAGTAGATCTTAGAAATAACGGAGGTGGATCAGTAGCTCCAGGATTAGCTTTTGCAAGACACCTAGTTGATACTTCTTTTTGGGGAGGGGTATTGCTTTCTCGCAAATGGTTTGAAACACATGATACTTTACCAGCTATAGCAGATTACATTCGATTTAAAGCTTTTTCAGAAGAAAATTTAGAGTTGTTGATCCAAGATTTACATCAAGAAGAAGGCATTTGCTTACAGGTAGAGCCAAAGCCTTCTACTTTTAAAGGTGATGTATATTTGTTGACAAATAAGTATACAGGGAGTACCTGTGAGCCAATTGTTTATGGACTACAGCAACACCAGTTAGCCACGGTGATAGGCGAAAGAACAGCTGGTTCAATGTTGAGTGCCGAAATATTTAGCTTAGCACATCAGTTTAGTCTATTTCTACCAACAGCTACCTATTACACTTCCGATGGATACAAAATAGATCAAAGAGGAGTAGAACCAGATATCAAGGTGAAATCAAAGAGAGCATGGTCCTACATTAAAAAAAGACTTAAAAAGAATAATTATAATTAGATTCTTAGTCCAATTTTTTCTGAATTTCAACTCTAAGTTGATCTTCCCAACCTTTGCCATACAATTGTTGAATCTTAGTTTTGGCAGTAGCGGCTTTAGCAGCATAATTACCAGCTTTCATTTTCTTTTCTTTGTTTTTGCAACAATGGACAAAATGAGGTTCATAAGAGATACCCCAAGATTGTAACACTTCTTTTTTGGCAAGGTAATAAGTCTCGTCTACCTCTTCCAGTAGATACTCGTTCCATTGATCTAGAGTAGTTGTTTTTTGTTGTAGCTTGATTTGTAATTGTCTGTCAAGATACTCTTGCCAATTTTCTCCGAGTATACTCGTAAGCTTACGAAGGTAATCACTACTTTCGGATACTGCTTTTTCTTGCTCTGAAGATAGAGTAGCATCAGCTGTCAGAATGATTCCTTGATAAGGAATGCCCCAGGCTTTTAATTGTTCTTGTTTGGCACTAATGTAACTTTTGTCAGCAGCAATTTCTGGGATGAATTCAATCCACTTACCTTGGAGTGGATTATAGCTTTGGAGCCGTTGAATAGAGGTTTCTAGGTTAAAAAGCTCTAACCAATTTTTCCCATATTGATTTTCAATCTTTTGGAGATAATCGGCATTGCTTTTTTTGTATTTCTCTACGTTGATATACATATCGTCATTGACTACATCTCCTGCCAAGATAGGCTGGTAGTTCAGCCCCCATTCTAGAGCAACTGCTTTCCGAGCTTGTGTATAACCAGGGAGTGGTCGTCCAATAATATAATCTACCCAAGTATCTTGAGCGAATAAACCTAATGGGAGTAACATGAAAAGTATAAAAGACTTCATTGGTATTTATTTTAATTCGTGCAAATTATGTAGAGTCCAAGCTTCTGCTGGAGCAGCAAACTTAGGTTTGGTAAATTTCCAGGTTTCTCTGAAAAAATCAGAATGGCGATAATTGTTCAGGGCCATTTCATCTGTCCAATAACTATGCGAAAAAATGATATGTGGATTATTTTTATCTTGAAGTACCTGCAAATAAGAACAACCTTCAAAGTGACGAATACCTTCTTTTCGAGGTTCGAATCGCTCTAAAAAAGAAGCAACTTCTTCTGGTCTAAAAGTCATTTTAACAATTCGGATAATCATAGTTGGATATATTTTTGTTGGTAGAGTGGCTGCATTGAAAATACACTTCTAGTTGCTTTGGTAAAGTGATTAGAATCTTAACTTTCATGTAGAGCCAATAGAGATCTAGCGTTAGATAGAGCGAGCTAAATATTAGCTGGATATTTTGTAAAGCTAAGGCTTTTGTTGTATTTTCATTCTCTTGACCACTAACAAATTTATAAGTAAAAGAAGATATTTCCTTTCTACTAAATGAAGGATCGAAATTACTCCAAATAATATCAACTATAATAATATTATGGCAACAGAAAATATAAGTGTACAACAATCTCTCAAAAAATTCTTTGGGTTCGACAAATTCAAAGGACAGCAAATGGAGGTGGTAAAGAGTTTACTCGATGGACACGATACCTTTGTGATAATGCCAACAGGTGGAGGAAAATCGCTATGTTATCAATTACCTGCGATGATGATGGAAGGCACCGCAATTGTTATTTCCCCATTGATTGCTTTGATGAAAAATCAAGTAGACTCTATTCGCTCTTACGCTTCTTCCGACAATGTTGCTCATTTTTTAAATTCCTCTCTGACTAAGGCTCAAATCAAGGCGGTAAGACAAGATATTGTTGACGGTCATACCAAACTACTTTATGTCGCACCAGAGACACTAACCAAGCAAGAAAATCTACTTTTCTTTGCACAGAATAATATTTCTTTCATTGCTATAGACGAAGCCCATTGTATTTCAGAGTGGGGGCATGATTTCCGACCAGAATATAGACGAATTCGTACAATGATTGAATCAATGAATAAGAATATTCCATTGATAGCATTGACGGCAACAGCTACTCCAAAAGTTCGTTTGGATATTATCAAGACCTTACGAATGAAGGATTACAATGAGTTTGTATCTTCGTTCAATCGAGATAATCTATATTATGAAATTCGTCCTAAAGGCAAGAAAGAGGCTGTATTGAAAGATATTGTCCAGTATGTGAAAGCCACTAATGGGAAATCAGGGATTGTTTATGTACAGAGCCGAAAATCAACAGAAGAAATTGCGAAATTGCTGGCGGTCAATGATATTAAGGCAGCTCCATATCATGCTGGGTTAGATGCCAAATTGCGTAGCAATACACAGGATGGCTTTCTTATGGAAGAAATAGATGTAATTGTTGCTACAATTGCTTTTGGAATGGGGATAGATAAGCCAGATGTTCGTTTTGTGATTCATTATGATATTCCAAAGAGTATTGAAAACTATTATCAAGAGACAGGAAGAGCTGGAAGAGATGGACTAGAAGGAAAGTGTGTGGCTTATTATTCCTACAAGGATATTTTGAGATTAGAAAAATTTCTGAGAGATAAACCCGTTTCAGAAAGAGAAATGGGGAATCAATTATTGTCAGAAATGATTGCTTATGCAGAAACCTCTTCTTGTCGTAGACGCTTTCTGTTACATTATTTTGGAGAAGAATATCAAGATAACCATTGTTCTGCCAATAATATGTGTGACAATTGTAAGTATCCTAAAACGCCAGTAGAAGCTCAAGGAGAAATGAAATTAGCATTAGAGAGCGTATTGCAACTCAATGAAAATTGTCATATTAAAGAAATCGTTGATTTTATATTGGGTAATAAAACAAAGACCATACTAGATTTCAAATATAATGAATTACCACTTTTTGGTAAGGGGAGAGGAAAAGATCCTCATTTTTGGAATTCTATTTTAAGACAGGCTTTATTAAATAACTTTTTACGGAAAGATATTGAGACCTATGGGATTATTAAAATAATGCCTCAAGGAAATGCTTATATCAATGCACCAACTTCTTTCATGATGACTCTTAATCATGATTTTATACAAGAAGCCGTAGAGGTCGCTTCTGCGGCCCAAGCAGCTAGTGCCTCAGTATTGGATGAAAATTTATTTAAAATTCTGATGCAGGTGCGAAAGAAAGTGGCAAAGGCAAAAGATGTTCCGCCGTTTGTTGTCTTTCAGGAGCCGTCTATTGAAGAAATGGCGACACGATACCCACTGACGATTGAAGAGATGAAAAATATTCAAGGGGTAAGTGAAGGAAAGGGAAGACGCTATGGACGTGAATTTATCAAAGCAATAGCCACTTATGTAGAAGAAAATGAAATTGTTCGTCCAGTTGATATTGTAATCAAATCAGTAGCTAAAAAATCTAAAAACAAGGTATTACTGATTCAGAGTATTGATAAAAAAATTCCTTTTGATGATATCGCTGACACCATGGGCTTGTCTATGGAGGATTTACTTCATGAAATGTATATGATTGTCAATTCGGGGACCAAATTAAGTATAGATTACTACATAGAAGATAGTGTTGATGAAGATGTACAAGAAGATATTATAGACTATTTCATGCAAGCAGAATCAGATAATCTGGATCTAGCTTTTGAGGAATTGAAGGAGGATGATATTTCACTGGAAGAAATAGAATTGATTCGCTTGAAATTTTTGTCAGAAACTGCTAACTAATCATGAAAAATGGATAAAAAGAAAGGGCTATTTCCTATTGGAAATAGCCCTTTCTTTTGCTCTATAGCAAATATATCTAGACATCTTCTCCCATCAGCTCAGCTCTTTTTTTTGTCTCACGAGCGGCAATAGAAATGCTGATTTCGTACAAAATATAGATTGGTATACCAATAATGATTTGTGTCATGACATCTGGTGGCGTAACAAAAGCAGCAATGACTAAAATGCCAACAATAGCATGACGACGATAAGTTTTCATGGTAGTATCCGTAATCAAACCTAGTTTGGATAGATAGTAAACGGCAATAGGCAGTTCGAAGATTACGCCAACAGGTATGGTAAACATAATCATGTAGTTGATGTAGGAACTAGCTTTGAGAATACTACCAGTATCAGCATCTGTGTTAATCATAGGTAACTGGTACCCCATCAAGAAATTGATTGCAAATGGAGACAAGATGAAGTAGCCAAAACAGATTCCTAGCAAAAATAAGAAACTACTCATGAACGAAATACCACTAATGGCACTTTGTTCTTCTTGGTAGAGAGCGGGTCTGATAAACTTCCATAATTCATAAATGATATAAGGAAATACGACTATTATACCACCAAAAATACAAATCTTGATATGAAGTAAAAAGGCTTCTCCCATCTCTAATGTGACGGGCTCTACGCCTACAGGTTCGTAACACAATTGTTGTCCTAATCCTACCCAATTGGAGAACCAACACATCGAACTATAGGTGAGGAAATCAGGACGAAGTGGACCAAAAATCACATACTGAAAGAGTATGTCGGTTGCGAAAAAAATAAAGACTCCCCCTACAAGGATAGCAATAGCGATACGAATTAAGTGAATTCGTAGTTCATCCAAATGCTCTACGAAAGTCATTTCTCTTTCTTCTGTCGAATGCTCAGCCATTACTTGTTTGGTATTGTTATCGAAGTTGTTTGAAAAATCATATTCCAGATTCTGTACGAAACTACAGAACTCACTTTGCCACCAATGGACTTTTATAAACAACTTCATCAATAAAAGTCCTCTAAGGGGATACAAAGGTAAGAAGAATGCTGAATTTTTGTTCAGAAAATGAATAGAATAATTAACGATTTACCAAACGGCGAATAGCAACAGATAGCTCTTCTAAATCATACGAGCTTGGGGTATAAGCGAAATTGCCTGTATGTGTAATTAAGAAAAATTTAGGAACAGAGAACACTTCGTAATCTTGTACAATACGGGAAGTATTGTGATCATAAAAAAGGTGTACCCCTTTGAGTTGTTGTTGGGTCACTTGTTCTTTCCAATTATCAAAGTTCTTATCTAAAGAAACATGTACAAACACTACTTCGCTGGTATCAAACTTAGGTTCAAAGGTCTGCATAGAGGTTTGTTTTTTGATACAAGGACGACACCAAGATGCCCAAAAATCAAGATAAACTACTTTGCCTTTGAATTGACTGAGCGCTACAGTTTTCCCAGCTACATTTTTGAGCGAAAACTCCGGAGCAGGACGACCTGTTTGATGTGAACTTGCTTTCTGAAAAGGATCTAATACGAGGCGATCAAGTTCATAATAAGGGTTTTCTTTTAGGAAGTGCTCATAGGTGTCTTTGACTATTTTAGGTGGATTTTTGCGTAGGGCTAAGGCTAACATTCGAGCCATGACAAAATACTTAGTACGTTCTTGGAGTGTTTCTTCAGCTAGATAGTATTGTGATATATATGGGCTTTTGGTGGCATTGATATCTGCTTTATTTTTATAATTGAGCCATGCCATCAAAAATTCTCTATAATAAAAATTACCAAGGTAGGCATCGTCTTGCTGCCAATCACTTTCTATCGCTAATAGAAAACTACTATCTATCTGGTGCCTAGCTCCATAGACATGGCTATAAGCAAGATACTCTAGCTTAGCTCGAAAGGTGATTTCGGCAGTCATAAATGCTCTAAAAGCATTCGTGAAAGGAGGAGTATAATCTTCTTCAGTAGTAGCGGGCAAAATCATATCGAACATATTTTTTTTAGCGATATTTTTTTGCTTTTGCCAATCCAAGAAATCAGTAGGAGCAAGTGCTCGTAGATTCTTGTCTAAGTTTTGGTGAATCTTATAATAATAAATTCCTTTCCGATATTGATTGTAATTAAAAATGACAGGATCAGTAGGATATTGTTGTACAAATTGCTGCCAAAAATTATTGTTGCGTTTACCCTTACCTGAAAAATATAGATTAGCAGGGAAGTCAAGTCCATTAAATTGTATGGTCAGGGTATCATTCGGTTCTACAAAAAGTTGACAAGATTGTTTACCATAATGTAGCGTAATCAATTGGGGGATTTCTATTCTACAAGCCACTCCAAACTCATTATTTGGATTGAGCAAAGTTGTATATTCTTCTACCGAATTATTGACATAGCGTTTGTCGATTTCTATTTTCACGGTTTGATTCGGGATAGCCTGCTCTATTTTTCCCAACAGTAGCACATTTGTTTGTTGAGCAGATAGGCTATTGATACTCAAACACAATAAAAATAGAAATCGAAATAGCATATTAGAAATCAAAGTTTAGGGTAACACGAACAGAGAAACGCTGAGCATCTCTATTATCTAAATAGTTGATTCGCCAAAGGGCATCAACACGAATAAATTGAAAAATATTTTCAATACCAAGACTAGCTTCCGCATAAGGTCCTCTATCAAATGTCCCATAGAAGGGCCCCTCCGTAAATGGAGCAGGACGATCAGAAGAACGCTTGATTTCTCTATTATAATGGTTGAGTCGATTGGCTTGGTAATTTTTGTCCGACAAGGTTCCCCAAGTAGCTCGTACTGCGGTAACCAAACGCCACTTAAGATGCTTGCGAATAAAAGGAATACGATTTAGTATAAAACCATCCCAGTGATGTTCTACTCTAGCATGGACAAAAAAGTCACTGATGAACTCAAAGCTATTCATACTATTGTAGGAATTCTTATTGTAGAAATAGGCTTCATTACCAGGGTGTACCTCTAATAATAAATAGGGGAGTGGGTTGGCACTAAATACTTTACCAGCTTCTAGATAATACTCAACATATCCAGCTGGACTGGTATAAAACCAGTGTCTAATACTAAGGCGTAGTTTATGATAATCGTATTCAGAGTCTAGTATGCCCCTAATACCAGCAGTATAAGCTAGCTCAATGATCGGGAATTTTGAGCCAAGACTTACATCCTGAAAAGGACCAGAGATCAATTTTTCTTTATAGGCCCATCTTGTTTTGAAGACTACTTCTGATGTGATGACATTAGAGACGGTATCTACACGATTACCATCTGCACCTGCTTTTAGAAATTTGAAGTTGAGGCCTCCAAAGCGAGTATTTTGATATCCTACAGGGTCAATTCTTCGATGAACCAGAGCGAGTCGGTTAGAGAATCCTCTTTTCCATGTTTTTTGGTACCATGCTTTCCCTTCTATGACATACATCATCTTTTGAGGTACAGCACGGCGTAACCAACCAGCGAAAAGCGATTGTGTTTTGTTTTCTTCAGTGCTACGCACTTCAAAAGTAGCGTCATTGAAGAAACTAACCCCAACAGCATGACGACGATAACGGTTGAATACATACTGCATTCGTCCACCATATTTCCACTTTTTATCTTTAAATCCGTAGCCTGCATAACCATAAATACGGAATTTCTTACTTAGTTTAGGACTTGTCCCCACCCCTAAACTGAGCCTAAAACCTTCCACATCATTCCATCCAATTAACTTAGAATAGGGACCAATTTGGATAGGACCAACAGTTTTGTAACCAGATATAACAATATTAGCGATTTCGGCAACGGTCTTAAAAACAGGAATATTCTGTACGGAATCGACCATTTCGTAGACTCCAGACTCGTTTTTGGATAATTTCTCATGGCGATTTTCTGCCCAGAAGGTATCGGGACGTTCAAGATTATTGTAGTCAATTTCTTCAGGATCAATTGCTTTAAAGGCGGTTTGTGCTTCTGGAGTATTGATACGGAAGCCTTTGTAAGAAGAAGTTTTTCGACCGATAATACCTAAGTCATCATCTTTGCGACTTGTCGCAAAATCAATGACTGTTTTTTGTTTGAGCGGGATCCAGTGTTTTCCTTCGTGTTCGGTGTACTCTTGATAAATAATGATACGATTCACTAGATTGATATTGACTTCTGGATTCATACGCATATTGACCAATAGTAGAGCATGGTCTTCCATGGATACCCAAAAGTCACCATAAAAACTATTGGTACTTTTATCTCTTGGTTTGAATTTAAGTTTGTAGCTCCATTTGCCTTTTATAGTAGTACTATCCATGATATAGTATTCATAGAAAACTAAACCTTGGTTAGAAAAAGGACTAATAAATTCTTTGCCCAATATTTTGATGAAATTATCATAGATATTGTATTCTGAGTTCATACTATTGATAAAATCAACTACTGTTTGGTTTTTGACCCCAGAGACACGTTGTGCCGTTAATAGCGTTTTCTTAGGCATCCCTTGTACATTATAGACATCATAGAACCGTTCTGCCACATAAGCAGGCAAAAAAGGCTTGACATCAGACACCGTATCTATATTTTCAAATATAAATTGAAGTTTTTTGAATATTTTACGATCCTTCATTTCAGGGGTAATATTCACTAGGTCCAACTCTGTTTTGGAGTAAAGTTCTGTTTCGTACGAAGTGGTAGACTGTTCAATATCATTATTGGGCTTGTTCGCAATGATGTCTCTAATGATTTGGTTGGCAGGATTTTCGCCTGCTAATACTACAATTTCCTGTATTTCTAAACTTGTAGATTTCATTCGGAAATTGATCTCTTGTGTTGTTAGGTCTTTTTTGAAAGGTTTGCCCAAGTCAGTATATCCCATCGAATTAGTACCAATACTATCGCCTTCACTGGGATTAAATGTAAGGGTATAGTTGCCATCAATGTCAGTTGTGACTCCATTGTTGGTGCCTAGGATATAAACATTAGCAAAGGGAATAGATTCTTCCGTATCGTCGTCTATTACGTTTCCAGTAATAGTAATGTCTTGTGCGGATACCCTAGAGAGTATCAAAGATAGGATAAGTAAAAAAAGGTATTTCATAATAGGTTTTATGGTCTTTTAGTAGTGAAATCGTTTAGATATGTTTTAGTGTTTTCTAATCAAAAATAAAGTTTAATTGTGTAATTATGTGTATTTTATTTTGAATTAAAGCGTAACCATTGTAATATTTGTGCGTATTAACGCCATTGAATACCCTTTCAGAATAGATTTGTTAGATACAACTGATTCGAACAATCTCTATCCTAAAAAAATAATTTATGCAAAAAAGAACCCTCATCATTGCCATTATATCTTGCTTAACTTTTGGAGTGGCAGCCTATAGTTATCATCAAGTAACACAGTGGCAATATCAAGCAGCTGAAATGATTCATCAAGTTGACTTATCCTTGTATGCTCATAGAGGAGTGGTGCAAAAAGAAGCAACGCTCAATATAGAAGAAGAAATAGGACGAGTAGATCAAATTTTTGCTAACAACAAGCTGATCAAAGCACTGGCTAATTATCAAATGCTTCTAGAAAAGGATCCCAATAACACGGAAATTCAATTGCGTATTGGCATTATTTATTTGCAACAAGATGAATATCAATTAGCCCAAGAATATTTGCAAGCGGTCTATGCTAATAAAGATGCGGCTTTTGCATTAGATGGTGCATGGTTTTTAGGGTTACTGCAAAGCAGATTTGATAACAAAAAAAATGCCGAAAAACTTTTTGAGGAAGTAGTAGAAGGAAGAGGGAATTATTATAAACTGGCAGAGCAGCTCTTGCAAACGATGGGAACAACTTAAGAGTCTAATTTTTAAACATTCTCGAACTACTTTTTTGTGAAAAAATGTACTATGATATAAATTAGAATGGCTCAGAAGTTGTGGAGTGCTTGGTTTTATAACACAAGTCATAATACTTATTTCTAATGAAACGTATCTTCCTAACCTTTATATTTTCTACTAGTATTTTAGCAATTATGGTTACGAGTTGTACTCGTGGTCTTCCTTATTGGGAATTGAAAGGAGTCAATGTTTTTCACAAAAGTAGTATTTATAATCTATCCACTGGACCTAGTATCAATACTTCGGATTCATTAGTATTAGCGATCGAATGTGGGCTGGACTATCTAGCAGTAGAGAATACCTCTCTGAATAGTTGGAACAACCCTTTCATTAGTAGTAGTTTTGCTACCCAGCCACCATTACATGGTTATGAGGGATCTCGAGATCCAATTCGAAAGGTCAAAGTGTACAGTGATAATATGATCGGGAGCTATATGCCTAATATGGATTTGAGCCCTATTATCACGACTTGGAATGAAGGATCAAGCCGTTTGTATACAGGATTGAGCCCTGAGATGATTAATGATGAGTTTACCAAAGGAACTAGAGGTGGAGGTTATATAGAACTGACAGTGACCGATCGCCCAAATAATGCGAATACAAAACATGTATTTACGATAGAACTCGAAACTAGATCAGGTAAAATGTATACTGCACAGACAGATACTATCACTTGGAATTAAATCATAACTTATGAAACGTCTGCTACTTGTTTTTATTTTTTCTACCAGTCTTCTAGCAATTTTCAATACCAGTTGTTGTAAAGGATACCCTTATTGGGAATTGCGAGATCTTGTTATGAGTCAAACGAGTATAGCGATAGCAGGGATAAATAATAGCGATTCGTTAGTATTAGAACTACATTGTCAGCTTAATTTTTTAGCGAATCATACTCCTTTATTAAAAAATGACAACCCATTTATAGGGACATGTACTGCAGTCTCTTGTAAACCTCTCTATGGTAATCAAGGCTCGAAGGATCCCATAGAGAGAGTTTTGGTTTATAGTAATAATCAAATTAGTACGTATGCTGCTCAGTTGGACTTAGGGCGTATTATTCGAACAGAATATGATAATAAAAGCCGATTATATAATGGACTCAGCCCTACAATGGTTAATGAAAGTTTAACAGAAATGGGACTATATGGGGAAAATCAAATACCATTACGTTTGGTAATCATAGAACGTCCAATACCTGGTACAAAGCATGTATTTACGATAGAGCTTGAAACTAAATCAGGACAAATATACACTGCACAGACAGATACTATTACATGGAATTAGAGAGACCTTCTAGATTGCCTAAGAGGATGATAACCAAGAATAAAATACAAAAATAGGCATTATTTCTATTACGAAATGATGCCTATTTTAGTTTTTTATTTGTAATAAATTCTAATAGTAATTACTTACGTTTTGGCTTCCAAGAGTCTCTTAGTGTCACAGTTCTGTTGAATACCAAACTATCAGCTGTAGAAGTCGTATCGACACAGAAATATCCTAGACGCATGAACTGAAATTGTTGTCCAGCTTCAGCTGTAGCTAGACTAGGCTCTAAGTAAGCCGTAATCGTTTGGAGCGAATTAGGATTTAAGAATTTAAGGAAGCTTACTGCTTGTTCTACTGGTTTCTTTGTCTTTTCATCTATTACAGGTTCTCCTTTATCGTCCAATACTGGTTCTTTATGTCCAGTTGGTTTAGGGTCACTGAATAGACGATCGTACAAGTTTACTTTTGCTTTGATAGCATCTTGGATCGATACCCAATGTAGTGTCCCTTTAGGTTTGATGCCACTGGTATCTTCTCCTGAACGGCTATCTTCATAATAAGTGCAGTGTACTTCTGTAATCTCACCTACTTCATTGACTTTATGGTCATGACAGTGTATGATATAAGCCCCTTTTAGTCTTACATTGCGGTCTGGAGCTAATCTTTTCCACTTTTTGTTGATACCTTCCGTACCAAAGTCCTCTCTTTCGATATAAATTTCTCTAGAGAAAGGGACGAGACGAGTTCCACCTTGCTCATCTTCTGGATTATTTTCTACCGTCATCTGCTCCGTCTTATCTTCTGGGTAATTGGTAATAACTACTTTGAGTGGGTTCAATACTCCCATGACACGAGGAGCTGTTTTATTGAGGTCATCTCGTACGCTAGATTCTAGCGAAGACAATGCAATGAATTGGTCTCTTTTGGATACTCCAGCTCGCTCTATAAAATTGCGAATACTAGCAGGGGTATAACCTCTACGACGCATTCCTGAAATAGTAGGCATACGAGGGTCATCCCAGTCTTGAACAATATCTTGTTCTATAAGCTGTTTTAGTTTACGTTTACTTGTAACCGTATAGTCTAGATTAAGTCTAGAAAATTCAATTTGTTGAGAACGATAGATGCCTAGTTTTTCTTGACACCAATCATATAATGGGCGGTGGTTCTCAAACTCTAAGGAACACAAAGAATGTGTAATTCCTTCAATAGAATCAGATTGCCCATGAGCCCAATCATACATAGGATAAATACACCAGTCACTACCAGTACGGTGATGATCTTCGTGCAACACACGATAGATGACAGGATCTCTCATGAGGCGGTTGCTATGCTTCAGGTCTATTTTGAGACGAAGTACGCAAACCCCTTCTTCATATTCACCTGCTTTCATTTTTTCAAATTCAGCTAGATTAGTTTCGATAGAACTCGCTCTGTATTTAGAATCTAGCCCTTTTCTTTTTTCATAATCCATTTGTTCAGGAGTAGAAAAATCAACATAAGCTAACCCTTGCTCAATCATCTGGACCGCATAGTCATATAACTGTTGGAAATAATCAGAGGTGAAATATACTTTTTCGCCCCAGTCAAATCCTAGCCACTGAACATCTTTTTTGATTGCTTCTACAAAGTCTGTTTTTTCTGTCAAAGGATTGGTGTCATCAAACCTCAAGTTAGTTGGGCCATTATATTTTTGACCAATACTGAAGTTGGTACAGATCGCTTTAGCATGTCCGATATGCAAATATCCATTCGGCTCAGGAGGAAAACGAGTATGTACTCTATTATTAAATTTCCCTGTTTCGTTATGTTCCTCTATGATTTGCTCAATAAAATTGAGTTTCTCTTTGGTTGTATTTTCTTCGTTCATATACTTTATTGATTAAGAACTGTAAATGTAGTCCTTTTATAGATTATTTTGCTGCTAAAGGATATAAAATTTAGTGGTTAGTAGGGGAAGTATTGACGACTCCTGCACGAGCATTGCCACCCCAGGTTGCTGTAGTGTTGTTGAGAATTAAATTTCCTTTGGTCAAGATTTCATTGTTCATAATATCAGCAGATAATAAACAGACATGATTGCCGTCAAAACCTGATAAATATATCCTATCGCCTTGTACGGTTCCCTCAACCGAAATTTCCAACTGTTGGTTCATTTTAAAAGTTCCTGAAACATGATTTCCTACGTTATTTAAAATCAACTGTCCTTTTTCAACTACATCAGCATCCATGACAATATCAAGCTGCCAATTTCCTGTTAGGTCTGCTTTGGGTTTTTGTCGAATATCTGGGAAACGGTTGTTGAGTGCAAATTGACCATAAAATTGAATCGGGTATTCTTCTTTTTTCAAATCAAATAGAAAACCTTGCATTTCATCGACATTATATTTTAGATGAAGTTCTTTCTGATGTTTGGTAAAAGAGACAAAGAGGGAATCGCCCCAAGGACGTACCTTATCTGCTTTAGTAGTATCATTGCCATCAATGAACAAAAACTGTAAGCTATCTTTTTCTAATGTTTGTACCTCAAAGAGAATGGGTATTTTTTGATTGTCAATAATAAAAGTACCTTTCCATGTTCCACTGGCTACCACCTCAACCGATTCTCCCAACTGTAAATCATAACAGCTAGATAGGCCACTTAAAATAAATATAAAAAATAATAGTCTTTGCATAAGTTTAGAGGCTGTTTTACAGCATTGATTGTGATAAATAGAAGTTGTTTAATGTTTCTGTTTTTAGATTAAAAGTATCTTTTTTGTAGGCATAAATAGAGACTTTTTAAATAACTTCAGTGAAAAGGATTTACTTGATACAAGCTATCAAGTACGAATTTTCCACCAAAGATAACCAACGAATCAAATTTATTGGTATTATTTAAATAATCTCTAGGTGTAATTGTAGCTTATAAAACAATTATAAGACCTAGTTGGTTGAATATTCAAAGCGATTCTGTTAGACCTGTACCTCTTTTGAAACGACTTTATTTAGAGCTTGTTGAATGATCTTTCATTCAAGAGGGGTATTGCAATTCATTTCGTATGGTGAAAGGCATTCTATACTTTGTATCTATTAGAATTTTTGATAGGTTAAATTTTAGACTCCCATGTAAAGTAGTCTCATACTTCAATTGCTAGAGGCTGCGAATCAATAGAGGTTATTACGAATAGAATCATATGGAACCGAAAATATCTTTTTCTGATTAA
>CAYOJF010000094.1:0-19115 GCA_964404215.1 uncultured Aureispira sp. | reverse complement strand
TGTACTAGCCGCATTGATCGTCAAATCTAAGGTCACTACACTATCACAACCTGATCCATTTGTCAGAGTAAAGGTCGCTGTATTGTTGCTACTGGTATAAGTATTTCCATCTATCCAAGTGTAGCTGCCACAAGCCGTTTGTACATCAAAAGTTGTAGTATTACCGATCGTTTCATTTATTGTAATATTATCTAAATAAATACCTTCATCAGCAGCCGTTAAATTATTAAATTGTAATCTAATATCTAAGGTACTATTCCCAGAAACAAGAATACTAGCACTAGTAAATGTTTGAAAATCTTGACTGACTGCTGTACATGAGTTACTTCCTAATGTCAGAGCGGGCAAAACTGAGCTACACTCTCCTACTCCATCAAAATCAGTATCTAGACCTGCTGTCTCATTTGAGTTGGAGATATGAGTACTCTGTACAGACATCAAATTTTGGTAAACTCCTCCATCTAGTGAATAAGTAATTAATACTTCATCTGTTGCATCCCAGTCATCAAAATGATGAGCTAATAAATCAATAGCAAAATCAAAAGAAGTTGTACCCGTTATATCTATTGGTGTCAAATCTATTGATGGGTTGGTAATTGGTAAGTCTTCTACCGCCCAGTAGAATCCATCTTCTATTGTATTCAGTCCTAGATCAACATCTGTTCTATTAAATACATCTGTAAAGCCTGTACCTGTTGTAGTTGAAGGAACGTAGCCTGCTCCTGCGATCTCAAAGTCTACAATCGTCGTTTGAATACTACTCGCAGAAGAAGAAATAGTCAAATCCAATGTCACAATACTATCACAGCCCGCTGCATTGGTTAAGGTATCTCTAGCTGTATTATTGCTATTGTTATAAGTAATGCCGTCTATCCATGTATAACTATTACAAGCTGTTTGTATGTCTATTCCTGTTGTTGTCGCACATAGTATATTTAGTGTAACTGGTCGACTTGTCAATACTAGGTTTTGATCAAAAAGATTCGTATTGGTCACTATACTATTGGCTACTCTAGCAGAATAAATCCCAACATCTGTTCCTGAAAAATTAGTAATAGTGTACTCATTTACACCAAAAGTAGTATCAATCAAAGTACCATCTTTATACCAGTAATAAATATTGGCACTAACAGTATCATCTATACCTAGATCTATTGTATAGTTACTATTAGCTACTACATCTACTATTTGAGATACCCCAATACTATCTTGATTTCGGTACGAAAAATCTGCAATGGCATTAACCAGACTCACATAATTAGATGTGAAATCTTCAAACGTTAGTTGATTATTAGCTATATCAAACTCTATAAGATTTGGTACAGTGTTTAGAGCAGGAATACTTTCTGTAAGTTGATTATTACTCAATCTCAACCTCCCCAGAAGTGGAAGATTAGTAAAGCTAGGAACACCTCCTGACAGTTGATTGTCTTGCAAGTATAAATTACGAAGAAGTGGTAAATTATTAAAATCAGGGATAGTTCCTGTCAATTGGTTGTTATATAAAGTCAAGCTTGTTAAAAGTGGAAGGCTATTAAAATTAGGGATGCTTCCTGTTAGTTGATTATTATACAATGGCAGATTACTAACCAGTGGCAGATTACTAAAATTAGGGATACTTCCTGTCAATTGGTTGTTTTGTAAAGACCAAAATTCAAGCTGAGGGATATTGCCAAAATTAGGGATGCTTCCTGTCAACTGGTTATTATCAAGGTACAAACTGTTCAATAAAGGTATACCACTGAAGTTAGGGATAGTACCTGTTAGTTGATTCCTATTTAGATACAAAGTACCCAAATTAGGTGAATTACTAAAATTAGGAATGCTTCCTGTCAATTGGTTATTTTGTAAGAATAAGGCTGATAAAGCTATTAGATTACTAAAGTTAGGAATACTTCCAGTTAACTGATTATTCTGCAAATATAATGTGCTTAAAAGTGAAAGATTATTAAAATCGGGAATAGTTCCTGTCAACTGGTTATCTTGAAAATAGAAACTAATTGCCAATGGTATATTGCCAAAATTAGGGATGCTTCCTGTTAACTGATTGCTCTGTAGCTCCAGAATACTAAGCAATGGTATATTGCTAAAATTAGGGATAGTTCCTGTTAGCAAGTTATGGTCCAAATATAATTCTTCAAGAAGGGGCAAATTCAAATTTGGGATACTTCCCGTTAATTGATTATAACGCAAAAAGATATAATTCACATTGGGCAGGTTACTGAAATTGGGAATAGCTCCAGTCAATTGATTATTTTGAAGTCCTAAAGATTCAAGAAGGGGCATATTACTAAAATCCGGAATATTCCCTGTCAATTGATTAGTACTTAAGAGTAAAAACTCTAATGCTGGTAAATTTAAATTGGGAATACTTCCTATTAGTTGATTTCTTTCCAAAGACAGACGATCCAGAAGTGGGAAATTACTAAAATTGGGGATATTTCCTGTCAATTGATTATTAGACAACTCTAAAGTTTCCAAAAGTGGTAGATTACTAAAATTAGGAATACTTCCTGTTAGTTGATTAGAATTTAATAGTAAAGACTCTAATACTAGTAAATTCAAATTAGGAATACTTCCCGTTAATTGATTATTTCTCAGATTTAAATATTGCAGTGCTGTCAAATTCAAATTAGGTATAGTCCCCGATAAATTCCGACTAAAAAGCGTCAAACTTGTCACTCTATTATTAGTAATTTGGAGTCCACTCCATGTAGTTATTGGCTGGGATAAATTCCAAGGATTCGACCACATTGGCCCATTCGTCGAATTATAAAGGGATACAAGTGCTAAAGAATCTGCTTGTCTTGTCTGAGCAAAACTAACCGCACTCAAATAGGTTATGAGTATAATACTACACAAAAATTTCATATTAAAATACATTGGTTTTAGTTCTAGTTATTTGAAGTCTATGAAATATCTTTTTTTCACAAACCAATTTATTTGAAACAACTTCATTATTAACTATCGTTGGTTATTAAATTTTGTACAAAAATATAACTTGTATATTGCGAAGCCAAAACAAAAAAAGAATACTTTGTAGACATCCAAGCAAAAATAAAAAATCACAAACTACTAACAATCAACCTATTACAATGAAAGAAAACAATACCTTCAAGCTCCAAAAACTAATCAAAAGCTTAAAAAAAGAAGAAAAAAGATCCTTTAAACTTTTTGCTCAAAAATACACCTCTAAAGAAGAAAATATTTATATCAAAATATTCAATTATTTGGACAAAGTAAAACAGCTAGATAAAGAAAAATTTAAACTAAAATTCAACTATGTAAAAGGGCTAAGTGGAATTCAACGATACCTCTATCTTCAAATCATGAAAAATCTACGTGCCAATCAAAAAAGTAAGGCAAATAGCACTATTTTGTTGCTAGAGGGAATGACTGATCTTGAAATTTTATTCAACAAAGAACTCGTTTACCTTGCCCAAGAAAAACTAGAAGAACTAATTTCTATAGCAATCTTTCATGATAAAATCAGTTATTTACCTTTACTGTATGAATGGTGGTTCAAATTAGGTAATACTAGATTCCGCTATCGCAATATTTCGTCGTCTAGACTAGATGACTTTATACTCCTATACAAAGAATCTATTGACCAATTATACTTACTACAAACTTACCAAACTACATTGTCCAAAGTACTAGTTATTACACACAATAAAAACAACAAGCAAAAAGCTGAAACTAAGATTAAAACTATAGAAACCAAACTACCCAGCTATTATACCACAGATCTCAAAAATTATAGCTTTTCGATTGTTCTAGAAGAACTTCAACTTAGAAGATATATTGCTTCTATACTAAATGACAGAGCTAACTCTTATCATTTGAGCAGTCAAACTTGCCATGTTATCAAGGAACAACCTACTGCTATTTTTGAGGCCTACAAAAAACATTACTACATAGCACTGCAAGCTAAAATGCACAATACAACTCATACAGATTCTGTTACTAAAATTTTAGAAGAACTGAGGACTGCTTCCATAAAAGAAGCTGATCAGATCAATGACTTTATGAGAATGGGCTTCGCGATTACGCAATTAGATATTACAATTTTGTCCCAGAAGTTTGAACAAAGTCTAAAATGCATTTTAGAGACAAAAAGCCTTATAAAAAAAATAAAGAGAACAAGCCCCACTCTAGGCTTCAGTATTTGGTATTATAAGGTCGCTATTTACTATTTTTCCATTCAAGATTATGATCAAGCTCTTCATATTATTGAAGAAGAATTAAATACCAAACATACTCTTCAAATTGTCAAACACAATGGACTACTACTAAAAGCAATTATATACTATGAAAAAGAAGAATATATATTTTTATCGTCTTTCTTAGCTAATATCAGGCGTTTGTTACGAAATGAAGATGCATTGTTAATATTCGAACGTATCGTCTTAACGTTGATTGCGAAATTAATAAAAGTAATTCCAGCTCAACAGCAAGAACTATTCATAATAGCTCAGAAAGAAATAATAAAGTGCTTTGAACAGAGTTCTTTTTCTGATAGAAAAATACTTACTTTCTTTAATTATGTGGGTTGGATAGATAGTAAAATAAACCATACCAAATTTAAAGTACCTTACTTTAGGCATGTTGGTACTATACCTTTCTAATATCAATACATGCTATTATGAATAGAAGTGTATGAAATAAGAGAGCAGATGTTTTGATTAACAAGGACATACGAATATACTCATAGAGTAGGTGTTCTGTGAACACCTACTAAAGTGTGCCACTAGCGGGTATAGAAATTTATGATACCAATCCCTAAAAGATATTTTTGTTCCCATATGAATCTATCCGTAATAATGTCTATTAAATGTATTTTTGTAGCTTTGGGATTCAAAAAAATAGCTATGCCATTTTACTACAATTTTTTTCTTTTGCTTATTTTACTACTGGTCAGTTGTTCCCCCTCTGAGCCTACCAATAATTCTACTGTTTCTGCAGAGGAAGTGTGGCAAAACATGCCATTAAAACATGCGACTAACTTTACTATTCAGAAAAAGGGAAACTATACTTTACTCAAAATTCTATCCCCTTGGAAAGGTGCTGATAGCGATAAAGAATATTTACTCTATCCTAAATCTGAAAAAAAGCCTTTAGAATACCCCAATGCTATAAAAATAGCTACTCCTGTAGAACGAATTATCTGTACGAGTACCGTTGACATTGCTTTTTTAGATGCCTTAGGTGCTACCAACAAAATAGTAGCGATTTCTAATGGTGATTATGTCTATAATCCTACCATACGTCAAGCCTTACAAGAAAAAAGTATTGTAGAAATTGGAGGTAATAATACCATTGACTATGAGAAAGCATTGGTTACTAATCCAGACTTAGCATTTATCTATAGTATAAGTGCTACCAATAACTATAAAAAATTTGAAGCCCTCGGAATACCAACTGTATTTTTGTCTGACTTTATGGAGCAGAGTCCATTAGGTAGAACAGAATGGCTCTTTTTTATCGCTCATTTTTTAGAGCTAGAAGATCAAGCTGCTGTATTATTTGACAATATTGAACATCACTATCAAACCATAAAACAAAAAGCTCTTATTAAAGAAAAAAAACCTACTGTACTAACAGGAGCAGTTTATGAAGGCACTTGGTATGTTGCTGGAGGCAATAGTCTGATGGCTCAACTCATTGCTGATGCAGGGGGAGATTACTTATGGGCAGACAACACCGAACTCAGTGGCGTCCCCTTCGATTTTGAGGCAGTTTACCCTAAAGCACTGGAAGCAGATTGCTGGATTAATATGTCTAGCTATACTACAAAAAAAGACTTACTCGCTGGAGACCAACGTTATCAAGCATTTCAGACAATACAAACCAATCGACTATTCAATTACTTCAAACGTTCTACCCCAAATGGAGGAACTGATATCTTCGAATCTGCTATTGTTCATCCTGAACGAATTTTAAAAGACTTATCCCTAATTTTCAATCAAGAGCACCCCTCTCCTGAGCGGTTATTCTATTATCAACAATTGCAATAATACTCCTATTACATTCTGATAATGAGTGATTTTCTAAAAAATATAATACTGATCCTTTTTCTATTATTCTTAGTAGGATTGCATCTTATTTGGGGGTCCGTACACTTAACCTTACTAGAAGTTTGGGAAGCTCTCTTTGGCTACAGCCTACAAAAACAACATCTATTGATTATTTGGGAATTTCGTCTGCCCAAAATAATAACTACTCTATTAGCAGGTATGAGTTTATCAATTAGTGGCCTCCTCATGCAGACTTTTTTCAGAAATCCTGTGGCAGGTCCTTTTGTATTAGGTATCAGCTCAGGGGCCAGTTTGGGAGTTGCTATCTTGATCTTAGCTTCAGGGTGGTTAGCCAGTTGGGGAATTCCTGTAGATAGTACTTGGAGTACCATTATGATGGCAATGTTAGGAGCTGGTAGTGTTTTGGCGGTTTTACTAGTGGTCTCTTACCGAATTCGAGACATCAATACTTTATTAATTTTAGGACTAATGTTTGGGAGTGCTACAGGAGCTATTGTCACTCTATTACAATATTTTAGTAATCAACAGGATTTACAACAATTCGTATTTTGGTCAATGGGTAGTTTGAGTGCTGTTACTTGGGACGAACTTTATATTTTAATGCCTGTTTGTATATTGACAGTTACCTTAACTTTAGGGCTTAGCAAAACGCTTGATGCTCTCTTATTAGGGGAACAATATGCTCGAAGTATGGGCGTTTCTGTCAAGCGTTCGCAACAATTGATTATTGGAGCTACTGCAATACTCGCAGGCGGTATTACTGCATTCTGTGGTCCTATTGCTTTTATTGGTATTGCAGTACCTCATTTAGGCCGAATGCTGTTCCGCACTCACCGTCATTTAGTTTTAATACAGGGTACGGCTTTGCTAGGTATGATAACTTTACTATTTTGCCAGCTCATTGCTCAACTACCTGGCTCAAGCCAAATGATTCCAATTAATGTAGTTACTTCTTTCATGGGTGCTCCAATGGTAATTTGGATTATTTTGGGTAAAAAAAATAAAGCATAATATAATGAATAAAATAAATGGAAAGCTATTCGCTTCTTTAGTTGGAATTGTATGTTGGATGATTGCCGCCTGGATAGGTCTACTGATGCTTGATGCTGCCAATCAACAAGAACTTTGGAAGTCTGAAGCGTTATGGTTTTGGCTATTTATTTGGTCAGGTACACTCCTTCTCACAGGAAGGTTTATCACTACACTATCCAATAAATTCAAACTACTAGGAGCTAGCTTACTTTCAGGTATACTCCTAGCAGGTGGGTTCATGCCTATGCCTACATTTTTTCTAATGTTTGTTGGTTTCGTTCCACTTCTTTGGGTCGAAAACGAAATCGCAACAGCTAGAGAAAACACCTCTAAATGGACCGTTTTCAAATTTGCCTTTTGTAGTTTCTTTACTTGGAATTTGCTTAGTACTTGGTGGATACAAAATAGTGCTTTTGCCGCTGGTATATTTAGTAATATGCTGAATGCAGTTTTTATGACCATACCTTTTGTTATCTATCATATCACCCATAAAGTAATGGGAAGAAGAGCTGCCAATTGGGGTTTCTTAGGCTATTGGTTAACATTCGAGATTGGTCACCTCACTTGGGATTTATCCTGGCCTTGGCTCACCTTGGGCAATAGCTTTGCTCATCTCCCTGCTATCGTCCAATGGTATGAATATACTGGTGTATTTGGAGGGAGTCTATGGATTTTGGGTGTCAATCTATATTTATTCCAACTCCTATTTGATAAATATAAAGGAAGTACTAACACCCGTCAGGTAGCATTCGCTATTACTGGACGTATCACTGCTCTCATAGTATTACCGATTATCCTTTCGTTGGCTATGTATTATAGTTATACGATTGATACTAATAATTTGGTAGAAATTGTGAGTGTGCAACCAAATTACGAGCCCCATCACGAAAAGTTTAGTGTTTCTCAATCTAAACAACTAGAACGCTACAAAAGAATAACCACCGACTTCGTGACCCCAAACACCGATTATCTGATTTTTCCAGAAACTGCCTTTAGACGAATTCAGAGCGATCAATTAGCGACTCATTCTACTATCCAAACCTTACAAGAGCTCATCAAACCCTATCCTAAATTAAATTTAGTAACAGGAATTAGTGCTTTCAAAGAATATCAAGAGAATGATGAGTTGAAACCAGATAATCTATATACTTATTGCAATACTGATAAAACTAAATGTAGATATATTGACTCCCATAATGCGGCTATACAACTCAATAATCAAACAACAGAAATTCCTTATTACAAAAAATCAAAGTTGGTACCAGGAGCCGAATCAATGCCTTTTATAGGAGGCATTAGTTTTTTTCAAGACCTAGTACTTGATTTAGGCGGTTCTCCAGGAGTAGGTTTAGGGACACAACTAGAAAGAGAAGTTTTTACTTCCGATCGTGCAACTATTGCTCCACTTATTTGTTACGAGTCTATTTATGGTGATTATGTCACAGAATATGTGCAAAGAGGAGCTAATATTTTATTTGTTATCACCAATGATGGTTGGTGGGGCAATACCATTGGACATCGACAGCACCTCTATCTTTCCTCTCTTAGAGCTATAGAAACACGACGTACAGTAGTCCGTTCTGCCAATACAGGTATCAGTTGTATTATTAATCGTAGAGGTGATATAGAAAAAGCTACCAACTACAATGAACAAACAGCTGTCAAAGCTACGGTACCACTGAATGAAGAAATTACGTTCTACACCCGTTATGGAGATTTAATTGGGCGTGTCTCTATCTTATT
The DNA here is from genome assembly GCA_964404215.1 of uncultured Aureispira sp. GTDB lineage: Bacteria > Bacteroidota > Bacteroidia > Chitinophagales > Saprospiraceae > Aureispira. The sequence continues at coordinate 10,302 of CAYOJF010000094.1, read as the reverse complement.
GTCTGGATGGCTAATCATCACTCTTATTGCGAATACATTACAAAAAAGTAAAAGATAATACCATGAAGTGGATCAAAAGAACATTCAAATTTTTAGGTATACTCATTTTAATTTTATTTATCGTTGCTATTGGTGTTTACTTGGCTTACAATGAGCCTTTGCCTAAAGGAAAAGAAGACACCAGAGCAATAGAATTAGTGCAAAAAATACAAGCTGCTATTAACCAACCTGCTTGGGATTCTACGCACTATGTAGAGTGGTCATTTTTTGGTGTTCATCATTTTGTTTGGGACAAAAAACGTCATTTAGTTAAAGTAAGCTGGGACGAGTATGATGTCCTACTCAATCCTAATACCATAACAGGAATTGTTTACGAAAATGGAATAGAAATAACTGACCAGTCTATTAATAGCAGTATTATTGAAACAGCCAATCAGTATTTCATTAACGATGCTTTCTGGCTCAATGCCCCTGCTCAAATAGCAGGTGATGACCGAAAGTTAGAAACCGTCACCCTAGAAGATGGTAGCGAAGGACTCTTAGTTACTTATTTATCTGGGGGGGTGACTCCTGGTGATAGCTATCTCTGGATTTTGGACGACAAAGGACTACCCAAAGCATGGAAAATGTGGGTAGGAATACTCCCCATAGGTGGTATAGAAACCAGCTGGGAAAAGTGGGTTACTCTACCTACTGGTGCTAAAATAGCAACTATACACGATGGTGGAATCGCTAGCGTTCCTATCACCAATCTCAAGTCTTATCAAACACAAGAGGCAGGTCAATGGGAAAGAGATATATTTGAAGCATTGAGCGAACGGTAAAAGTATGCACAAAGCAATTTCGTTTATTTACTTTTTCTTTGGGTTTAGTGTACTAATACGAGGAATTCAACTATCAATTTATTTCAACTCCGTATTAGCATACTATTATATGACACTTGGTAGCTATTTTGCACTCCATTTTTTTTTCAGTCGTCTATTACCCAAATTAGACAAATGTTTCAAGACTGATCCTTTAACCCTTAAGCAGTCAAAGACTTTTAAACAACTCTAACATTACAAATTTCAATACTCACTAGCCTGTGTACAAAATTATATTATATGCTTGTCTTGGTATAGGAACAGGGTTATTAGGATTAGGCATCTATCTATGGGAAGAAAGTTACACTATCTCTAGTAGTATAACGGATATTGTTCAGCGAAGACTAGATTACTATTGTTTTTTCCTAGGCAGTCATTTATTAATCAAGACTATTTTTCTACAATACACCAACAAGAGCTTTAGTAAATTGATTGTAGGTATAAGCCTAGCCTTTGATTTGGTTATCCTGGTGAGTTGTCTAATCCTTGGCTTAGAAATCAGTAATGCTGTTGGTCAAATAGTTCCTTCCACCTACAATCGTTCTATAGATTTGGGAAAGGGGTTCCTTATGGTGCTCTTTGGAATCAATCTTTTTTCTTTTATTTGGTACCTTATTGCTGCTCAGCCTGAAACAAAGATACATCTCGAATGGCAGGAAGAGATTTTGGATGTAGAAGAGTAATTTATCTCCTTTCTCTCTAGCAATTTATTAATGATACTCTACAAGCCTCTAAATACATTTAAAAAAACTAGTTATGTCACAGTATGAATTGCACTAAAAACCTCTTATATATTCTGCTATATACAATTACTAATACTCTCTACGCACAAGTACCCACTACTTTCTCTTATGTAGTAAAAAAACAAGATAAAAGTCTTTGGCAAATTTGCCATCAATTTAAGACAACTGTTGCTGAAGTAAAAACAATTAATCATAAAAAAGATCCTATCATTCACTTTCAGGATACTCTCCAAATTCCATTACATCGAGATTTCCTTTTTCATTATGTTTCGCCAAAAGATAAAAGCCTTTGGAGAATTTGTAAGCAGTACAATGTCTCTACACAAGACATTATAGATTTCAACAAAAAAGAGAACTCTAACATTCACCCCAATGAACTGATTATTATACCTAAGGTGCTCATTCCTCTTTCAAATAAAAAAAAGACCCATTTATCCTATTCTCTTTGGCAAAATTTGCAATGCCCTCTATATGATATTCAAAAAGAAAAATTTGCTTATCACAAAAAAAAACAATTTAACTTGGATAGTTACACCATAGATCCAAAGCTACAGAAAATTTCGCCTTTTGATTATATTTCTATTTATCAAGATAGGACTCAAGGACCACAGCAAGATGGACCAACTTACTTTAAGCCATTTCTGCCAATGTACTATTATTCCTTTGAATCTACTTTTGTAATGGATAGCACTCTAAATAAAGTATGTTACCCTGATGCTAAGCAAATAAAAGATGGCTATATTTTTAACGCTACTACTATTCTAGAATTTGATTCAGTCCAAAATGTTATTAATATTAGATACTTGTTACATTTTCATAAATATCTTAAAAACACTCCTCCTAATAACAATAGCACTTCCATAACTTTACACAAAGGTCAATTTGCTTGTTGCTACCATAGCCCAGTATTAGCAAGCTTTCAAACTACACCTGACTATGAAAAAAAAGTATACGCTGAATTACTATCCCCTCTTGTTATTAAACAAACAACTGTGATAAAAACGATTAATAAAAAGACTTCTACTTCAGTTCTTATTCTAGAATGTTCCCCATTAGATTCTCCATTGTTATTAGATGAAGCTCATTTCAAAAATGGTAAATTAGTTGAAGATTTTAATAATGTCGATTTGCGTAAAAAATATAATTATTAGATCCTTTCCTAGTATTTCCAATTATGCTTCGCCAATTGGTTAGTCAACTGTTGTGAAACAACCTCTAGCTCAAAAGTATCCTCATCTATTTTATTCAAGATAAGCATGCACCCTATGGGTAAAATTCCATTCCGATCAAATTCCAGTTCCTTTATTTTCGTAGAATAAGTGATTCCATTTTCATCCAATTCAGTAGAATAAGGCTCCCCAGTATGCCCATAAAAATGATACCGTACCAATAGATTATCTAAAATAGATCTAATTTCAGCCATGCCATACCCTCTAGCGGAATCGTGTTCTTTGTCATGAGTCAACAATATATCAACACTAGGATTTTTCTTAACTAGTCTTTGGATTTCTTGCTTTTCGTAAGGTTGAATAAAGCGGCTGTCTGTTCGATTTTTCCGATCTCCGATACGACCTACTCCAACAAAAGATAATTGTTCACCTTTCGTATTTTCAAAATACTGTTCTACTCCTGTCTTGCAGACCCAAACTCTGCGATACACATCAATAGGAAAACGAGAAGAATGAATATATGTAGTTTCTAAAACATCTAACTGCTCTTGCTCTTCATGATTCCCCCGCACACAAATCATATCAACACCTAATTGATCTAAAAATGTTCTGATCGTAGTATTCTCTACTACAAAATCGTCATAAAACCCTAGTTCATCTCTATCATATTTTGCATGTTTAATCGTTGCCTTATCCAAGTTTTCCAAATCAAAAAAAGCCCCTATATCCCCACACTGAAGAATCAGGTCAATTTTATGTCCAGTAGTCCTCTGATACAAATCAACTAATTTGAATGGCAGTAATACTTTGCCATGTATATCTGCAAAAAGGGCGATTTTCATTGATGGTAATATTATGATGGAAATGTAATGTAAATGGCTGGAACATGATCAGTTAGCCATACCTTATTCTCAGATAAATAAAATAAATACCCATCTGCTTCCATTTGTTGAGTATCTATTTCTAGCAATATCAATTTACCATGTCTTTTGCCTACTTGAGAAGCTGTTGCTACATCTTTTGATAAATGAACATGCTGTCTTTTTCTTTTTAACAAACCTTTAAGCTGTATAGCAGTTACATACTGTTCTGCTGTACCATGATACAACATAGAAGGTGGCGAAACGGGTTCATAACCTAGGTCTATATCAATGGAATGTCCTTGGCTGGCTCTTATTTTGGTCTCATCTGCATTGAATGCAAATCGTTTCTTAGCATTCGTTTCGACAACCTGTTTTAGAATTGTTAAATCAAGCCCTTCTATCTTATCTATAAGGTCTGCTGTATTTGCCCAGCCTTGCTCATCTAGTTTTAGGTCTATTTTTTGGGGCTGATGGCGAAGAACCAGAGACATAAACTTACTGATTCTCTTATATTTATTACACATAGTATTGTTTTAAATACGTTTAGAAAACAAAGGAAATCTATAGTATCGTTTCCAAAGCACTCTAAAAAAGTTATTTTTACGTCTCTTAATCATTTTGATGAAGAATAAGTTTCCTTCATCCTCAAAATTTAAAGATTATGTTACAAAAAACATTGATTACCATCCTTTTATTGAGCTCCTTAGTAATAAGTGTGTTAGCACAAGAAAATAGAGAAGAAAATGGTATGAAAGTCGGTGATTGGGCTGAAATTGATACCCGAGGAATGGTCTATGCAAGAGGCTCTTACCGTGATAATATTCGAGTAGGAAAATGGAAATTTTATATCTCTCCTATTGCTCGCTTTACTAAAGTAGCCGATGTCATGGGAGAATACAGTGAATCTGGTATGAAAACAGGGCAATGGACACTGATTGACAATACGACAAAAATGAAAATCATTGCCAACTTTGAGAATAATTTACCAGAAGGCGAAATGCGTTATTATAATGAAAATGATGACCTGATTGCCAAAGGACTAATGGCTGCTGGTATTCGTCATGGCAAGTGGATTTTTTATTACAATAATGAAAAAATGACCGAAGGCTTCTATAAAGACGGGGTCAAAATTGACACTTGGGTCTATGACTACTTTCCAGAAAAAAAAGTACATGTCAAGGGACAATTCAGCTATACGAATGGTATCAAATCTGGAAAAATAGAGTACTACAGAGTAGAAAACCATCCTATTTTTGGACCTGACGAGCTACTTTCTGGCATTGGTAAATATACTCGTGGTCGTAAGACAGGTCGTTGGATTGAATACAAACAAGGACTTAAAGGTCAATTGGTAGAAACAGGTAACTATACTGCGGTTGGTAAACGTCATGGTTATTGGAAAACAACTCTAGGACGCAAAAACTATCAAGCAGCTGTCTATAATAACGGCATTCTGAACGGAGCCTTTAAGCAATATCATGACAATGGTAAACTTGCTTACTCTACTTCTTATCAAAATGGATTTGAAGTAGGAGAATTCACTCGTTATTACGATAATGGGAACAAAGAAGAACAAGGTACTTTTGAATACACGACTACAACTGATGCTGTGACGAGAGATACCACTTATTTTGTACTCAAGCTACCTATCATCTATCACTTTAACTTAGTAGATGTTGACTTTCAGAACCTAAACTACAGCTATATTACTTGGATTAATGATATTGGGTGGTCAATCCAACCAGCAGAATTGGATCGTAGATTTGCTTTATACCAAAACTACGGAAGAGAGTCTAGTCGTCGATTCACCGATATTGACATACGCACTCGAAAAGTTGTCCGTACAGGAGACTATAAAGCTTTTCATAAAAATGGCAAACTCAAACTTGAAGGAAAATACTACCCTAAAGTAACAGAAGTATTTGACCCTGAAACAAATACGACGATCAAAGATTTCGCACGAGATGGAGAATGGAAACAGTATGATGATAACGGCTACCTTATGCGTACTATTTATTACGATAAGGGCAACCTATTGAAAATGCTTGATGACAAAGGGAATGAGATGGGTGTCAATGATGATAATAAAGAAGAAGATAACCGTCGAGTAGAGGTTTTGAGAACAGGTGATAATCATAACGAAGGGGAAAAATAATCCATCTCATTTAGAGCTGGATACTGTTTTTGTAATTAGGGATTAGAAGTATTATAAAATGAAAAATGTAGTTATTACGGGTGCAAGTACTGGAATTGGCTATGCGACTACAGCTAGCCTAATCAACCGAGGCTATCGTGTTTTTGGTAGTGTCAGAAAAGAAGCCGATGCGGCTCGCCTCCTAAATGAATTTGGTAAAAAATTTGAACCACTCTTTTTTGATGTGACTGATCACGCTAAAATAATGCAAGAAGCAGATCGTTTAACTCAAAAAATCGGTTCAGAAGGTTTAGTTGGACTTGTCAACAATGCTGGTATAGCCGTAGCAGGACCTATCATGCATTTATCCCTAGAAGAACTCCGTCATCAAATGGATGTTAATGTCATTGGTTTAGTCGCCACTACACAGGCATTTTTACCACTCTTAGGAGCTCAAAAGAACTACTCGAACACCCCTGGAAGGATTCTTAATGTAAGCTCTGTTGCTGGTAAGTTTGCCACACCCTTCATGGGAGCTTATTGTGGTAGTAAACACGCTGTAGAGGGTATTTCAGATTCATTGCGAATCGAATTACAGATGTATGGAATTCCGGTTATCGTAATAGGGCCTGGAGTAGTCAAAACGCCTATTTGGCAGAAAGCAGAAGAGATTGATCTTTCTCATTTGCAAACAACAGACTATGCCGCCTCTGCCAACCGACTCGTCAAATTCTTGGACGAAATGTCAAAAGATGGATTTGATCAAACAGAATTTGGGGAAACAATGGCGGATATATTTGAAACTAAAAACCCTAAAGTTCGTTATGCTCTTGTTCCGAAAAAACTCCAAAACTGGACACTCCCTAGAGTATTACCTACTAAGCTAATTAATAAAGTGATTGGTAAGCGATTGGGTTTTATCAAATAGATTTAGAGTTACCAACAAGACAAAAAAAATCATGTAGAAAAGTAATAACTACTTCTCTACATGATATAATCTGTTCGTGTTATAGTATTTGGTTACCCAATACAAATTCCATTGAATGATCTCGTTAAGTCTTCTAACAGAAGCCAAAACTCGCCATCATTATCTTCTGGTCTTGTTCCCGTATTGGCTGTTGATATTAAGTCTCCTTGAGCATTTCTAACATTTTTTTGCTCATATTTACCCCAAGGGTTACGAATTAGTAACTCTTTGTTGCTGTCTTGTCTATGATTGAAAACACTGTACATATGTGGTCCAACTAGTCCTCCACTCAATGACTCTCCTGCACTGTGTCCACTACCTTCACTTTGTCCTAATTTAGCTTTAGAACCAATAGTTACCAATTCGTTCTTATCTACAGCCTCACTAATTTTCTGGAATAAATTCAACTGTAGCTGAGAATAAATACCTGACCCACGCTTACCAGGATAAATTTTCTCACTAGAAATCCAAGTTATAATATCTTTAGCTACAGCAGCATCTAATTTCGCTAAGCCAGGAACCTCATTTCCATTTCCATCTTTCATTTTCCCTGCAAATAAATCAGAAAAATCGTCTATTGTCAACTCTCCACTATAACTGTCATTGTGTTCTCTATTGAAAAGATTCGTTATACTTCCTCCATTAACAAAATGGAACCAAAGACGAAGTTTAGTCAAGTCTCCTCCTACAATCTTATACGCATTTAGTCGCTGATAATCTCTAGTAGAACGAGCAGTAGAATATGAGTTACGCTCATAAGTACACCATGGTGGGTGAATACCTTGATGACGCCCAGCAGGATCTACGGTTCCTCTTTCTATATCCGTCAAATCAGTCACAATGTATTCAGAATGATTTGGTGATTGGAAAAATAAATCGGCATGTGGTCTTCCTGTCAATACTTCCATTGCAAATCCCCAGCCTCCTGTGCCAATAGTATCATAGGTTGTTTCCTGATCATTTAGATTACCAATATATTCGTTAAACATACCTGTGAATCCACCTGCAACATAGGCTTTTTCTAACATTTGTACCCAAAGGACATCTTTAGCAAATCGATCTTCTCCACCAGCTCCTTTTACGACTGATTTTTCTATTTCAAAATAGCGAGCTTTGAAAGATTTTTTCCCACTACGGTCTGCTGTTACATGAAATAAACGAACTACTACAGAGGAACCTTTATCCTGCATCATATCCTTGATAAACTGAGGATCTGATTTTGCAAGACTAGACATAATAGCCATCAAGTAACAATCACCCACTCCTCCTTGCTTTACGTCTTGTGGCTTAGGATCTCGAGGAAATAAAGGAGCATCTGTTTTCACATAACCATTAATAGTACCAACTCCCTTGTCAAGATAATAAATCGTTCCACCACCATCTACTTTCAGACGTCCATTGGCATCTTCACTGATTACTTTGAATGTATAAGGAGAACTTAATATTTGTCGCATACCACCTTCGGTGTAAAAAGCCGCATTGGCAGGCAACGAGATAGTCGTTTCAATAGTAGGATTCTGGCGATAATGTACCGTAACATTTTCATCAAAACCACTAAAATCAGGTTTAGAGTCTGCTACTACCGTTTGCTCACTGCTACTAGAAGAACTATTATTATCACTAGTGGTACCTAGTGTAGAAAACATAGCTTGTATCTCTGGATCATCCCAAGCTGCTTTAGTTTCGGGGGAGGCTGCCAAAGGATCTACCTGAGTCACTGGTCCTAATCCTAAAAACTTACGAATAGCATTAATATGTGTCACCGATACATAACGGTGTACATCTGCCATAAAGTTTTGATTGGTAATTGCTTGCTTCTTTTGAGTATCATTCATACCAGATAGGTATTTTAGAAGGCTCTTTGCATATTTTTTTCTGGCTACTACCAAATGCTGTTGTAAAACAGGCTTTTGTTTATCTATCTGTTCTTGGATACGATCCAATTTTTTTTCATTGCTTTGCTCTTCTTTTGATTTTCTACCAAAGTTTCGCTTGAACCAACGACTAATAGCATTACTTACAGGTTCGATTGCTTCAATTCGTTTTTCTATCAATGGTAAAGCTTCTATCCCTGTTGCTTTTGTAGGAATTTTCTTATACTCATCCCATAGCATCAATATAGGAGTAATGTCTTCTATATTAGTTCTATTATTAATCTGAATATTAGTAGACTGCACAGCTAACTGCCCTTTGAGTGTTTGAAGAGCCGTATGTTTTTTAGCAACTACTTTATCTGCCAAATGAGGTTGGTTTTCTTCTTCCCAATCTCTAATCATATTCGACAACATTCCTGCCTCCTCTAAACGAACAGAAGTATCTGTATCTGCCCCTAATTGCTTATAGGCTTTTGTTTTCGATAAGATATCTGGATATAACGTATCTTGATTAACAGGAATATTGATAGGCGTCCCTTCATTAACAACTGTATTATCCTGTGCCAGATTGGTCGTTCCTAATTCTACAAATTCTAAGACCTTAATAGTAGGTGGGAGAATTTTACTCTTTTTGAGTGTTCGCTTAATGTTATTAGGCTTCGCTTTCCCTTTTTCTATACTAAAGGTCAATTTAGTTTTGTCTTCTGACAATTCACAAACTCCAACAGCAGTGTTAGTCTTTGGCGGCTTAACAGCTTCCTTTAAATATTGTTTCCAACTCCCCTTAGGAGTACCCACAACCAAAATTGGTTGATCATCAAAGTCACTAAATTTAAAATCTGTAGCCACAAAGAACGGTGTGCCCTCTGGCTGCTCCGCCAATAAGGCTAAATCTTTCTTAAGTAAAGCTTTGACTTCCTTAAATTTCATTCCAGATAAATCCCCTGGTTTGATCTTAATAATCTTACTGTTCATAATTTATGGTTTATTTTTAAGGGCGTAATATACAAAAAAGATGGTAATAAAAAAAGTCTTTTTCTAATTCTATCTATTAAAGATTAATGAAAATAGGTTTATATTAGAGTTCATCATAAATATCTAAAAAACAATAATGGAAATTCTTAAATTTACTCCCTTTGACAGCTCCATATCACTATCACTTGGTCAACAATGTCAATATATCTGTCAACACCATCCTTCCATTGGTCTTACCAATGACTTCAATATTGAGCATAATAACATCCTGCAATTAGTAGATTCTCAGATTGTATTAGTCGTCCCCATCTCAGACAACAAACCTCGTCCTGGAGGAGATAAAGGAACAAAGACTTACCTGTTTGAAGCGATTGATACTGGAACAACTACCCTAACAATCAATACCTATGAAAAAGGCAATTTGACTCGCTCGCATGCCATAGAGCTTACGATACAATAGTATTTCTCCCCCAATTAGAATATTTTTCATGAAAAATAAAGAACTCCCTAAAAGTCCCTCTGTTGAGACGCTAATAAATCTCGAAGAAGAAATTTTTCAAGAAGCTGGTTTCGCTACTCTACTAGCTTATGGAATTTTCAGTTTAACAGTTGCGATCAGCTATGGCATCAATATGCTCATAGCTGGAACTTGGTTATTTTTCAATTATAATAGGCTAAGCGATAATCAACTGGGAGGTTTTCTCATTGTGCTAA
>CAYOJF010000093.1:0-19577 GCA_964404215.1 uncultured Aureispira sp. | reverse complement strand
TGAATTCTAAATCAGGCATTTGCAGCTTGAAGTTAATTTTTAAACAGGCTCTTAATCCTTATCATACAATAGTATTATTAACCACAAAAGAACATTTCTCATGAAAAAAAGAGATTTTATCAAAACCTCTGGAATATTAACCCTCGGTGCCATAACAATGCCTATAGTCGGCTGCAACGATCCAGCCCCAAAAGAAGAAACAACACCAAAAATAGAGGAAAAGACTACCTTTACGCCATTTGAATTGCCTGCTTTAGACTACGAATTTGGTGCTTTAGAGCCGAATATTGATGCTCGTACTATGGAGATCCATCATGATAAACATCATGCAGGCTATACCAAAAAATTCAATGCGGCTTTGGAAAAATCTCCTATGGCAGGTAAAGATTTAGTGACTATTCTACAGAATATAGAAGATAAAGACGAACACATTGGTCTGAGAAATAATGGTGGTGGATATTATAATCACAAATTGTTCTGGGAAATCATGAGCCCCAATGCAGGTGGTACACCTTCTGGAGAATTGGCCACAGCTATTGATAGTGCTTTTGGTTCTTTCGAAAATTTCTCTACTCAATTCAAAGATGCTGCTAAGACGCAGTTTGGTTCTGGATGGGCTTGGTTGTTTAAGGGCAAAGACGGTAAATTAGCCGTAACAGGTACCCCTAATCAAGATAACCCATTGATGAGTAATATCTCTACTGTAACAGGAATACCTATTTTAGGAATTGACGTATGGGAACATGCCTACTACCTCTATTACCAAAATAAACGAGGAGAATATATCAATAATTTCTTCAATGTTATCAATTGGGAAACCGTTGGTAAAAAGCTACTAGAAGCGAAGTAGTTTTCATACAACCTCTATAAAAAAATGCTGCATGAAAGAGTACTCTGTACTTCCTCCATGCAGCATTTCTATTTTTGCTCCTCAATATTTTTTTCTAAAACTTCGGATTCAATACTAAATTAATACCAAATGGTCTTGCCCCAGGATTATCTAGACTAGTCATTCTCCACATAAAATCAATTCTGACCATCTTGAAAATGTTTTCTACCCCAAAACCAATTTCTGCATAAAAATTGGGTGCTTGTACACTTTCTGGAATATCAATAATCGTTCGATTGCTATCGTTAATAGTACCGTATAGTGCTTTGAACATAAAGATCGTACGCCATTTTAATTTTTTAATCAATGGAATAGTATTCATAATCAATCCATCAAAATGGTGATCAATCCAAACCGCTGCATACTGATCACTTACAAATTCGAAGTCATTCATCATCGCATAGGCGTGTCCATTTCTGACAATAGACTGGTTCCCTAAATGAACCGTCAATACTGGGTAAGGAGCATTACCGAAAGTCTTGCTTGCATGCAATTGATAACGAGTATAACCTAATGGTGTATTCCATCTATGACGTAATGAAAAATCTAACTTATGATAGGTATGATCGCCTCCTAAAGCCTCTAACCCTCCTGTATATTCAAACTCAATCACTGGATGTGGTGTTCCCATAGAATAACGCTTAAATCCAGCAAAGGTCTTCCAAAAACGCTCTTTATACCCCCAGTGCAACTTAAATCTTACTTCTGATGAAGTGAAAGATGGAATATCTATATCCCCAGCATTTCCAGTAAATTCAAATCCATTTTCTACAGAATAAAACTTACGCCATCTGTACCCAATTCGAGTATAGAGTCCCATTAACCAGTCTTTCTCATGGTAAATAGTTGCTTCGCGAATTTTCATCAAATCATCCATTGGTGCAAAACCACGTGTCAGAGAACTAATAATATTATCATTCGTTAACATCTCGTTTTTCTGCCCGAGCATTTCAAAATCATTCTTGTACCATGCCGACAGTGTATGCCATTTTCTATTTTTAGATGGTAAATGAACAATAGTTTTCATCCCATACTTCCAGTCTTTATCTTTAAAACCATAAGCACCATAACCACTAATTTGAAATTTATCACTCAATGTTTTAGAAGTACGCATTCCCAATTTCAGACGAACTCCTTCTATACTATTCCAGCTCACAAACTGTGGTACTTGACCGATCTCAACTGGACCTGCCTTCAAGTGTGCTGTCATAGCTGTATAGCCTAGGTAATTCATAAATTTGTAAAATGGCGTACGTTGTACAGAATCCATCATATCGTAAACCCCTTGTGATACCGTATCTAGTTTTTCGGGGCGTTGTTCATCCCAATAAGATAAATCTCTACTACCTGAATTGTCCGCCCATTGCATTTCTTCCCCTTGAAAATAGTTTTCCTCTAGATTAGTATTAATCTTTAGGTCATATCGTTTCAACTCTTGTCGAATTCGAATCTGGTTTTTCTTATTTCTATCTTTACGGGTACCTATATCAATAAAGTCAATCTTAGCATTAGCAACTAGTGTCTCTCTATCTTTCACCCAGTGTCCTTCAGGAGTATTGATATAATATTGCTCTATATTCAGCTTCTGAATATGGTTAAGTGCAATATGAGGTGAGATCTCCATTTCTATAGATTCTACTCCGAAAGTTGGCTTATGCACCCAAGCATTTCCCAAGAAAGTAAAATCCTGTTTTCTTTTCCCCACAAACGTCAATAGATAAAACTTGTCTCCATCTCGTTCGATACTATCCGTCAAAAAATAATTATAACTCAAATTAGATCCTGCCGAAAAAGGACCAATAAAAGACTTTCCAGCAATGATATTTACATTTTTGAATGGATCTACATTATCTAATTCCGACCCAATAAAATCAGACATAGATTCATTCTCCATTCCTGAAAAACGATCTGCTAAAACACGCTCTATCTTCTTAGTTGGTTTAGTCTGATGGGCGATTTCTTTGATGGTTTCTTTATGCAATACAGGCAAGTATTTATCTCCATTTTCTTCTGTACGAATATAATCTTGCATGACTTTGAGCTGCTTTTTGAGCAGTTTCGAGTTCATCATTTTTTTACCTGGCTTATACCAGTCAAAACCTGTTTTGATATAATCCTTGTGATAATAATTACCTGCCGATTCCATATCATTAGCGGGCCAATGGCGAACTACATTTCTCCACAAAGCAATCGCAGCCGTATCTTTGTAGCGTCTTCTACGTTTACTCGCCGTCACGGTTGCTACCTCTGTCATCAACTGGACCTCTCCCAAATCAACATTGATTGTTTGAGTTTTACCCGTCTTGATTTTTATGTTTTTAGCTTGATACCCCAAAAATAAGAAACCAATACTATCTACTTTTTCTTCTGTTTGAATGCTGTAGTTACCATCCATATCTGTGGTAAGACCAATGGTCGTTCCTACAAAATAAACATCTGCAAAGGGTAGCCCCTCTCCTGTTTTTGCATCTCGTACCACTCCATTTACCAAAGTGGTTTGAGCCATTGTTGCCCAACTTGTCAATAAAAAGAGGCAAGTTAATCCGATATTATATGTGTTCTTAATTGTCATTTTCAATGGGTTTGAAATAATGAATATATCTACCATATCTTCTATAAGGCATTTTTCATACCAAAAAAATAAATCAAATATAACTACATTTGTAAATAAAATGAAAGTCAAACTTTTAAGTAATCTTACAAATGTTTCCGTATTGCAAAAAGTCTAATTTTGACCATTTGTTCGTTAAAAAGCCTCGCTTTAGCCCGCTAAAGCTATATTTTTTAACTCCAACTAATCCAAATTAGCTATTTTTTCATTCTACGGTTATTTTTGTGCGATTACTTAACTCACAACTAAAAAAAGGAAAAAATTACTTTTTTCCTTTTTTCTTATAGTCTAGTATATTGATACGATGCTGACAGCCTTGAAAATCTTCTTCTACATTAGAGGCTATAATTGTCAATCGATTGGGGGAATAAGCATATTTCCGAAGCACTTCTACATACCAAGCGACAGCTTGTTGATCTAGTGTAATAGTAGGCTCATCTAATAACAACAAGGAAGTATCCGAGCAAATGGCAAGTCCCAATTTCAAACGTTGTTGCATTCCTGAAGAAAAATACTTGATTTGTTTAGAAAAAGCAGATTTGGGGTACCCCAATAGATCTATTAATTCTTTTTTAGATAATAACATGGATTTGAAATTCCAATGAAAATCAATCACTTCTTGAAGTGTAAACTCTTCAATCAAGTCAATATAAGGAGCAGCAAAACTTAACGCCTCATAAGCTTTTCCATGCTCAATCACTTTTGAATTTTCACTATAAGTAATTTTACCTCTTGAAGCAGACAAGTAGCCTGATAGTACCTGCATGAGCGTTGACTTACCAGAGCCATTACTACCCAATATAGCATAACCTTGCCCCTCTTGTAGTTCTATGGTCAAATCTTTAAAGATCCATTCAAATCGGTATCTTTTCCCTAAATTTTGAAGGCTAATATTCACATCTATAGAATTAGTAATCCCTACTACGCTCCTTTATTTTTTTTATTCAATCCCTTGATTAGTCCATTTTTGGAAGCTCTAGCAAACTCTAATATCATTTGTCGATTAGGGCTATCATTAATATCTTCTTCTATCGCTTGCAATGCTTTAGAGACATTTCTATTTTCTACAAATAGTTTGTGATAGATGTCTTGGATGTGGCGAATCTCCTCTGCCGCCATGCCTTTGCGTCGTAGTCCAATAGTATTGACTCCAATATAAGAAGCTGGATAACGAGAAATACGTACATAAGGTGGGACATCTTTATTGAGTAGAGTACCTCCGCCAACTAGTGCATGAGCTCCTATCTGAACAAACTGATGAATCGCAGACATTCCACCCAAAATCACATGCTCTGCAATCTCAACATGTCCTGCCAGAGTAGCATTATTAGCTAAAATACAATGCTCTCCAATCACACAATCGTGAGCAACATGTACATAAGCCATCAATAGACAATTGTTTCCGATCACAGTTTTGTAGTTCGCACGGGTACCTCTATTGAGCGTACAGTATTCGCGAATAATCACATTGTCTCCTATTTCTAGTGTAGTATCTTCTCCATTATATTTCAAATCTTGTGGAATCGCTCCCACTATCGCACCTGGAAAAATCTGACAATTATTGCCAATACGTGTACCAGACATGATACAAACATTGGCACCTATTGTAGCATTATCTCCTATCACTACATCTTCTTCGATAGTGACCCAAGGTCCAATTTTAACATTTTTACCTATTTTGGCAGCAGGATGAACTGCCGCGAATTGGTAGTTGGGAGTAGCACTATTTTCCATGTAGAATTTGTATAAATATATATGATATAATGGAAATCATTTGGAAAACAGATTCACACGGAACGTATAATATGTTTTTTCAACAATTTCATGATAAAGCACTTTGCCTTATCTATTTTTTAGCGTTTAATAATTTGAGCTAACAGTTCTGCCTCTGATACCAATGTATCTCCTACATAAGCCTTTCCAGACATCTCGCACAATCCTCTTCTAATAGGACTCATCAGTTCCATTTTGAACAAAATAGTATCCCCTGGTACCACTGGTTTGCGGAATCGTGCATTATTGATACGCAAGAAAAAAGTGTCGTAGCTATGTGGATCATCAATATGTTCCATCATCAAAATTCCACCTGTTTGAGCCATGGCTTCTATTTGCAGTACTCCTGGCATAACTGGATTGTCAGGAAAGTGTCCTGTGAAAAACTGTTCGTTCATCGTCACATTTTTCACCCCAACAACTTCTTCACTAGTCAATTTAATGATTTTGTCAATCAATAAAAATGGATATCGATGTTGTATTTTTTTTGTAATAGCATGAATATCATTTACTGGTGGTATATTAGGGTCATATTTTGGTATGTCTCTGGTTTTGAGCGACTTCTTATACAATTGCTTCAATTTTTGAGCCAACTTAGTATTTCCACTATGCCCTGGTTTAGTTGCAATAATCTTTGCTTGGAGGTCTATATTAGCCAAAGCCAAATCCCCTACTATATCCAGTAATTTATGTCTTGCTGCTTCGTTCTGAAAACGTAAAGCAGTTGTGTTCAATATTCCATTTTCTGCGACCGCTACTTCTTCTTCTACACCAAACTGTTTTGCTAAGGATTGTAAGCTATCTTTTGCTGGTATTTGATTGACAAACACAACAGCATTATCCAACTGTCCTCCTTGAGCTAGTCCGGCATTAGCCAATTGCTCTAGTTCGTGCAGAAAGACAAATGTCCGTGCAGGAGCTATCTCTGCTGCAAAGTCTGATAAATTATCTAAACTAGCAAACTGTTTTCCTATTACAGACGAACCAAAATCCACTAAGGTTGTAATCTCTAGTTTTTCTGCTGGCAAAATGGTGTAAGATGCCCCAGAATCTTCATCCTCAAAGACAAAGGGCTCTTCTATACGCAGGTAATTTCTATCTGCTTCTTGCTCTTCTACTCCTACTGCTTCAATTGCTTCTATGAAAGGTATAGCACTACCATCCAAGATTGGAACTTCAGGAGCATCTATTTCTATCAATACATTGCTAACCCCACTAGCTGTCAGAGCAGCTAATAGATGCTCTACGGTAGAAACAGTAACTTCCTTTTTCCCTAGAGTCGTACAACGGTTGGTAGATACAACCTGTCCCGCATCTGACTTGATGAGTGGTTGTCCTTCTAAATCTATTCGTTTGAATTGAATACCATGATTCTCCGCAGCTGGATGTATGGTAAGATTAACATTAGACCCAGTGTGTAGTCCATTTCCTGTTAGGCTAATGCTTGTTTTAATGGTTCCTTGTTTCATAAAATAAGGCTAAATTATGAGTTTTTATAGCTTTTGTGTGCTCTCAGAAGCACTAACAAGGACAAAGATACATTTATTTCCAATAACCAAAAGTCTTTCAGCCAGTTCTCTCTAATTACATCTACTTACTATTCTCCTTTCAATTTATTAATTTCTCGTTGCAACTGATCTACTTGACGTTGTAAATCAGGCAATTGTTTAAATACAATAGCCGCTCTAAAGTATTTTTTGTAATCCATAGCTGGTGATCCCCAAACTGCCGTATTCTCTTTTTTGATTGATTGACCAATACCACTTTGGGCTTGTATTTTGGTGCCTTTGGCAATTTTAAGATGCCCAGCAAAACCAACCTGTCCGCCAATCATACAACTTTCGTCAATATGGGTACTCCCAGCTACACCTACCTGCGATGCCATAACCGTATTTTTACCAATGCTTACATTATGAGCGATCTGTATCAGATTATCTAATTTCACGCCCTCCCCGATTAGCGTACTTCCCATTGTCGCTCGATCTATTACCGTATTAGCTCCTATTTCGACTCTATCTTCAATAATCACATTACCTAACTGTGGTATTTTCTGAAAAGAACCGTCTGCTTGTGGAGCAAATCCAAATCCATCACTACCAATCACTGCATTGGCGTGAATGGTGACTTCATTTCCAATCTGACAATCTTTATAAACTTTAACCCCAGGATGCAAAGTAACATTATCACCAATTCGTACACCAGAGGCAATATATACCTGTGGGTAAACATGTACATTGGCTCCCATCACTACTCCATCTCCAATATACGCCAAAGGTTCTATCACTGCCCCTTCTCCTATTTTAACCTCTTGTCCAATATATGCCTGTTCTGATATATTGGCTACCTTCTTTTCTTGGTTTGCTTGATTGAAATGCTCTAGCAATATCCCCAAACTACTATAGACATCTTTTACTTTAATCAAAGTAGCCGAAACAGCCTCTTTAGGCTCAAATTCATTGGGTACCAACACAATGGAAGACGCACATTTATACAAATAATGTTCGTATTTCATATTCCCTAAAAAAGAAATTGCTCCCGCTATTCCTTCCTCTATTTTGGCAGGACCACTCACTCTGACCTGTTCATCTCCTATTATTTCGCCTCCTAATAATTGGGCGATTTGTTTGGCTGTTGCTTCCATTATATTTTATAATTAGTTTTGGTTTAGACCTCCAAAATAAGGATTTCTTCTTTTGCATTATCATAAGAAGAGCTTATTACAAAACTATTTTGTAACAAGCTCTTCTTAGAAACAGTATTAGAGATTAATAAATGAAGCTAAAAGCGACTAGTAGTTCTCCAATATCAACTCCAACATTCCATAACCTACCATAACAGATCCAGTATCAGGTTCTAGCATACTCTGTCGATAAAGTCCCAATCCATTCTGAAATTGAGGGCCATAGCCCACCTGAAACCCTGTACTCTTGAGCGAAATATCTACTCCCCATTTAGCCGCTTCTATTCTAAACGTTTGTGGTACATTATTGCGTCCACTAACACTATCTGCTAGTACGCTATTTATCATCAAATTAAAGCTAGAAGTAGTATCCACTGTAACTCCTCCTACTGTATTTGTAAACTTAGCAGCTACTTGTTCGCCTTTGTGTTGCTCAAAGAAATAAAAATCACCATTGATAATTAAAGGGAACCAATAAAAATCTTCAAAATCCACCGTAAAAGCACTACCTGTGGCACGGATACGCTCATAAATCACCCAACCATCTTTAGAAACTCCATTGACTCTAGCACTCGTGCGGAAACCGTAGGTTTCTTTCCCACTTCCGACACCTGCTTCGGGCAACAAAGTCCATTCAGACTCTTCTGGTATCAATAGTTCTAACGGTGGTGCACCTGCTATATTAGTAGTGATAATTCGATCACCTTCATCAAATTGAAAATTGGAATCGTCAATATGCTCCCAAGACTCTTGCGGTACAGCACAGAGATCGCTGGTTACCTCCTCTTTGAGATAATTAATTGGCCAAGCGTTAGAAGTTCCATACCAACTTTTAAATTCCTTAGAATATCCTGTTGCTGTAGGATTCCAATTCATATCCATCGGGATGACAACTCTATCCCCTCCATCATCTGCTATGAATACAAAGTAATCACTATACAAATCTTTATTGTCTGGGTTTTTACATTTTTCTGGCTGACAAGCCATCAAACTAAATAAAACTAAGGTTATTCCGATTAAATGTTTCATTTCCATTATCTTTAATGTTATTCAATACTTTGGATTAAAAACTAAAGATATGAATATAGCTTCATAATTTAATGTATAGACATGAAAATTCAATCCAAACTTCCCCATTTAGGTACTACTATTTTTTCTGTGATGTCTGGTTTAGCCAATAAACATCAGGCAATCAATCTATCTCAGGGCTTTCCTAACTTCGATTGTGATCCCAAACTCACCAGCCTAGTCGCTCACTATGTCCAAAATGGATACAATCAATATTGTCCTATGACGGGACTTCCTGCCCTCAATGCTCGATTGGCTCAAAAGATAAAAAATCTTTATCAAGTAGACTACGATCCACAGACAGAAATCAATATTACTTCTGGAGCGACGCAGGCTATATTCAGTGCGATACACGCCTTTGTACATGCGGGCGATGAGGTCATCATTGTAGAACCTGCTTATGATTGCTACCAACCTAGTATCAAACTAGCTGGCGGTATCGTCGTTCCTTACCAAATCAAAGCCCCTGATTGGAAAATAGACTGGGAGGCATTTGGCAAACTCATCACGCCCAAAACGCGTATGATTATGCTCAATACGCCTCATAATCCAACAGGCAGTATGCTACACAAGGAGGATTTTGAAGCACTCGAAAAACTAGTAGAAAATACTGATATTTTAGTCTTATCAGATGAAGTCTACGAACATTTAGTTTTTGATGATAATAAGCACTATTCTATCCTAGAATTCCCCAAGCTAAGAAGTAGAAGTATGGCGGTTTATTCCTTCGGAAAAAGCCTCCATGTCACTGGCTGGAAACTAGGCTATATAGTAGCAGATGCTGCTATTATGCATGAGTTCAGAAAAGTCCATCAGTTTGATGTCTTTAGCTCTAATACACCCATGCAATACGCTATAGCAGACTATTTAGAGGATGAAAACACTTATTTGAATCTACCCAATTTCTTCCAGCAAAAAAGAGATTTTTTCCTAGATAAAATCAAGGACTCTCCTTTCAAACTGCTCCCTAGTGCGGGTACTTATTTTCAAGTAGCTGACTACTCGAACATCAGTGATGAACCTGATACGGAATTTGCCAAACGTATGACGATAGAATATGGCGTAGCAGTTATTCCTATTTCTGTTTTTTATACTAGTGGACTGGACAATAAAATTGTGCGTTTTTGCTTCGCCAAAACAGAGAAGATGCTGGAAGCAGCAGGAGATTTGATTAATAAGATATAAGGCTCAACTTATAATGAAACTACGTTGGAAAATTGCTCAAGCAGCAGAAATAAGATGGTGGCAAGGCTACCTCAAAAAGAAAGATAAGACGACTTATTTGGACTGGAAAAAAGCCTATTGGACACAGTTTTTGGAGGATTGTCAACTAGAGGTACCTGTGGCAGCTACTTGTGCTGATATTGGTTGTGGACCTGCTGGTATTTTTACTATCCTAGAGCAACAAAAAGTAACTGCTATTGATCCTTTATTGGATCAATATCAAGAAAAATTAGCTCATTTTGATTTTGAGGATTATCCTAATGTAAACTTTCAGTCGATGCCCCTCGAAAAGCTAGCAGATACCCAACAATATGACTATGTTTTTTGTCTCAATGCGATTAATCATGTGGCTGATCTAGAACAGTGTTTTGACAATCTATTCCTCACTGTAAAAAAAGGGGGAACACTAGTCGTCTCCATTGATGCACACAATCATACTATTCTGAAACATATTTTCAGAGCTTTGCCAGGAGATATACTTCATCCACATCAGTATGATTTAGAAGAATATCAATCCATGTTGACGAGTAGAGGAGCGACTATTACGACTAGTATCCACAAGGACAAAGCCTTCTTTTTTGACTATTATGTTTTGGTCGCTACGGTCTAAAAAGGATAGCCAATAGCAAAAACAAAACGATGACGTTCTGGGAATATAAATTTATCCCAATTCCAGTATTGAATACTACCATCAGAACGTAGTCCATATCCTTGTGGATCTCTCAACTGTACCGCCAAATCAATTCGGAATACAAAGAAACTGAAATCAAATCGAATCCCAACACCACCTCCAACAGCAAGCTGCTGATAAAATTTTTCTGTAAAAACGCTAGTACGTGGATTTTGATTGGGCAAAGTAGGAATTGGATTACCATCATAAAGCGTCCAAATATTACCAATATCAACAAATACAGCTGCTTCTATCCAAGAATTAAGCATCCGTCTATATTCTATATTGAATTCGGTCTTGATATCACCAACTTGAAACTCTGCTCCCTCAATAGCCACCTGTGTTCCTGGTCCCAAATAACGCAAGTTCCATGCTCGCATACTACTTGGTCCTCCCAATGTAAATCGTTTAACAAATGGAATATCTCTTGTCAAAGAATTTCCCCAAGGAACAATCATTCCTAAAGAAAGACGAGTTGCGATCTCATTCTTGCGATCAATTTCATACGAATACTGAATATCCACTTCGGCTCTAAAATATTGTGAATAATCAACTCCAAAAATAGTGAGTGGCTTATTGGGTTCAATCACCAAATCCAATAAATACAACGCATTACCTGCTACCTCTAGAGACGTGTTAATATTTAATTTGCCTCCTCCTTTTCGTTTTGGACTATAAGCATGGGTGAAATCCATACTCGGTATCAGAAACTGTTGTTGTAGTGAATTCAATAATGCAATATTGTTTTTTGCTAAAAGTTGTCTAAATAAAGGGTCTAGTTCTGGTGCTAGAGTAAAGTTGACCAACACAGGATTCCATGAAAATTGATGAGCTGATCCCTTGGACCAAAGATATCCAACCTTTCCATCAAACGAACTAATTGCAAAATCAGTGGACTGCTTCAAGTAACGAAACCCAAGACTAGCTTTGGTACGGATATTCTCCATTTTTAGAAAACGCTCTATAGCATTGATCCCCAAAAACCTAGGAAAATATAGACTCGTTTCTATACTCACATCTATTAGGTTGGCCTGATCCAACCAAGTGCCATTCTCTGTAGAAGTAACCGTACTATCCTGAGCAACACGAAAATCCGCACCTCCAGATAGACTAATTTCAAATACTTCTGCTCCTTTAAAGATATTTTTATTTCGGTAAACCACACTCGCTGCTCCCCCTACACTAAATACGTTAGCACTATTGATATTGAACTCTAATTCTCCACCAAGACTCTGTTTTTTACTTGGCTGCATTTTCACAATACAGTCAAGGCTATAAGGATCCCCATTAGAAGCAGGAACATACTCAATACGAGGAAAACGAAACACCGTTAGGTTATTTACTTTCTTAACGGATTCTTGTGTGGCATCGTAATTATAATAATCGCCTGCTTTGATTGCGAGAGCATCCGAAATAATTTTATCTCGAATGAAAAAATCTTTCTCTTTCGTATATTTTTTACGCAAAATAGTGTGTACCCATCGGTCATTTTCTTCCATCTCCGATAAGCTTTGTAGTGTTAGTTTTTTGAAACGTTCTACTTTCCTCCTAATCCGATACCAAGTCCCTCCACTAAATTCTTTAGTAAATAATAAAGAATCTGTTGGCAATAACTCGCTACTATTTTTGACCCATCTATTTCGCCATCGTTCCTTATAAACCCGTTCTACGATAAAGAAAGAATCTTTACGGATAACACGCTTTTGGTGAGGTTTTAGAATATATTCATTAGGCGTAATATAGACATTGTTTACCTTATACTGAGGGTGTACAATAGAAGTATCTGAATAAGGGAGCACCTCCATATATATATTGGCTCTTGGTTCTCCTTGCTCTTCTATAGTCAGCCCTTTTTTCACCTTTCGAGCATTGACCGTGTCAGCCTGAACAATGATATATTTCCATGTAAAATCAAAATACCCTTGATTACGAACCGCTACGGTAATTCTTTTCTTTTCGGCAGCAACTAATTCGGCCGAAATAGCCGCCCTAGGTACCAATAATGTTGTGGGTTTTATCTGATTCAGCAATTCTGCAATAACGGTATCTTTAGAATAAAACTGCACACTGTCTATCAACAAAGGCATCCCTGTTGTGATATTATACGTCACCAATGCTTTGTGCTTTTTGTACACAATATCGTAATCTACCTTCGCATCAAAATAAGCTTTCTGATGGAGTAATCGTTCCATAGACTGCCTTGTTCGCTGCACCAAGTTGGTATCTAATATAGTAGGCGAAGAACCAACTGTCTCATGCAACCAAGGTTTAATCCCTTTTTGTTTGCGATAGATAGTATCAGCAATATACTGTTGTTCTTTTTTATCAAAGACATATTTCACAGACATCGAATCGGTAGTATGAAAAACCCATCTTCTAAAACCTCTAATAATACTTTGGTCGGGCTGCTGCAATATCGTCGATTCCAAATCATACGATAAGTTCTCTGCATCTTCTCCAAGGTTATATTGCTGTTTCTTGAACTTAATACTATTTTTGTGTACCCAATGTTCGACAAATTTCCGTTTACGAGGATGTTCTTCATTGGATTTCGATTTCAAATACTTGATATTACCACAACTTGATAGGAGTATCACGAAGCTGAAAAAACTAATACAGTATTTGAAAAAATGTCTCATATTATTACGATCTAAACATGCTCTTATCCAAAAATAAAACCAAACACCTCCTCGCTCTACAACAAAAAAAATACCGCCAGAAGCAAAAAAGTTTTGTGGTCGAAGGAGAAAAAATTGCTCAAGAGGTCTTGACTCAACAAAAGTACAAAATTAGGGGAATCTATGCGACTACCGATTGGATTGATTCCTACCAACCAATATTAAATTCTTATCAATCGATTATTACCACCGTAACCAATGGTGAACTAAAAAAGATATCCAGCCTAAAAACACCCAATAAAGTATTGTTGGAATTAGATTATGCTCTGACAGACATGCCAACTAATTTAGAGGACACTTCGCTCCATTTAGTACTAGAAAACATACAAGACCCTGGAAACTTGGGGACTATCATTCGCATTGCAGATTGGTTTGGGATACAAAATATTTTTTGCTCTATTGGTTGTGTTGATATTTACAACCCCAAAGTAATTCAAGCTACGATGGGAGGTTTTCTCCGAATTAATACTTTTTATACAAAAATCGAAGATTTATTAGAACAATACCCTCATCTACCTGTTTATGGTGCTATACTCGATGGTCAAAATGTATTTGAAAGTCAACTCAAAAAAGAGGGCTTTTTATTGATTGGTAATGAAGGAAGAGGTTTATCCGATAACATTTTATCTAAAATAACTCACCCTATCACTATTCCAAAATATGGAAAGGCAGAATCGCTCAATGCAGCTGTTGCAACAGGTATTCTTTGTGCTTTATTCCAAAAATAAGCCCCCTAATCATTGACTTTCTATTAATTTATTTCTTATCTTTGAGTATCAAAGTGTTATTGACATAATGTAGAGAAAATTTCATACTATTAAATTTGGTATATATTTGAACTAATTTTTCTTGACTATTAATTTTTCTATTTGAAAGCGCTGTTTTTCTTCTTCTGAATTCAAAACCTACCTACAAATAAAAGCCTAATTGTTGTCATAAAAGTGTTTTGCTACACTTACATAAATGTAATCAAGCTGTTTTCTCCCCTTGTTCAATCTACTATCTTCAAAGATAGTATGTGCACACTATATTTTATTTTACTTGCCATTTGGCATTTACAACCCATAAAGGATACTTTATTTTAGTAGTAATACTGGATAATATTCCTACATACTTTTTTTATTTTATTTAATTTTTATTCTAATGAACATTTTTGTAGCAAAGTTGGATTACAACACAGAAGAAGACTCTTTAAGACATTTATTCGAAGGTTTTGGTGAGGTTGACTCAGCTAAAATTATTTTTGATCGTGAAACAGGTCGCTCTAAAGGATTTGGTTTCGTTGAGATGCCAAACGATGAAGAAGCACGTTCAGCTATCCAAACACTAAACGAAGAAGACTTCGAAGGTAGAACAATCGTTGTTAAAGAAGCTAGACCAAGAGAAGAACGCAGCAACAACAACCGCGGTGGATACGGCGGTGGTGGTAGAGGCGGATACAACAGCCGTGGTAATGACGGTGGTGGATACAACAGAAACAGATACTAGACCATATATTCAGAAGTCAATTAGACTTACGTAATAAGGCAAAAGCAGTTAGAATCTATATTCTAACTGCTTTTATTTTTTTTGGCTCTCTTTTCTTTATAATAATCTTTGTTGGCGATATATAACGTTTTAAAAACCGTTGCATAGACCTTCCCATTTTTGTCTACCCATTCTGTTTCTAGTTCCAAATCAAACTCCCGTTCTGTTACTACACGCTCTCGAATAGAAGCTAATAATTCGTCTGTGATAACAAATCTAATATAAAGAGTCTGGTTTCCTGGTCTACGGAACTGAATCGCGGCGGCTTTGTCCCAAACGACATATTCCTTTCCTAATAGCTGAATCAACTGCAACATATAAACAGGATCTGCTGCAGAATACAAACTCCCTCCAAACATCGTCCCGACATAATTCCGAGTCCCCCAACGCAATTTCAATTTTACATGTATTTCCTGCAAATCTTCAGAAACGAAGTACACCCGTCCGCCTGTTAGCCGATAAGTTCTAATCCAATTCATTGCCATCCCATAAAAAGAAGACTTAAAACTCGATTTACGATCTGTTATAAATATATTTTTCATCAAAAAGTATTACTTAGCATGATATTTCTGTACCGTTTTAGAAGAAGGTTCCAATGCTACGCCTGTAGTCCCTTTCCCGTCATAATCAATTCCTTCTAAAACATATTTAATCGCTCCTATTCTAGCTTTTTTCTTATTGTCTGCTTGGACAATAACCCATGGGTTTTGCTTAGTATGGGTATGCTCAAACATCGCATCTCTATACTTCGTATATAGATCCCAATATTCTTGGGCTTTTTCATCTACTGGACTAAATTTCCATCGTTTAAGTGGACTATTTTTTCGAGCTTCAAAACGCTCTGCTTGCTCTTCTTTCGTTGTATCCAACCAAAATTTAATTAAGATAACTCCAGATTCCTGAATCATACGTTCGAAGTCAATTACTTGCTCTAAAAATAATCGATACTGTTTTTCAGTACAAAAATCATTAACAGGTTCTACTACTGCTCTATTATACCAGCTCCTATCAAAAAATACTAACTCTCCTGGATTAGGCAACTGTTTGATATATCGTTGAAAATACCATTGTCCCTTTTCTTCTTTTGTTGGCTTGGGCAATGCTACTACCCGCAAAGAGCGAGGGTTTAGATGTTCCGTAAAACGGCGAATCGTACCACCTTTGCCTGCGGCATCTCTCCCTTCAAACAAAATGGCTATTCTTTTTCCTTGAGTAACCGCCCAGCCTTGTAGATTAAGCAGTTCAATTTGAAGTTGTTCTAGTTCTGCCTCATAATCTAATGTTTTTAGTAGCTTTTTGACATTAATCTCTTTGCTTCTCATCAGATGCAACAACCCTTCTTTAGAGTTGATTTCTTCTAGTTCTTCGGTAGTTATTTTTTTAGACATTTGTTATTTTTTTTGTAAAATAAGTGGACTTCAATCCCAAATTCTAATCTCTTCCAAAACCAAACTGAGCCGCAGACCAATTAAAGGCTGTTTTTGATTTCAAATAATTAATTTGTTGTTTGATTAATTTTTGGCGAGCATCCAATAATTGAGACTCTCGTGTATTAATCAAAAATAAGGACGATTCTCCAAATTTCAATTTAGTACGCTCTGCTTGAAACAACGTTTGATAATTTCCAACCATACTTTCGGTCAACTCCGTCTGCGAAGCATAATTTTGTATAGAGTTAAAATAGTTTTCTATTTTAATTTTTAACTCCTGCTGCTTTGCCACTTGCATATACCCAACTTCTCGTTGTTTGAGTTGATTGAGTTTCAAATCCATCCGTTCTTTTCTCAAAAAGATTGGCACACTAAATTTGATCCCCAATTTATAGTTTTCTCCTGGTCCTACATAATCAGAACCACTAAAAAACTCCCCTCCATTAGTGGCCAAAAAATTATATTTCAAATCTAACTTAGGTAGCAATTTATTGATCTTGAGGCGGCGATCTATTGCTAAACTTTGCATTTTGAAATCATAATATCGCAGATAAGGATGGTCATTAATATTTCCTATCGCATTATTCAGCAATTCTTCGTCTAGAGGTACAACATTTTCTGGTGCTAGTATGACAGGAAAAGTAACCATTTCGTCAATCACTAATGGAGCTTCTACACTATCCCACAAATAGAATGAAGCTGCTAAAGCACTATTAGTCAATTGTAAGGTATATTCTTGTAACAGAACTGTCCTATCCTGAACCTGTATAAATGCCTTTAGGGTATCAATAGCAGGTATATCACCTTGCTTGGTCAATTGAGTTGTAATTCGATATTGTTCATTCAGTACAGATAGTGATTCTCGTACGATCTTCCATTGATTGTAGGCTTTCGTCCATTCCCAGTAAGCTTTAGCCGCTTCATACAACAAATCATTCATTGCTAGCTCTATATCTACCTCACTAGAAGCCCCTAAAAGCTTAGCTTGTTGTATAGCCGCACGCCTATCGTCTGTCCAGAGTCCCTTCAGCAGAGATACTTTGATTCCCAAATAAGCCTGCCCATTCTGAGGAAGATTATTCTCTGGGTTCAAATATTCACCTCTTGTATAATTATACCCCCCTTCTACACCTATCCCATTCCAAATTGGAACATCTAGATGAGCATTAAGAATATCATAGTATCGTTTATCTTTAAATTGTTTACTATCCCACTGAGCGTTGAGTTTAGGATCAAAACCTCCTTGAGCTTTAGTGAGATAATAGCGAGCTGCTGCTCGTTTTAAATTAACCTGTTTGGCTACAGGATGATATTCGTATACTTGCAGCAAAAACTGCTCATAAGTTAATATAGAATCTGTAATTTGAGCTCTAGCGGTCTGTAAACACATCGCTAATAGTCCCAACGTTATCCAGTGGTATGACATGAATCGTCTATTTTTTGAGCTGATTAGCAGGTGCCTTAAATTTGAATTTTTCACTCTTAGTTTCTTCATAATAGTTAGGTGGGAATCCATTGAGCTGACGCCAGAATTCATACCAGATAGGCACATCCTCCAACATCACCAATCCAGCTGCACCTGTACCAACCCTTAGACCAGGAGGCCAATCGCTTCCACTATTAGGTAAAATCAATATGCGATACTTCCCTTTTTCATTAGCAATATTATCAATCGCGACAATCTTTCCACCGAAAGTCCCATAAGATTTATCTGGCCACCCTGAAAACACAAATGCAGGCCAACCATCAAAAATAAACCGAACGGTTTGCCCTAAACGAAGCAAGGGATAATCCATTGGTCTGATATAAGCAGATACCGCCAACTCTACTCCAGAAGGCATGATATCCAATAATGCCGTAGATTCCTTCACAATCTCTCCCATTCCTTTACGGTGAATCTTGACAATATACCCTGTTTGCGGAGCCGTGATATAGTAAAAGTTACGTCGCTGTTCGTAATTCGAGTAAACATTTTCTAGTTTGGCAATTTGACTTTCAGCATCATATACATTAGATAAAGCAGTAGATTGCTCTGAACGGACTTTTGCCATTTTATCTGCATATCCACTACGGATATTACCCAATTCAATCTTTGTATTGATCCATTCGTTTCTAGTCGTCAAGTATTTATTCTCCGCACTCACCACCTTTGCCTGCGTCGCTTGCATTTTGTTACGCTTCTCTTCTAGTTCTGTTAGCGACTTCAAGCCTTGTTGGTAAAGGGTGTCCGTACCATTAAACTGTCGAATAGCGATTTTATAAGCCAATTCTGCCTGTTTTACATTGGCACTATCAGCTTGCATTTTGAGTAATTTTTGTTTGACTTTATTTTCTGTTTGTTCTAATTTCAAAACCATGTTTTGTCGCATGGCGTCCATCTGAGAAGAAAGGGCAATCCCTTTCTCTTGGTAAGCTACCCTAGCCGCTTGCTTTGCTTCTACTTGATTTTTAGTACGTTCCAGTAACTTAGGATCAAAATACTCACTCTTCACCTCTGAAATAAAAGCCAACGTATCGCCAGCTTGTACCTCCTGCCCTTCTCTAACATACCATTTTTCGATACGTCCCGAAATAGTACTATAAACCCCCTGTGGTCGGTGTTCTGGGCGTAGTGTAGTTACTTCTCCTTTGGTGGATATATTCTGTGTCCAAGGTAAAAACAAGAACACCATAAATAGAATAAGAAACCCTATCAACCAATAAAAAAGCTTCCGAATTTGCTTCAACTTAAGGGTCTTACCAAAAGCAGGATACTGCTTGATGATTGAACTTTCTATTTTATTTTCTGATATATTTAGCATGATATGTTGTAATATTAGAGGGACTTGACTAAGAATTAGAAATAAAACCTTTCTGTTCGATTAGCTGATAATTTTTAAACAAGTCCAAATTTTAAGAACATGAACAAACAGAATTAGAGCATGTCTAAAATAGTACTCATATTATGAATTAAGATAAATTTAGATATGCTCTTAGAGCATGTTTAAAAATTAAGTTCTTCAAAATCAATGATTTGGGCGAAAATGA